>CAMVTS010000014.1 GCA_947170465.1 uncultured Clostridia bacterium
CCCTTTATTATCTGACTGTCCATTATTATCGCTGTCTGATTTCCCAGTCGGGTTCACATGGAGTTGTTCGACGTTCTGCTTGAAATCAGAGATTATGCTCTCAACTTGAGCGTGGTGGGTACAGTACATCGTCAGAATCACCGCCACAACGATTATGCCGACAGACGTTATACCGATTGCCATCCACTTTACGACCTTAAATCTCTTTTTCATACTGTTTCCTCAATTCTGTTTTGAGTATAAAAAAGACAAAAAGACTACACCCGGAGAATATCCGAGTTAATCTTTTTGTCTTTTTTAGATCGGTTGGTCTGTTATATTTTTACCACACAATCATTATAATTCCTTATTCCGGAATTGTCAAGCGGTTTCAATCATTATAAATATTTCCAAGGAAACTCTTTCTTCTACTCAATTATAATATTTTTGACCCCATGCTCCAAAATAAGATTAATCAACTCATTGCGCGAGTAACGCGTTTCCGCCGCCATCTTATCCAATGCCGACAGTGTATCTTCCCGAATCCGTACAGAAATCAGCTTATAGCCGTCTTCGCCCTTTCTTTTGATTCTAAGCGGTTCTCCGTTATCAATCATAATATCACTCTTTCATTTATAATATATTACTATTCTATATTGACACATAAATGAAAGATATATTATAATTGTATTATATGGCGATATATAGTTATATTACAGCAATACCGCAATGCCCAAAACATTGCGGTATAGGTTTATTTTTGATTCATTTTTTTCAAAAGCTCTCTCGCAACTTCTTTCTGTTCACCGGACAGAATCGTATAATAGCGCACCAATTCGCTGACATCGGGAGTAACTTCAATCAACTCACCCTCTGCGAAAAACTGTGCCATCGTCATACCGAATCCACCGCAAATTGCTTCCAATGTAGTAACCGACGGAACGGTATTTCGTTTTAAGATATTATTGACGGTTGATTCTGCCAAACCGGATTGTTTAGACAGCTTGTAAGCTGACCACCCTCGTTGTTTTAGCAGTTCTTTGATTCTTTCAGTCGCATCCATATCAATTACCTCTATCCTGTAACTATTTTACCCTTTAATTGAGTAGCATAATACATTTTAGATGTAAATGAATACTATTCAAATAAGAAGTATTCTGATATAATGAAGTTGATATCTACACTGAGGACAGGAGGTTATATGAAGCGACAAACAATTAAGGAAACTATAGCCATTGGTTTTCTTCTTATTATAATCATTTCGCTCCTTGTTGGTTGTGACAGGCATGGTGAATCAACCAATTCCGGATATTTCATTGAAACGGCTCCAACATCAAAAGTGGACAATTTCTCCACTCCCCAAACAGAGGATACAACAGCTCAAGCACTCACGGAAGAAGTAACCTCGGCAATTCCGCAACTTGATTTATCAACGGTTCCACCATACTCAGGCGCACCTTACTATGAAGTAAATGATAATCAACCATTCTTTCATAAAAACGATCTCACAACGGAATCCTTTATCTCTTTTAGCAGTTTAGATGATTTTGGAAGGTGCGGCGTTGCCTTTGCCTGCATTGATTCCGATTGCTTCCCCACCGAGCCGCGTGGAGAGATCGGAATGATCAAGCCGTCGGGTTGGCACACCGTCAGATATGATGATTTGATTGAGGATAAGTACCTCTATAATCGCTGCCACCTGATAGCCTATTCATTATCGGGCGAAAACGCAAATCCGAAAAACCTGATTACCGGCACACGTTACCTGAATACCGAAGGGATGCTGCCGTTTGAAAACAAAGTCCACGATTATATTGAAAACACAAACAATCATGTTCTGTATCGTGTTACGCCTGTGTTTGAGGGAAACAATTTGGTTGCGAATGGCGTTTTAATGGAAGGTTATTCCGTTGAAGATAACGGAACAGGTATCTGTTTCAATATATTCTGTTACAATGTGCAGCCGTCTATTGAGATAGATTACACTGATGGAACGAGCAAGATTGCTGCTGCGTCACATACAGAAACAACTACCGAATCAGAGAGTGCTCCCGAAATAACCTACATTCTGAATACCAACACTAAGAAATTTCACTATCCGTACTGTGATTCTGTCGGTCAAATGAAAGAGAAAAATAAGCAGCCATTCACAGGACGCCGTGAAAAAGTGATCGAAATGGGCTATTCGCCATGTGGGAGATGTAATCCGTAACAACAAAAAGAATAATCCTAAAAACCTCTTGAATTTTAGAATATTTATTCGAATAATATTATTGAAAAAATGTTTTAGGAGGGATAGAGTGTGGCAAATAGATTAAACTAAGGAGATATTGCCTATATTGTTGATAACGGTCATTTTTTGAGAGAAGTAAAAGTATTGCGGGTTACAAGGGATTTATTCACAATTTGCTACCTTGATACCAACACCGCAATTCGCGTAAGAAAAAGCCGTTTGTTTTTCACTGAAGAAGCGGCGCTTGAAACGATCCCGCCATCGGCGCGCCCCACAAAGAAAAGCCATTGGGACTGCTATCATAATCGCTAAATAATTCACCTCCTGATTCATAGTGGAAATCAGGAGGTGATGTTACATTTTTATTACGAAATTAGATTGACGTGTAAGTCTAGCAATTTATTATAGACTATTTTGAGGAAATCTGTTATGATAGACATTAGGGCTTGTTTGATAATAGACAAATAAAAATATACGGAGTGGAGAAAATGGACTTACAGGAATTCAAATGGACAAGAAAACCCAAAAACTATGTTGTTTATGATAACAAAATCACTATAAACACAGAACCGCATACAGATTTATGGCAAAGAACTTATTATCACTTTCGCAACGATAACGCGCCTGTTCTCCAAATGGAAACAAACGAGAAGTTCTTTTCTTTTGTTGTAAAGACTGATTTTCGTGAAAGTTATCACCGTTTTGACCAATGCGGGATCGTTGTCTATCTGGACAGCGAAAGCTGGCTGAAAGCATCGGTTGAATACGAAAACAATGATATTCAGCATCTTGGTTCAGTCGTCACCAACGGAGGTTATTCCGATTGGGCAACAACAGAAATTTCAGCTGAGATCAAAACAATGTGGTACAGGCTCAGCAGGCGTGAGGATGATTTTAGAATAGAGTGTTCGACGGACGGAAAAAGCTTTAGTCAAATGAGGATTTGCCACTTAACAAAGGCAGACGGCTTGATTCGATTCGGTATATACGCCTGCAGCCCCGAGGATTCAAGCTTCAAGGCAGAGTTTACCGATTTTAATTTGACAAAGTGCGTCTGGGAACCGCACGATGGTCAGCAACCCGATAATGAATAGAAATATGTTTTGGAGGCACTGTATGACAAATACTGAAATTGTAAACAGATTTTTTAAAGAGGGATATGAAAACAAAAATTACGCCGAAGTGATAGATCTTGTCGCTGAGGATTACATAGATCACAGTCCGGCCGGAGCAAGGAGTAATGCGCAGGCTGTTGAAATACTCAAAATCGTCGCCGGTATGTTTTCGGATTTATCCATTAAAATGCTGGACATTTTTGCTGAGAACGATTTGGTTGCGACAAGGGTATTATACGATGGAGTTCATTCCGGAGAATGCATGGGGATTCCTGCGACCGGTAAACGGATTTCATTTGAAGCATTGGAGAATTTCAAGGTCGTCAACGGAAAAATCGTTGAGTCTTGGGGCTATTGGCCTGATAAAGAAATCGAAGAAAAGCTTAGATAATTTTGTTATTTCAAATTTTCTAAATATAATGTCATTTCAATCAAGCGAAGATAGGAAACGATGTTTGCGACAAGTAATTCTGTTTTTACACGTTTTTGTTTACCGCTGAATAATTTACTGTGAAAGGAATAATATGAAAGCGTCATCATTTCTATATTTTGCCGGATTCGGCATAAAAACAATACTGTTCAGGAAGAAAAAGCCGATTCTCGGAACAGTCATTGTTGCCGATGTGCGTAGCGCTTGTGATTGTATTGCCGTTTTGATTGGTAACAGAAAGCACATTACCCCAAGCGTCATACTCATAGTGCGCCCTCAACTCTCCTGCTTCGTTGTATATTCCGACAATATCGCCGCGTGAATTATGTGTGTAATAATATGTCAGAGGACTTGACGAATCTGTGAGCGTATATTTCACCGAGTACAAAATACCGTTTGAATCATAGCTATAGAAAAATCGGGCAGTTCCTCTTGTTTCATATACCAGCCTTCCGTCAACATAGGCAAAGGTATAATCCGTACCATTGACGTTTTTCTTAACACGGACGCTGTTGCTGTCGTAGCTATAGATAGCGTGATAATTTATGCTTTCTGACTATTTCCGATTTTTAATGAAATCCACAGATGTAAAGCGGTCAAAGCTAAAACT
The DNA here is from genome assembly GCA_947170465.1 of uncultured Clostridia bacterium. Lineage (GTDB taxonomy): Bacteria > Bacillota > Clostridia > Oscillospirales > Acutalibacteraceae > Ruminococcoides. Next base: position 4,368 of record CAMVTS010000014.1, read on the forward strand.
ATGCAGTCAAAAACAATTCCAAGCAGGGAATTTCCTCTAACACAAAATACTAAGTCTGTGATTAAAAAAACAGAAGGTAATATAATCCACCAGCGATGTTTTCTTGCCAAGAAAACCCCGATTAGGGGGCTTAGATATCCCAGAGTAACTAACACCCAAAACAAGAATCCCAGAAATTGCGGCGAAATAACAGGATAGAGTAACGTTGTCAGACCACCCAGTAACACAGGAACATAGGTAAGAATAAAACTACCCGTACAGTCATCAAAGCCAAAGCCACTTACGACAAAAGGGAATATCATTGATAAAGCAAAGCAGACAATCAAGGAGCTATTAATAATTATCATTGCTTTTTTTAAATTATAATACATTTTAGTCATCCAAACCTTTCATTCAAAAAACGCCCAAATGTATGATCCCAAAAAGATTTGTTGGCATCTTTATTATCAATATCCACGCTTTGAGCTCTTTTGCAAACAGCGCTGTTAAAACACCCAATATATTTAAAACTCCAGTTGTGAGCATCCCACTCTGTATACATATCGTCAACATCTGAGTCCCTTTCCCATTTAGAAGGATTTTGCTTTTCATATTCCGATAAGCAGTTCAATATGGTATACATATCTTCCGGATTGGTTATTAAACAGGAATTAATTATCCTCACATTGTGTTCACTATTTCTGAAATCACGTATTACTACATCAGTATTCCAAGTCGTGGGATTACGGTCTTCTGAACTAACAAAATATATATCACCTCCTGAATATGTACCGATTGGAGCAGGATTGTATTTTTTTAGTGAAGCGAAGCTTTGATAACGACAAGAAATAAATTTTTCATTCTTATCCTCGTTTCTAACAGTTGTTGATGAAATGTATCTTTCTCCAAATAGATCAAAAAACATAACAGGGTTATTTCCGCAATAAGCCGACATATTAGCATCAAGAATATTTCCGCCTGACTGAAAATAGCCGTCCGAATTAATAAACCTATGCACCACAGGATCATAGTAACGGCTCATAAGATAGTACAAGCCGGTTTCCGTATCAAGATAATAACCGCGATAGCGCAGAGGATTCAGGAACGCAAGGCTTGAAGTATCGGTAATCGCCTGATTACTGCCGTTCTTTACCGCCGTGATTTTACCGAACACATCATAATCATAGCGCACTTGAATATTACCGTTGGTAGACATACAGATCATCGCCGGAATCAGCCGCAAAACCTTTGATGGATATTGCAGCCCTGCCTGAAAAAATCATCAGAAAACAGAACACGATTACAGGAAAATCTATGCAGAGAAAGATCACAAGAGGCTTCCGGCTTTTTGGTTTAAATTCTGTCATACCGATCCCCTGTTAAGTAAAAATTTGGATTTGCCGGCGCCTAAAATAATAAAGAAGACAGGGGGTATGAAGGTCAGCCCGACGGCAAAGCCGGGGATCCTTCCGAACGCCCTTGCGAGGCGGTTGTTCATCTTGAAAAGTATGACATATATAGCCGCCAAAATCCCCCACGCAACAATCAAAATCAACAGAAAAAGCAAAACAGCAAACAATCCGCTTTTGTTGCCTGACAAGCCCGAAGTTCCAAGCGCAAAAGCCACGGCGCATATCATTAAATAGCAAAAGAACAGGGAAAAATACGCCCAAAACATTTTGATGGTCCAAACCGTCTTAAACAGAACAGCCTCACTGTAAAACGGAATGATACCCTTCCAGCCCGGCAAGCCCATTTTTTTGAAAACTAACCACCGTCCGACAGCAGTCGCGATAAACACTGAACCGACAAAGATTGTATAAACGGACAAAACTAATATCATTTTTATGTGCTCGGTATTCATTGTTGTATACTCTCCTTTTGCGTTTCGAAAACAAATCCCTTTGATGTAATATCACACTCGCTGCCGTTGCCGAACAGGAAGTTGTGATTGAATGCTCCGTCAGCGTCCTTGTAATACTCGCCGTACAGGTAACAGCTGTTTAGTATGGACTTATCTTGATTGTTGATCGTGACCGAGCTGCTTGTAACGTCCTTTGATATCAAAAGATATCTTCTGCCGTTGTGCTCTAATTCAACGGTGATATTCACAGTGCCGGAACCGGTGAACTCCGTTTTTATCTGATTGATCCGGTAGTCGTGGAATCCGCCGCTATGGTATTCCTTCAAAAATGCCTTTGAAAATACAGCTTCATTTTCAGTCATATAAATATTGTATTCACGGCAAGCCTTTTTCCAAAGCTCGTTGTTTGATCCATCGAGATATTCAGGTAAAAAGTATTTCATGATTTCTACTCCGGCAAATCCATTTTATCAAAAACGTTTTGATCTATTTCACGGTCAATGGCTATCATAGTGGTTTTTATCTCCTCAACTACATTGCCCGAGCCATTCTTTTCCACATAGCTGAGCAATACGCCCGTATCCTTGTTGATGACGGCGGTGAATTTGTTGCTGTGGGTATTGTAATCGGAATACGTTCCGTTAATTTCGATCTCATTGCCCCTAACGGTTATCTCAGGCTGGCTGACGATCATTTTATAAACGCAGAAATACCACGGGTGATAATGCTCCTCGGTGTTTATCAGCCCGAGAATATTGTGACGAGGGATATACGCGGAATATGAATAGCCTTCGTTGGGTATCTCCTGCTTGAGATAATGTGAAACATCAACGTGCTTCGCGATATCATCGGTTTCCGCTCCGCTGTTTTTCATCGGGGAATCCGTTACGGAGCTGACCTGACCCAAAAGCGGAGTGTGAAGCAGAGCCCGCGCACGGTCAGCCGCGGCTTTGCCATAAAGATCGTCGTAGTCAAAGGCGAATTTCTCTTGCTGTTCTTTAGTGAACAAGCATTTAAGATGATAGTCGCCCTCGGCTATAACGTACCGATTAGGAACAGCTCGCTTGTTTTTCTCATCAACGTCAAATATTATTTCCTTGGCTTTTTCGCTCTGACGGTCGGCGAGATAACAGCATAGATTCACCGTTAGGTTTTTTCGCTTTACATAAACCGCTTCGATGGTCGTAAAGTAGTCAAATGAGTTGAACATCCTGTCTTGGATATACAGGTAGTTTTCATCCTGATGCTTCAGCGTATCGTCAAATTCACGCGTTTTCCTCGCGTATAAATTGGGGTCTAAATCATATTTGAGCAGCATTCCCGTATCGGCAGAAATCACCGGCTCGGTAACGGCGATTTTCTCTCCCACAGGCACGTCGGGAGCTTCGTCGGGAGTGGCAATCTCCGTCTCTGTCTGAGAGTTTTGGACCGGCGTGCCGAATTTACACCCGACTAAGGATAAACAGCATATTGCTGCAAGAATGATCATTATTGTCTTTTTCATTTATATAAACTCCTTTTTAGTTAGCCGGCGGATCCCACTGAAAAACGCTGTTGCCGTTTGCGTCGGTATACGGATCCCGCAAATTGACCTCAGAGCTTTGCATAACTGTTTGATTATCATTTACCCACGGCGGGATATTAGCACTGTAGTCATCAGGAAAGGGTGTTATCTCGACATGATCATCGACTGATTCCAAACCATTATTGTCGTCGCCGTTGTCATATTCATAATAGCTTTCCTCGGACTCTTGGTAGTATTCTTCGGTCTCGTAGTAAGTATCATCACCGCTGTTGTCGTATTCTTTGGCGGGAGCTTCTGTTATTTGTTCGGTCGGAACTTCGGTCGGAACTTTGGTCACAGGCTCGGTCGTCGGCGGTTCGTACCACAGATTTTGCAGAGGATCGTTAATTACTGCGACGCTCTCTTTTGTGACCTTTGCGGTGACAGGATTTGTAAGGAACAGCAACGTTGCCGCCGTGCAGCATATCACGGCGATGAGCTTGTGTATCAGCTTCGGCTTCCTGTAGCTGAGAATACTTTTTATCCTTTGTCTGACCGGCGTTTCGCCGAATGCGAACGGACACGCCGCCGCAAACCGTTTTTGTGTACAGCAGCTGAGCAGAGCGGACGAATACGCTTTGCGCTCATCAAGCGACAATGCCTTTACCGCTCGTTCGTCACACGCGAGCTCAATATCGCGGGTGAACAGGATATATGCCGCCCACACAAGCGGGTTGAACCAGTGCAGGCTGAGTATCAAAAACGCTAAGGACTTCCACAGGGTATCGAGCCGTTTTATATGCGCCTGCTCGTGCAGAAGGACGTAATCGAGTTCCTTGCTGTCCATATCGGAAGGTATATAGATTTTCGGGCGGATAAGCCCCAGCACAAAAGGCGAGTCGATTTTGTCGCAGATAAAAATATTATCCCTGAGCAAAAGTTTCTCGCGCACGCGCAGCCTCAGCCTCAAAAAGCTAAGCAGCATATAAAGCAGCATTCCTGCCGTCACGATAGCCCATATCAAGACGATCAAAATATCGGTCGTAGACAATGGGGCGGCTGATATTCCAGAAATCTGCGGTATGACCTTTGCGGGCTCCGGCGTTACGCTGAACCGAGATTCAAAGCTGAAAGGTACAGTCAGCCTGACAGCAGGGAGTATCCACATCAAGACCCGCGCCTGCTTCGGAATTTGTCTCAGAATTAGCCTAAATAAAATGACCGCAAGTATTATCCAGACCGATGAAACGCTCATTTTGACGAGTGTTTGAAAGAATGCGAGCATATCAGTCCTCCGACGCGTTGTCTATCATACGTTTCAGCTCTTCCGCTTCCTCGCGGCTGAGCTTTGATTTGGAAGTGAACGCCGCTATGAATTTTGGCAGTGAGCCGCCGAACTGCTCGCTGACGTACTGCAGACTCTGATCGGCGTAAAATTCGTCGCGCGGTATCAGCACGCGGACGGTTTTGCTGTCGTTCTCAAACAAACCTCGGTCGATCATATGCTTCAGCACGGTGTAGGTAGTAGTGCGCTTCCAGTTGAGCTCCTTTTCGCAGAGCTTTACAAGCTCCGCGGTGGTCAAAGGCGCGTTCTCCCACACTAAATCACAAAATCGTCCTTCAACAACTCCGAGTTTTTTCATTTGCGTCAGCTCCTTTGTCTATTATTTGCAGTCGTTTGATTATAGTCTATCATCGATAGACAAAACTGTCAATAGCCTTGTGTGATTATTTTACCGTATAATAAAACCCTACACGGGGCAATGCCGTCAACTTTAGCATTTTCGTATGCCGGACTTTTTCGACAAACTGAGCAGAGCTTTGTTGCTCTGCCTTTCTTTTCAGATTGAATTAGCGGGAATGAACGATCACCGGCATACCGTCCTCGCCGGTTGAGACATACGAGTCGGAATGTTGGAGCCATCCGTTGCCATATTCTTCGGGAGCTTTGATTGGTACGGTTTCAATCTCGCCATCCGCATTTTGCCGCGTATAGTATTCCATGTGAACGGTAGTCGGAACCTCGCTCTCACTCTCCTCAGAGGTTTGCGGAGCGGTGGTTGTCGGCTCCTGTGTCGTTGGTTTCTGTGTCGTCACCTCTTGCGTAGTTGACGCCTGTGTCGTTTCCACAGCGGAAGAACTGTTCTCTTTGTTACCGCAGCCGGTAAGCGCTGCTGCAAGAGTGATAATAATGGTTGCTGCTGCGATTATTTTTTTCATTGTGAAATTCTTCTTGTTTTATATGGTAAATTTTCTCCGTAGAGTTTGTTGTATTGCCGTATGATTTTGATCATTTGAGCCGTCTTTACAGGGATTTTTGACAGGAAAACCGGGTCGCGCATGGGATTCCACTTGTAAAGAATTTTCGCGTCGGATTCCACCTTCCACAGCTGACCGGGGTCAATCTGTTTTACAGCGTTTTCCGGCAGGATAACCTTTACGTCCATAAAGTCGGTAAAAGTCTGACGCGGGTTTTCCGGAGACAAGACAAAGTAGATAAATTCAAACCGAACCACCTTTTTGTCGTTCTCAAGAATAACGCCAGAGTAATCAGCGGTCAGTTTGGCAACAACGCCTTTTGCTTTTTCTTCCTCGGTGATTCGATTGCTGTGATGGTCAAGCCAGAATTGGTACATCTGGTTTTCGACAAGTTGTCTCGGTTTTTTCTCACCGGTCTTATCATCAATATAGTATTCAATCATAATAAAAACCTCCTAACAAAAACTTACGTCCAACAAGCGATTCTGACATGCTCTTTTGATGACCGCTTCCGCAATTTCGTCATACAGAGCTTTATCAGGAAGCGGCGTGTATTCCGCCAGCCTGTGATACTCCGACTTTGGCATTTGCAAAGAAAATACCAGATGGTAGTTGACGCTGATGTTGCGAATGGTAAACTGGTCATCCAGTGTAACATGTGCGTATCCTAAGAAACGTCTTGTCGCCAATCTGTCGTCAAACTCGACTGATGTAACTCTCATAAAAACTCCTTTCTCTGACATCATTATTTCCTGCTGACACTCTAATTATAAATCAAGAGGTATCCAATAAACTGCCCTTTGCTCACGGAAAACCGGAAAATCCTTGATTGAAAAATCTTTTTTGCTGTAATTGATAAACGCTCCCTCACTAATTCCAAATCAACCCAATTATAATTCTAATTTCTTCCCCCATATAACATAAATGCTGAGCTCAACTATCTTAGTTAAGCTCAGCATTCTCTTGTTTAATGATTATTCTTTTGCGAATTGCCGACAGCACTTTCAGCATAGAGAATTTAAGTTAATCTTCCATTTTTGAAAAATCCATTTTCTTTGTTTTATGCGGCGCAAATTTTGACTTCTAGTATTAGCGATAGAACTACCCGGCAACGCACACCACGTTGCCGGGCAATTATATGTTTATGTTTTTAATTAATGAATCTTGAACATGATAATTAAGCATATAATATTATATAAACCGTACTTAATATATTTCCGCTAACCATCTTTGATACTCTGTCACGTCTCCTATTGAGATTACTCCGTCCTTATTAATATCTGCGGTTATGTCCAAAGGAGTATCCATATAAAACTCTGCAAGATGTTTCTGCAAGCAAGTTGCGTCGGCAATATTTATTACACCGTTACAATCAATATCCGCTAATTGTACAAGCGCAGGTTCTTCTATTGGTACATCTGTCTGGCTTGCATCCTGACCGTGATACAAATCAATGCTGATAACTTCATCTATCATTGCAGCGTTATAAATTTCGTTCGTTGTCAGCATAAATCTGCAAGGCCAATTATAAGAATCCCAATTCTCCAACGCAACAGCGGTATTATCTATATCCATTTTAGCAAGCAAATTTTTTATCGCGTTTGCTTTGTCTTCAGCGACAAGAGAGCGGTAAGTACGCAAAAAGAGATTGATATCTGCTACTGTTTTTATATCATCTGCTTGCAAGCCACACTTCTCGTAAGCTAATGCTTCTAATTCGCTTTTGTTTTTTAGATTTAGCCTTACTTCAATCCAAACTTCAATTTGGTCATCAGCGGATGCGGATTTCAGTTTTTCATACAATGCAGCCGATATTTTATCTTCCGGAGCAATCGAATTGCCCGAATTTTGATGATCTGTTGCAGTGTCATACCGTTCAAAATATCGCTCGTCAAATACATCCACCAACATCACTTCATTAACATCGGTTATTGCATTTATTTTTGTTTTAGATAAAAGGAAACGGCTTGGTAATCCCTTGGTCGCAACATTGCTTTCATTCCATTCTTCCGGTTCAGTCATATCATCAAAGGTTACTCCCATTTTTTCCATAACCGATAACGCGGCAGCTTTTCTCTTTTCGTCTTTAACAATGCGCCAAAGCTGATAATAATCCTTGACCTCATCAGCGTTGTTAAAATGATTTCTGTCAAGCTGCGTTCTTCTGTCCGTTTCCGCAAATATTTCTGTATTCGACGGGAAATAGTTATTATAATGAATAAACACCTCAATCTTTTCGTTGTCATCAAGCTGCTGCAGCGCATTGGAAAGTTCCGGTGTAATCTTTTCACCTGAAACAGCACCTGTAGAAACAATGTTAGCACTAACCAAAAAAAGCAAAACCAGAATGATACATATCGTCTTTTTCATAGCAAATCCTCCTTTTCATTTTAGAAATATTTATCAAAATCAAGCACTTACATACTCATAAGCCCCACTCCTTTATTGTGTGTATAGCACGACATCATCGGTACCTAAAACAACATCGTAAAAATAGTACGCTCTTAGTTTTCTATCATAAAAGCGAATGTCGCAGGTTTGACCGCGATACATTTCAATTCCGTTATTCAATGGATTACATATTGCGAGAAAGCCGTCGGTCTTATCAATTGTCATACTTTCAGCTTGACTAAATACTTTGCCCATCGGTTTTCCGCCATATACGATATGGCAAAACAGTTCCTCTGACTGCTGCAATTTGTCGTTGGGAAAGAAAATGATATTTCCTGTAAACAGCTCACCGCTTACGCTTTGCGTCTCCGTCGGCTCAACCGTAGGGGTAGTTTCAAACGGAGGCTCAATCGGTATCCAAGGCTCATCTGTTGGAATCGTCGGCGTTTCAACCGGATCAGTTAGTTCTTGTGTTGGTGCCTGTTGTTTTTCTGTTGGTTCAACGGAAACTATTGCCGGAGTAGTTGTTTTTTCATGAGAACCGGTATTATCAGATGGTTCTGTAATTTGATTATTTTCAGAGGATTTAGGGATTGTTTCGTTTTCTGTACCTTTTTCTTCAACTAAAGCGGTCGTAGATGGCGGTTCATCATATTCGGTTGTACCGGAAGCATCGGCAGATACAGAGGTAGGCTGTGAATTATTCTGAGTTGATTGATATGATATAGGGCTTGTTTTGTTCTGATTAGTTGCAAAAATTATAATACTTAATACTACCGCAATAACCAAGCTTGCCGCTGTTCCAATCAGATAAGGTTTTAGAATTACTCTTTTTCGTTTTTTGGCGGTTTGGGGAATATTGACAGCGTTTTCAACCCAGCTTTCCGGTACTTCTAAGTTCTTAATTACATTAAAATTTCTTTTCATGCTTCATCACCCCCATAAATCTTTCTCAGCATTTCCCTGCCGCGTTTCAGCATTACCATCACGGTTTTAGGATTTTTGCCCAGTATCTTGGCGATTTCCTTGACCTTATACCGTTCGCAGTAATGCAGATAGAGAATGTCCCTGTAATTCGGCGGTAACTTCATTAACGCCCAAGTTATATCCATTTCATCTTCACTGTGGTAACTCGGCTGTTCTTTGACGCTTTCTATGGAGATAGTTCTGCGGTTTTTCTTCAAGTAATTATTGCACTCGTTGACGGCAACCTTGATCAGCCACGCTTTGAGATGGTTTTCGTCTTTGAAAGAGGGAGATTTCGTATATAGCTTAAAAAATGTATTCTGAAAACAATCTTCTGTATCCGCCCAAATTTGAAGTCGGGTCAAACAAACTCCGGCTACCGTTTGGGTATACTTACGCACAACCTCTTCGTAAGCCAGTCCCGCAAACAGTTTATCAGCCATAATCCGTTATTTCCCTCCTCTATTAATAAAACAATTCAAAAGCCATTTTTATTACAATCAATTATAATCTTTTTTTTAATTTTTTAAATACTAACATCATAAATCATTTTAGGTTATAATATTTCGCAATTTTAATTGGATACATAATCTTTTTTGGGCAGTCTTTGTTTATGAAATGCAATTTTGCTTTTCGCTCGCAAACCGCGAAAAACGCATAAAAACGGCACAAACGATTTTGGCGGATACTTTCTCGCCTTACCCAAACAAACCGCACACAGGGCGAAATACGGCGAAACAGGGCGTTATTCTTCGTTGCACCGGCCTATGGCGATATCTTCGAGCTTTATCTTTTCTCTTAATCTGCGGAGTTTTATTAATCTACTCCAAATCCTGCAAAAAAAACACGGAACATCATCAATAGACCAGCACTTATCCAACAGCAGAAAAAGGGTAACTGATACTTTTTTGAGTTATGGAGATTTACTGCTCACGTCCATTCTAATTAGTCAAAAATCAGCTTCATGGTAATTGATAAACACTCACCCATAAATTTCAAATCAACCCAGATTAAATTATAAATCCTTCCCCATAAATCACAAATGCTGTGCTCAACCTTTTGTGTTAAGCACAGCATTATCTTGATTAATGATTATTCTACTCCTTTTTCTTTCATTATATACCGACGAAGCATCATTGTCAATGCATTGTAACTACATGCTAATCAAAAGAAAAAATTCAATGCTTATACGTAAGATACAAATAATATATACCTGCTGCTTATGATCTCATCAGCATTTGTCCAACCATAGAAAAATCCCTATAACTTGCCGTTTGTCAAGCTATAGGGATGAATCCGTTTATTACTCCGTCATATTGTTATCGTTAGCCGCAAGAAAACCTCGCGGCTTTTATTTTCACCGGATTTCAAAGTCTGCCTATAGAAGCGTTTGGAATCCGACTCAGAAACCCGGATTGTTTTTGGCGGCTCTATCAGCCAAGCTCGTCTATCAACTGTGCCAAATACAATTGAATCATCGTGGCGTCGCTGATCGTGACCTCGCCGTCGTTATCGACATCAGATAAGCTGTTTTGAGACGAATTGAATGGATTCAGTTCAGCAATTCTTCTCTGAATACAGGTCACATCGGAAATGCTGACAGTGTTATCCAGATCAGCGTCGCCTGTGGGGTTGCCGATTTTGAGGGACTCCAGTGCTTCCATCAGTCCGTTGAATTGGGAATGATCATCGGCTATTTCGTCCAAATCATAGAAGCAGTTTTCATTCACATCATAAACGCCGTAGCCGCACTTGAACGGAGCGCAAAGAGAACCGGAGAAAATGTTTCTGCCGCCGATACGCACCCAAGTTTCGACTTCGGGTGTGGGCAATAAGTATTTCGCGTTTACAAGCACCCAATCTGTTTGATTATCGGCAACATGGCGATATAGCTCCTTGTAACTGTAACCGTCTGCCAAGCAGTTTTTGCCATACTTTGATACAGACCACTCAACAAAGGCATTCCTGTAAAGCTCATCAGGATCTTCTTCGCTGGTTACTTCAATTGTATCGTCCCAATAATCCATGTCATGAACGATATCAAGCTTTGCTAAATCAATAATGCAGTCTTTCGTTGTCTTAGCAATAACAAACTCAGCACAAGTAGGCTGAAGGATGATATCACCTAACAACTCATAATTCTTGTCAACAAATTGCTGAACATAAGCGCCGACGACGCCGGATAATTCCTGACGATAGTATCTGAGATATTCGTCATCGTTAGACCATGTGTATTTTTCGCTGATAGCTTTTTCGATCTCCGCTTCACTCGTGCAGGGCTTCAGCGAAATGTATACAGGTACAGAATCAACGGCATTCATTTTAACAGACAATTCTTCGGAGATTTTAGATAGATAAGAGTCATCATTTTCATCATCGCTATTGACTTCTACCGTATCAGTCCAAAGATCAATATCACGAACGATATCAAGCTTTGCCAATTCTTCAACGTTGCCTTTTGATACTTCTGCGATAACAAACTCTGCGCTGTTTGGCTGAACAAGGATTCTATTCAGTAAGTCGCCATGATCGTCGATAAACTGCTGAACGTATGCACCAACGACGCTTGATAATTCCTGACGATAATATTTGAGATATTCGTTTTCATCAGACCAAGTGTATTTTTCGCTGACAGCTTTTTCGATTTCCGCTTCACTTGTGCAAGGCAACAACGAGATATACACACAGACTGTTTCTTCGGCAGATTCATTGATTTCTTCAATCAGTTGAGGTGAAAGCTTGTTTTGATGATTATTCACCTCAGCGCTTGCTGTAATGGTTCCGGCTATTGAAGTCAGCAGTATACACATTGCTACTATAACCGCCGTTATTTTTGTTTTTTTCATCGTACTTACCTCCTATTCATAAAAATAAATCTAAAAGACTAAATCGGGGACAACAAGTATATCGCGAAAACGAAAAGCTTTTCCGCTTTCATTGTAGAAGATGACATCTATCCGTGAGCCATACGAAATAGAAATCCCGTGCGACAAAGGGCAGTATGTTGCTATTCCCCGTTCCGAATCGGCAACAATCATTTTTTCATCATCGCTGTAAAGCTCTCCGCACTCCGTTCCATTGCAGATGATATGACAGTAAATTGACTCGCTGCCATCAAGATATTGGTAAAAGAATAAGCTGAGATTCCCATCATAATCACCCTCCAAATCATCAAATTCAACCGACGGTACTAAGTTTTCCACATCCGTAATTCGCAGCGGCGGTTTTTGCGGAGTCGGCGCGGTTGTTTCCGCTTCCGCAGGCTCTTCAACCGGTTGCGAAGGTTGGGGAGCGGTCGTCACAACGGGATCAGTCGCAACAGCTGTCGGATTACTTGGAATGGGATTTGTTGTCTGCGTTCCTTGCGTTGGATGCGGTATACCTGTTTCCGACGGATCCGTTTCAGTTGATGTTGCGGTTTCAGCTGCTGCCGAACTTACAGCCTGCGTAAAGGGTACCGTCTCGCTCGAAGTCGTTTCCGCCTTTTCCTGAGTTGCTGAGTTATCCATTGTTGTTTCATTATTCTCCATCACAGCAACAGTAGACGGCTGAATAAATAAATCTGTTTTCGGGGAGATCGGAGAATTTCCTCCCGAACGAATCAGTAACGTCAAAACAACTGCGGTAACAACTGCTACCGATGCTGCAGTACCAATAAAATAAAGTCGCAGAAAAATCGGCTTTTTCTTCGGCTTGGCATGAAGTGCTTTTTCAACCCAGCTCTCGGGAACAGCGACGTTTTTAAGCGCGTTGAAATTCACTTTTCTCATCGCCCGTCACCTCCGTATATTGATTTCAGCATTTCTCTGCCGCGTTTCAGCATTACCTTAATGGTGTTGGGATTTTTATCCAGAATGCCTGCAATTTCCTTTACTCTGTATTTCTCAACATAATAAAGGTAAAGGATCTCACGGTAATCGGGTCGAACTTTCATCAACGCCCATGAAACGTCCATTTCGTCATCGTTTTGATAACTTGGTTCAACCGGCAGATCTTCAAGGGAGAGAGAACGGCGGTTTTTCTTGATGAAGTTGTAACACTCGTTGATAGCAACCTTAATTAGCCACGCCTTTAGATGGTTTTCATCATTAAAGGAAGGAGATTTTGTCAGCAGTCTGACAAATGTGTTTTGAAAACAATCCTCGGCATCGGGATAATTTTGCAAACGCATCATACATACGCCGGCAACAGTAGACGAATAGGCACAAACAACCTCTTCATAACTCATACCTGCGTACAAAGCCGCCATTTTTCTCCCTCCTCTATAAATAAAACAATTCAGAATGCGTTTTGGTTACAACTAATTATAATCTTTTTTTGAAACTTTTTAAATACTGACAGCATGAATATTTTAGGTTTTGGTTATCATTGTTATGAAACGAATTATTTGGCTTTCCGCTAACAATCCACGACAAATGCTAAAAACGACACAAACGATTTTGGCGGATACTTTCTCGCATTACCCAAACAAACCGCTCTAATTAGTCAAAAATCAGCTTCATGGTAATTGATAAACGCTCCCTCACAAATTTCAAATCACCCCGGATATAATTCTAAATCCTTCCCCATAAATCATAAATGCTGTGCTCAACCATCTCAGTTAAGCACAGCATTTTCTTTTTATATGATTATTCTTTTGCGATTTGCTGTCAGCACTTTCAGCATGAAAAATGTGAGTCGATTTTCTTTGTTTTATGCGGTGCAAATTTTGAGTGGTGCTAATGCAAAAATAATCCCGGCGGTAAGCTTAGCTGCCGCCGGGATTACGAAAGGTTATTTATTTAATTACGGTTTATGCGGTACAAACGGCAATTCATCTTCTTCGTAGACCATGCTTGTGGTGATGACGTCCTCGGTCAGGAATTGGATGATTTCCAGCTCGGTGCGCTCATATTTTTCTTTAACCATATTCATGCACATCCTTTCCGGTTATTCAGGCTGATAGGTATAGGGGCTTTCGGAGATGGCTCCCTCTGCGTCGCCGATAGTCACGGTGCCGCAAGTGCTGTTAGTGCCTGCGCCGATGGAGTTGGGAGCACCGCTGCCCTTTGTCGCGGTAACCTTTGTGACGGTGTTGTTGATCGTGATGTTGCCGCATTCTCCTGTGTTGCCGCTTCCGATACCGGCAGCAGAACTGCCGCCGGTGGCTGTAACGGTACCTCCGTTGATAGTGATGTTACCGCAACTACCCCAAAAACCGACTCCGATACCGGCACCAGCTTCGCCGCCGATGGCTGTAACGGTACCGCCGTTGATGGTGATATTGCCACAGCTTGCTGCCATACCGCCGCCGATACCGGCAGACCAAAGACCGCCGGTCGCAGTAATATAACCGCCGTTGATGGTGATATTAGCATTTGGTTGTCCGGCCATAACGCCGATACCGCAGCATCCGTTGGACGAAGCGTCAAGCGAGCCTGTGCCGTCGATTGTGAGCGTTTTTCCTTCCGGAACAAAAATGCCCGGATATTGATTATAGCCGCTCCTGACGGCGTTCGTGCCCTCTAAGATGATCATCGCGTCGCCCAAGAGCGTGATGCCTGAATATTTTGCGTCTGTGCTATCGGGTAACGAAGTGATATCAGCGTTCCTGAGCATGACGGTCGCGCCGTCGGCGATAGAGATTTTATGGTTGCCGGAAAGTGTGCCGGTGATGATGCCGCCGTCCTTCACTACGGTGTTCCCGGTTACGGTGCTGAGATCTATGGTGTAAAAGTATACGTATGCAGCCTCGTAATAGAGATAGAAAGCCTTTAACGCGTTTTTCAGCTTTGAGTCGGTCGCGTCATCCGTGAGTACCTTCTTGCAGTAGTTCAGCGGGCTGTACTTGACGGTTGCGCCGCTGACATTCAGGGTGAACATATCACCGATATGCGCTGCCTTGATTCCTCTGATACGCGCAACCTGATAGTCACCGTTCGGTACGGTTTCTACATCATAACCATCGCAAGTGAATACCGGCGTTGCATTGCTCTTGAAATAGAGCGAGAGGGTGGTCTCGGATTTCAGCGAGAGGGTCGCGCCCGCAAAGGTTGTGCCCTCGGGTAGTTTGCCGATAACAGGCTCGGCTATATCAATGGAAATAGTTCCAAGCGCCTTTTCTGCTTCGGTCAGCTTATCGTTTGCGAGCTTACCGGGATTCTTATCAAAGTGAATCTGTGAATAAGCGCCGTAGTTGAGCAAGGCTTTTACCAGAGGAGCGGCTTTCGCGAACTCCGCACTATCGTCGGTATGCGCGAGCAGATAGTCGGCATAGTCCTTGACGGAATAGGTGAACACGGTTCCCTGCTTTTCACCGTCGATGATCTGCGCCTTGATATCGGAGGTCATCTCCTTCGCGGCTACCTGACACTTGAAGACGTGGTAGGTCTTATCGCCGGACTTTACCGTTCTCGCCTCGGAAACCTTGATTTCCTGTGTATCGGGTTCGCCGTCCTTCGGGATGGTGAAGTGCATTTTTGCAGTGCTGCTTTGTGCGACAGCGTCGGACAGCTCCATATAGAAGTTCACACCGATATCGCCGTCGAGTGAAATCGAATAACCGACAACTCTTGCGCCGAGATCGTCGTTGTAAATTTGCTTGATATCGGTATAGCTCTTGGTGTTCAGCTGAACCGTCACCGTGTAGGTCAACATACCGTCATCGCCAACGCTCGATGTGCTGGTTGCGTTGATTGTCATCTTGTGACCGCAATCCTCACAGGTAAAGGTCGCTGTTGCCGAGGAGTAATCCTCCGCCCAGTTCCATTCCGGCTCGATGTAGCGATGCGGCGCCTCCGCGTGTCTGCTGCAGTGAGGGCAATCCGCTATATGGTCATCGCCTTTATCGACAAAGGTCATATCCGAATGCACACAGGGCAATACAAACACAATCTTTTTTGCGTTTTCTTGCAGCGTTGCGAGGCGGTCAGCCTTTGCCACCTTGGTAAGCGCATCGGAATCGCTGTTCTTATAAGCAACAGTCTGAGGATACTCTTCGCCGTCTCTGAGGTTGATGTTTGTAGCCCTTACGGAAGGATCATTTTCAGACGTTTCAATCTGCACAATCGCACCGTTGAAATTGACAGTACCCGTTACATCTTCAAGCGCCGCCTCATGGGTCGCTCCTATGGTTCTGTTGGCGGTGATGGTACCGCCGTTCAGATTGATGGTGCCTGCAAAATAAGACGCATCTTTAATGTCTCCGCCCTGCTCCTTCAGTATACATCCGCCTGCGCCGATACTCGCTCCCGATAGATAATATTCGTTGACGCTAAACTTATATTCACGGTTGCCGATCGCTTTGATATTGCCGCTGTTGATCGTGATATCCACAGCATTTTTATCTTCCGTGCACCCGGAACCGGAACCGATGCCCGCAGCGCCGTCTCCGCCTTTGGCTTCAATCGTTCCGCCTGAGATGGTGATCTTTCCGGACTTAGCTCTTTCTCCGCCGCCGATACCCGCGCCGCTTCTACCGCCTGCGGCGATGATATTGACATCTCCGCTGATAGAGATTTCACTGACGTGTTTGCTGTTGGAGCCGCCGATACCGGCGGAAAGAGGACCGCCGTTTGCCACGAGCTTTTCGCAGCCGGTGATGGTGATTTTCATCTTCTCGGCGCCGTCTCCGCCGTAGCCTGCGCCGATACCGGCGCCGCCAAAATGAGCATCCCTAAGAACTTCACCCGAAGTTTGTGCAACGATGTCTCCGCCGGAGATGGTGATGCTGCGCACGGGATCTCCCTTGGAACTCATTCCGTCGCCGATGCCGGCGGCTCCGCCTGATATCTGTTGATAAGCATCAAGATGCCCGGTAGTTTTGGCTCTGACTGTACCGCCGGTTATCGTGATATCGCCGCTTGTTCCTTCGTTACCGCCGCCGATACCTGCCGACTTGTATCCGCTTTTCGCCGTGACCTCGCCGCCGGTGATCTTGATGGTTCCGCCGTTGCCCTTATGGCCGCCGCCGATACCCGCGCCGCCGTCTCTGAATGTATCGAATCCTTCGTTCTTATAATACATGCCGCCGTTCGCGATAACAGTACCGCTGTTAATGGTGATATTGCCGCCGTTTCCGCCTTCACCGCCGCCGATACCTGCGCCATATATGTTTCCTGTTGCAGTGACGTTACCGCCATTGATATTGATTGTGCCGCCCTCGCCGCTGTCGCCGCCGCCGATGCCTGCGCCGTTATCGCCGCCCGTTGCGGTGACCTTGCCGCCGGTAACGGTGACCGTTCCTCCTGCGCCGTTGTCGCCGCCGCCGATGCCTGCGCCATTTGTGCCGCCGTTTGCGGTGACGTCACCGCTAGCGATATTCATCACGCCGCCCGCGCCGTCGTCGCCGCCGCCGATGCCCGCGCCGTCTTCGCCGCCGGTCGCGTTGACCGTGCCGCCGGAGATGGTGATCGTATTGTCTTTTCCGCTGTCTCCGCCGCCGACACCCGCGCCGTATCTGCCGCCCTTGGCGGTAACATTCGCGTTATTGAGCTTGATTTTGAAGCCGGAGCCGTTTTGACCGCTGCCGATACCCGCGCCGTATTCGCCGCCGGTCGCGTTGACCGTACCGCCGGCGATCGTGATATTGCCGTGCTCGTTGTCGCTGTCAACGCCGGCGTCACCGCCGCCGATGCCTGCGCCGTCACAGCCGCCCTGTGCTGTGACATTACCGCCGTAGATGACGATATTATTGACGCCTTTTTCATTACCGCCGCCGATGCCTGCGCCGCCGTCGGAATATTGTGAACCGCCGGTCGCGTTGACGGTACCACCGAAGATTTCAACATCGCCGCTGGTGCCTTCGTCGCCGCCGCCGATACCTGCCGCGTTCGCGCCGCCATGAGCGGTAACGTCGCCGCCGTAGATTTTGATATAGCCGCCCCAGCCTTGACCGCCGCCGCCGATACCCGCGCCGCCGTTGGTATTCACAGAACCGCCGGTCGCGTCAATCTTACCGCCGTAGATATTGATATGACCGCCGTAGCCCTTAAAGCCGCCGCCGATACCCGCCGCGTCAACGTCCGCTTCCGCGTTTACGGCGCCGCCGTAGATGTTGATGGTTCCGCATTCTTCGTTGCCGTTGCCGCCGATACCTGCATAGTCGTTGGTGTCGGCAAACGCTTCAAGCGCCTGCGTTTCATTCCCCTGACCATAGATATTCAGCGTATTGCCCGGGCTCACATGAATACCATCTTTAAATTTAACGTAAGAGCCGCCTTCTTCACAAAGAATGATATTGACGGTTCCGTGGATATTCACTCTTTTATTAAACTCGATCCAGTTTTGTGAATAATACCATCCGCTGTTCAAATCCTGCAAGTCTGCACTTAAATCCTGCAGCTTGGTGGCGTCAGCATATCTGGTTTCGGATTTTACCTTTTGTGAAGCGGAATCCCACCATCTGTAGATGTAACCAATGTTGCTCGCCGCGCTCACGCTGAAAAGCTGCGTCGGAACAAGCGCCGCGACCATCAGCAGAACCAGACAAACGGACAGGATTTTTCTCCATATTTTGCCTTTCATTCCAATTCCTCCTTTTTTTGCGTTATTATATATCCGCAAAATGATATACAACTTCCATTATAATACTTTATCACTTTTATTATATTTTTTCAAGTGAAAGTTAACAGTTTTTGGAAAGATTCACTCACAAACCGCGCACAGGGCGAGACATGGAGAAACAAGGGTTTTATTCTTTGTTGTGCCAACCTTCAGCAAAGTCGTTGAGCTCGAAATCTAAGGAACATCGCGCTCAAATGGGTGTATGTTTCCGTAGAACAGTTCTCTGATCACATCCACGTTGGCAGCTCGTTTTCAAGCACAACAGGATACCATAGAAAAAGAAAAAGTCCGGAACATTTTCGGGTTATCTTTGATTAGCGGCGCAAATTTTGAACGGTGCTGCTGCCTTGTTTTTACTATACACTGACGTGTATAGCAAAAGGGGTGCTTAATGGGCAAATACGAATGTGCTCTTAATCCTCTCAAAGTGGTGTGCTGTCCAAAAATCGTGACAAACGCTCAAAAACGGCGTGAACACTTCTGACGGATACTTTCTCGCCTTTCTCCAACAAATCGCACACAGGGCGAAAAACTGCAAAATGGAATTTCAAGTTTATCCGATCCCGTTTTTCTCAGAAAAAAGTGTCGTTTTTTGAGTTAATTCTAAAATGCACTCAACATTTTTGTCTGCCGTGCTATAATGATTTCTGTTCGCTTTGAAACAGTTTATCAAATAGGAGTTTTGAATCATGGAAAATCAAAAAACCTGCGCCGACTGTATCAACCTTGGCAGAGAGGTTTACTGCATGAAGTGCAAAAGACTCAAAAACGGATACAAAGATTTATTTGTTGACGCGGCGCCTGTTCAGGCAAAGCCGCCTGTGGCAAGCAAAAAGTAAGAGGAAGCAGAAGGTATTTTGCGATACCCTCTGCTTCCTTTTTATTCCACCGTTATCTTCATTTTACAGCTTTGCCCGCTCGGGAGTGTGGCGATAATGTTGGTGACGCCTCTTTTTGCGGCTTTAATCGTGTAATAGTCATTGCCTTCCCCCAGCTTTTTGACTACAAAGGGATTGCTTTCGCTCCATGTACAGCGATTTGCGCCGTTGAGCCGGATAGTCAGCTCCTGTCCCCTCTTTATCGTCGTATCTCCGGGTGAAAGGGAGATATTCTGCCTTAATTCCTGCTTTTCAGCGACGGTGACGGTGCAGCTTGCTTTTTTGCCATTGCTGCTGACGGCATACACGGTTGCCGTTCCTGCCTTTTGTGCTTTCACAATGCCGCGGATAACAGTGGCAACTGCGCTGTTGCTGCTTGTCCACGTCACGCTCTTATTGGTCGCGTTTGACGGGGAGATCGTCGCCGATAATGAGAATGTCTGCCCGGCTGTCAGTGATATGCCGGTATGGGACAGGAAAATATCAGTCACATAGACCTCTGAGGAACCGCTGTCCCCTATCTCCTGCTGGCGCGGAACCTGATGACTCTCCACAGCGCTGCTTTGCTGTGAGCGCGGCGCGCTGTCGGAGTGACTTTGCTGCGGCGTTGAGGATTCGCTTCTTGCCATCTGCGATTCTGTTCTTGAGCTTGCTTCACTTTTCTGCGGAGCATTCGTCACCGGCTGCGTGATTGGCTGCGGAATAGCAATCGTCATTGATGGCGAAGAGGATTGAGGTTTGAGCGTAATCGGCTCGCTCGGTACGGTCGTTTCTTCCAAACCGAATAGTTTGTTGTAATCATAGTCTTCCGTTGCCGCCGCAACCATCGCGGCTTCATCCGTTGTCGCTGTATCACCGTGATTGTAGGAAAAGGCGTGAACGATCAGAAAAGCAAAAACAACGCCCGCAACAATACCGCCGATTATCAGAAAGAACAGCGGACGAGGCAGTTTTTCGGTTGTTTCCTCAGCGTCTTCCTCCGAAACGCCTTTGAAGCCTGCTGTGTTCGTGTATTTTGCCACCTGATCACCTCCGCCTTTTCCAACCGAAACCGCGCTTTGACTTGGAAGTCTGCTCCTCCTTGAAGCCTAACAGCTCACGGTACAGCTTCGCACTGTCCTCATACAACCGAAAGCAATCGGGCGTAAACGGCGCGAATAAGACTCGTTCTCGTCGATCGCCCATCAAATCCAACACCTCGGAATGGTCGTCAGGATCAATAAAGGAGAAAACGAAGCTAATACTTTCGTCCCGATACAGCTGATTAGAAAGCCTTGTCAGCGCGGCGACCTCCTCGGCATTTCCGCCGCAGACGACGATACGAAGGTCGTTCCCATAGAAATCCGCCGGAAGCTGCTCCAGTTCCGCGCAGTTGCCGTAATCAAAGACCAGATAATCATAGTCTTTGCTGTAGGCGTAATTCTTGTCTTTGTAAAAGAAGATATCCTGATAGACAAGCCGTCCGCGCTCATTCTCCTTTTTGACGTCTGAGAAAAATAGCTCCATACTGTCCAAAAACGCAGAAGCGTTCTCTTGGATATAACAGGCTTTTTTGCCGAGTGTGGAGAGCGTTCTGACAAGCTGCACTGTCTGCGTAGTCGCGCCGATACGCGGCATAATACCGATCACGCCGATTTTCTTCGTAATTTCGTTCATCGGATCATCGGATTTCGGAACAGATATCGGCTGTTCGATTATTACAGAGCGTTCCTGTGATAGATACTCCTTCAGCTTTTTTCGCACCCCGGCGGACAGGTAATCGCGGATGACATTTGTAAATCCATTCGTGTAGCAGAGCTTGAGCGCTTCATCGGTGTAGTCCGTATTCGGCGCGTAGATGATCACCTTGCTATTATAATTCGTTTTCAGAAATTTAATAAAATCATCATCAGGCATATTCTTTTTGACATAGGCCAAATCCAAAATGATACCGTCACTATTCAACACATTCAAATCAGTTGAAAACTCCAAGGCAACGCCCATTTCATCGCAGACGTCACGGATCACGCGGTTGCTCTCGGTCAGTTCTCCGATATAGATCACTTTCATTTTGCGCCCTCCGATGATGAATGAATCGAATCCAGTTCCTTGATTTTGGCGTTGTTTTTGCGGATAACCGCCTGCTTCTCTTGGATTTCCTCGTTGTTTTTCGCGATCTGTGCCGTGTAACGGTCGTAGGATTCACGGTAGGACTTGATTTGACTTTGGTTTTCCTCCATTTCTTTGTCCGTCAGGAACTGCTCGTCCTTGCGCAGCTCCGCGACGCGCGCCAGAATATCCGACTGCGTTACCTCATAGCCGGCATTCTCACCTTGCAGCTTTTGGATAGCGTCAGAAAGCGCTTTGTTCTCGCGCTCGATCTTCTGCCGGTAGAGGTCGATCACATCAAGCTCCTTGATACTGTCCGCCTCGGTCACGGTATAGACGTTCGTGAATACCGTCGCCGTCGCTTCCTTGAATTCAGATTCCGAGAATTCCGAGGAAAAGGCGATTGTCGCGTCCTCCGTCGCGTGCTTGTTGACGAACTTGACGCGTATCGCCATTTCGTTGAAATCCTTTGGAACCGCATCAATCGTCAGGGTAGCCATCGTCGGCGACTGATAAATCACCTTACACCGCACCGCCTTGGTTTCACGCGCGCTGTTCCTGCTCACTGCCGCATACTCGATCTTTTCGGAGGGATTGCTGTTTGAATTTTTAAAGCTGAAAATGACCGCCATACTCTGCTCCGCCTTGCAATACTGCCAATCCTCCACCACGACCGAAAAGCCGCTGCCTGCCTTGACCTCTCTGCCGATTTCCGTGTTCAGCAGATTTCCCTTGCTCTCTTGGAAGATACGGGGAGACAGGAAGAAGAAAGCGTAGCCGCCGATCACTACAGCTAAAATGATGATGATAACCAGATTTCGTCTGATTTCTTTTGACACGTTTTCAACCTCCTATCTCAAGCGTACCGTTTCCATTCGGCGATTTGCCATCCGTCCCCTGTCTTTTCAAATATAAGACGAAAATAGTAGCTGCTTTCCCCTCTTGACAGTTCACAAAGTGCTTCGGGGTTGTTGGATTCTGTATTGGCATAGTGAACGGATACGGTTGTCATATACACGTCGCTGATCAGGCTGTCGTTTAGGAAATGCTTTTCATAAACCTCATAACACTCATAGGTCGAAACCGCTTTGGCGTCGGTCTGCAGCTGTTTCAGTGTTTTCTTGTCAGGAATGGAGCCTTCCGGCAGGAATTCTGCCATCGTATCATACAACTCCACCATCATGGTTTGATTCTTCGGCTTTGTCGGCTCTGTCGCAGCTGTCGGCTGTTCCGTTGCTTCTGCCGTAAAATCCGAAAACCAATCATCAGCGTTATCACCGGTCTTTGTCGGCTGCAATTCCGATTTGACGATCACCTCATCCAAGGTTTGGATATCCTGAACAGCGTTTACGCCATAGAAAACCGCCGTGCCGACAAACAGCAGCAATGCCAGATTGACAGCCATCACTCCGCGGTAGTGAGCCTGTAAAAAAACGGTCAATTTTTCCCACATCACTTTTTCGCCTCCTGTTCCGTGCCGAGCATTTCCTGATTGCCAATCAAATAATTGCCGTTATCATATTCCATTTTGATTCGGTACAGCGTGTTTCTATCGTTGATCTTCACCAGACAGAAATAGGACGGCCGGATGCCTTTTGATTTCAGTTCCGCTTCTGAGTAACCGTTCTGATAGATTTTCAGCACCTCGCAGTGGTAGTCCTTCATCTCGCGGTCGGTGCCCTCCTGCTTCTCACTTTCTGCAAATGACTTTTCTACAGAAATCAAAAAATCAGGCGTCACCAAAGGCTTTACCGCCTCGATAATACGCTCCTTGTTTGCGTTGTAGCTGCCCTTGAAATTGTACCGTGCGGAGAAATAGTCTCTGACAGTTTGGATCATATGCTCCTGTGACTCGGTATTGACCGGATAGGTCGTTGTCGGCTCCAAATCCTGAGTGTGCAGGACTTTCAGCTCATCCGACGTTGCTTCCTTATAAACCATCACATCTGCGTTGGACACAAGCGCCTGCTTTTCGTTGCGGGCATGATTGATGCATCCGTAAGCGATACCGGCGCCGATCGCAACAGCTATCAGAATGATACAGACAAGTGGATGGGTCAGTTTTTTGATAATCGTTTCTTTATCCATATTATCCCTTTCTACCACATATCAAAAAATCTCGTCGTTTTGTATTGCAGGATGAAATGCTGGGTCTCATGCCAGTCGGAATAAAACCCACCGGACACATCATACATAAACATCAGCCTGTGACGGGCGACGATGCCGCCCTCGTCAAAGACATATTTGACAGCTTCCTTTGCCCAGTCGCCGGGTTCCTCGGTGGTATAATAGCCCTCATAACCCATACCGCCCTGTGAGGATGACAAATGCAGCTTCATGATCTCCGCGTGGTTATAGACGATCGCGTCGCGGATGCACTGGGCGATCAGGTAACAGCCTTCTTCATACATACCTTCCTCGCCGTGGACGATTTTCTCTATCTGATAGCGTTCCTCGCTCGTCAGGTCGCGTCCGGCGATTTCACGGTAGGTTTTTCCTTTGTAGTTCTGATCTACCTCAGCAAGCTGTGAATCCTCAATGATCACACCGCCGCTGTTTCCGGAACCTGACGAACTGCCGCCGGACTTATACTTGCTGAACGAAAAATCAAACTGCATTCCGCTTCCACCGCCGGCGGAACCGCTGCTCGTTTGCACAGACGAACCGCCCAAATCGGTCGATATGAAGCCCTGTGTTGACCATGAGGATAGGTATCTCGTGTTCTCACTGACGATGCTGGTGTAGCACCACACGCCATCGCCGCCTCTGGTGTTGCCCTCAATCGTCGTGAACTCGTCACCGTTCACGGCAATCACCACGCCGATATGAGAATTGCGCGGACAATCGCTGCTGCGGCAAATCAGGAAATCACCCGGTCGGGGCGTGTAGTGACCGTCGTTTTCATGGTATGTATTCTTCGCGGCTGCGCTGCGCTGGAACTCTCCGACGCCGGGACTGTAGCCGTAATCGGCAGGGTCTTTTCCCACCTGCTTGATCGACCAACCGACGAATATAGCACACCAATCGACCAGCTCGCCTCCGTACATTACGTCACAATACTTCTGTCCGCCGTTGTTGACCTCGCCCTTGAGCATTTCAATATATGTGCCACTGCCTGTTTGGGAACCGCTTCCGCCACCTCCTCCACTGCCGCTTGAAGTGGACGCGGCGCTGACGCCGCCGAAGATGATACAGATAATGATTACAACCACAAGCACAATGCAAATCGCGGGAAGAGACACTGCGCCGAAGATACCGCTGATGATCGACCAGAGCTTTTTGAGCCCCTTTTTCGCTGTTTCCTCTGATTTTTCCGCCGCCTTTTTGCTCTTTTTCTGCGCAAGCTTAGAGCTCGATTTCTTTGCCGCTGATGACTCGGCAGATTTTTTGTCTCTGAGCGATTTCTTCTGATTGGCTTTTGAATGGCTCTTGCCGTTTGGAGGCTTGTTCTGCGGCGGAGAATTGGCGTTAGAAGTCTTATCCGGCTTATTATTTTGATGTGACGTATCGTGATCGTTGGAAACTTCTTCCGTGTCGTTTTTATAATTGGCGCGGAATTTTCTCTGCGCGTTATAGATATTCTTTGCCGCCGAAGCTGAATCGGATAGATTTTGCTCTATTCCGCCTTCCAGCTCTTGCAGATCACCCTGTTCATTGGCGTCGTATTCTGCCATACGTTATACACCACCTTTGAACATCCGCAGTTCTTCGTCGGTGACCTCCACCTGAAGCGTCACGTTCTTATCGCCGTTGATTGCCAGAATACACTGGCCGCGCTCCAAACGCGGGATCATAGCGATCTCCGCCTCAGTGAATTGCTCTGTGAATATCTCTCGAATGACCTTGAGACTGTTGGAATCCTGCATCAAAATAAACTTGTACTGGCACAGCTCAAACAGCCGCTTGATTTTGTCCGCCGCATCGGAATTGACGCCGTCGGGCACATAGTCGCGGATGGACTGCGAGGCAAGCCCGATGCCGGCGAAAAACTTTCTGCCTTCTCTTGCATATCTAAGCACCTGCTCCACCGCGTAGGGCTTGAGTGCGTTGATCGTCTTGTGGGATTCGTCGATCAGCAGCAGGAAGTGCCTGACGTCGGCAAAGGCAATCTGCTTTTCCTCATACAGTCGCTTCATCCGCGAGCCTGTTTTAACGGCATTCGCCCAACAGAGCGAAAGCGCGTTGAACAACTGCGCGTCAAATATCTCACTGCGCTTGCCCGAAAGCTCCGCGATGTTATAGATAACGACCTGCGTATCGATCAGGTTATCAATCGAAGTATGTCCGTTGAAGATATTGCCGAAATTACGCACCAGACTACCGATGACCTGCTTGATGTTCCGCAGATAGTTGATCGTATCGAGATTGGTTTCCTCCTTCTCGGCTCTCTCAATGAACGGCAGCAGCTCTTCCAAAATCGGATAGTATTTTGAAGGCAGCTCTGTGATCTTCAAGCCTGTCTGCAAAAACTGTTCGGGCGTCATGCCATAGCTTTCATAGAGCTGCCGCAGCATATCCTCAAATATCAACTGCTCCACATGCGTCGATTCCGGCGCGATAAACTTGTAGATCGTCACCAGATTGGAGATATGAGAGGAATAGGAATCCATATCATCCTCGGCAACCTTGTTGATTTGAAACAGGTTAAGTTTACCGCCGTTGCCGTCCAAGTAGATGACCTTGCCTCCGACCGCGAGCGCCGTATCGGTGAACTCGCCCGTCACGTCGATGACCCTGACGTAATCTCCCCTGCCGGCGCGGTCACGAAGGAGCTTTTTCAATAGCGTCGATTTGCCCTTGCCCATCACGCCTGCAGCGATAAAATTATATGAAGTTCGGACATCATCTGACTGAAACAGATCAAACAGCACCCTGCCGTCCTCGCCGTTGGATAAGGTGTAGCCGAGGCTGGAGCCGTATTTGTCGTTGAGGCTTGTGTAATGGAACGGGTCGCCGCCGCCCAGCGTCGTCGCAGGCACCGGCTTGCCGTTTCTCCTGCTCAAAATATCCTTGCGCTGAACGGAAGCCGGCTGCAGCTTGGCGCACCACTCGTACTCCATTTCGTTGAGATTGATCGCCACCAGCCAGTCCTTTGACTCGCAAACCTCTTTTTTGATATAGTTGGCGCGCTCCATCAGGTCGGCATACGTCGCGCCGGCAACATAGATTCGCGTGGTGATACGCTTGATTACCTCGCCGAGCTGCTGCACCTTGTAGGCGATCTCACTTAATTCCTGCCGCTTTTCGTCGGCGTCCATCGCGTCCAGCGTATTCTTGGCGGTGCCCATTCTGCCCTTATACTCGGCGATACCGTTTTTCAAATCCTTCTTGACCGTGAAGGTGTCAATAGATTCCACATCGATCGTCGTGATCGTCGCGGGATTGTTCGTCACCGACGCCAGCCAATGCCTGTCAACGATTTTTGGGTACTGATAGACGTACAGGCAGGTTTCGTAGCCGTTGCCGGTTTTGACATAATCGGTATGGTTCAGCTCAAAGCCGCCCATCGGCTGGATAGCGTTGAGCAAATACGGGTTATATCCGTACTTTTCCACCAACTCATTTTGATGATCAGGCTTGATATACTCTGCAGCGTTCTCGTCATAGAAAACAGAAGCAGAAAGATTATTGAGGGAAAAGAGAATCTGGATCTTCTTGGATAAGCTCACCGCCGCGCAAAGCTCTCTGCCGAGCGCCGACATGATACTTGCTCTGTTCTTCTGCAAATCCTCATAGCTGCGCCCCCAAAACATCAGGTAATGCTCGCGGCAAATGCTTGTTTTCTCAAACGCTATCAGCTCGTCTAGCTTTTCCTCCAAAATCGGTTTGAGCAAGGGGTGCTTGCAGTGCATCAGCTTTTGTTCAAAGTAAGCCTGCTGCGTTTTGGTATTCGTGGGAAAGTTGATGGAGATGATCTTGACGTCCTCCGTGTATCGCTTGAACAGGCTGGTGAGCAGCCACATATCGCGGTTGACGTCCTCCTCGGAGGCATTTTCCAAATCCTTTGTACGGATCGCAAGCATATCCATAAAGCCGCCGTCGCGCAGCTTGAATACATCGCGAATAATATCACAGACAGGGATTTTGAGCGAGGCATATCTTCTTGTCTGCGCCGCTGTTTTCTTATCCCTTCTATCGCGTGCTTTGCCCTCTTTCTTATTCATCACCGTTCACCTCCAGATAGCGGTTGTTATACATCAACGGATTGCAGGCAATCACATCCTCTGCAGGAATCTCACACCGCACTGCGTGGTAAGGATTTCTCGCATGGAAACGGTTGCGGATAAACAGCGCCAGCGATTTCCAAATCTTCAAATCCTTGTTCCACGGGCTTTTGAAGGAAAACAGCATACCGATCAGACCGTTGTAAATGATAAAGGGAATCTTTAATGCGCCGAGCACCATGTTGGAAAACAAAAAGCCAAACATTAAAAATCCCATGATCACAAACACGCTGATGATGTCGATAAACTTAAACATCTTCGTTTCGACCTTGATTTCTTCAATCATTTGAAACTCATTCATATTTCACCATTCTTTCGGTTCCGCAGCGGATCTATCTCAATCCGCTGCGGAATTTGAGTTATCTATTCTTCTTGGCTTTTTTGCCTTGCTTGAAAGTTTTGTGTCTTGTCCTGCTCTCCTTCTTCTTAGAGCCGACCTTATAACCGGAATCGTGGAGCGTTTCTATCATGCGCTCACCGAAATAGCCGACTGTCATGGTTGCCGCCGCGCGTGCGCCGGGACCGAGTTTCTCTCTGCCCAATGCCGCCGCGCGCGTATTGACCTCCGCACGCTCGCGCTGCACGTTATTGGCGATCCTGCCTCTCTGAACTCCCTCGCGCAAGGTTCCCTGCTCCAACATCTGATTAACAGCGTCGTTGATACTGCCTGTATAACCTACCGACGCGGAGTTGCTGAGGATCTCCGTCGCGGAATTCGTGAGATACTGTCTTTCTATCTCCTCTCGGGGCAGCGGATTTCCCTTCTTGTCCACACAGCTGTTCAACTCTTCGGCAGTCGCCCTGCTCAAAGCCGACTGTGCGTTTTCTCTGACAGTGGTTTGCATATCGTCCACCAGTACGCGGTTAGCGGTCTCCGTTGCCAAGCGGTTAGCTGTCGAATCGTCAAAGCCGAGCGCCTTGTAATGCTCTGCCGCAGAGGCACGGTACGCCTCACTCATATTGCGATATTCCGTCGGATTCGCTTCATACCGCTGTTTCGCCTGCGCGGAAATGCTGTTTTCAAACTTCTCCTTCTTCTCGCTGTACCCACCGGAGGAAATATCTCTGTGCGCCAGCGATTATGCCTGAGCTGTTGAGAAGCCGTGGTTTTCGTATGCTTTTTTAAGCGCATCCTTATCCGAAAGCGCGGAACCGGACGCTCTCGCCCTTGCCTGTTCCGCTAACGCCGCATTCTGGATATTGCCGCGGTAACGGTTGGCAAGTGCTTCATTCTCATGTATCGCGCTTTCCTTAGCGCCTGTCTTGACCTTGGAAGCGATATCGTTGCTCTGTGCGGTGAATTGTGAATTAGCCGCCCGTCTGCCCTTATTGACGCCATGCGTCAGCTTTTCGTCCGTGCGCGCTCGATTCCTTTTGGAAATCGCCGAGAATTGACCGTCAATACCGGCTGTTTCGGTTCTGGATTTATCGAAAGCAAACGGAGATTTTGTGACTCTGCGCTGGTTGCCGTTCTTATTGGCTTCTCGATATTTCGCCGCGCCTCTTAGCTTTGTCGCGCCGTAATAGCCGCCTGCCAGCGCGCCGACCGCCAAGCCTTTCGCAGTCACGGACGCGGCCTTTTTCGCCGTATTGCGCATCGGTCTTGTCGCGCTTCCGACGTCGCGCCATGCACCGCTGAGACCGCCCTCTATACCGAGAACTCTTTCCAGCACAGCAGGACCTTTTACTGCCGCCATTGCAACAAACAACTGCACCAATGCCCTCATCCAGTTATTGCTGTTGCTGCCGTCGTTCTCGATAAAGTTGATGTGGTTGACCGCTTCCGCGATGATAAAATAAAATTCCACCATGACAACGGCAAAGAACAGTGACAGCACCAGGCCGAACAAGGATTTGAGGATCTCCTTTGTCCGCTGCCCGCTCGACAGATCTGCCGCGCCGAAGAACAGCACCAAAAACTGATTGACGATGATTTCATAGATGATTCGCGCTATCTTGTAGGAGGTGAGAAACAAAACGATAGCCGCCGCGAATAGCTCGACAAACAATGCGCCCCATTCCACGCGATATCTAAACGGATAGGGATTAATGAAATCAAAATACAGATCGGTTTTACCGTCGTTTGAATAAGTCACACCGACCACCTTGCCGTCGCTGCCATTCATTCGGGTAATACCGCCATGCCTCGTAGAAAACAACCATCGCTTCACAACGGTTTTATCCGGTTCGGTCGACGGCATATTACTAAACACCGAGGAAACGAACTGAGGCGTCAGATTATCCATATCGTAGCCGTTCGCAGTCAGATACTCCCGAAAAATCGTAGAGTCAAAATACGAATTATTATTGGAGTAAAAGACGCCGAATTCATAACTGCTCACCAATACGTCGGAGATATGGAAGTTATCACCCTCATCGCCGTCGCCGAAATTCTCTTTTTTCAGATTATCTACCGAGATTTTCTCGGTGATATCGGTATCGAGGATACCCGAACCGTTGATTACAGACGTTGTGCCACGCTTGTAAAACTGATTCTTTCTGATTTGTCCGCTTTCCAGATAGTTCATCCAAGAGGTCGTCGCCATGTTTGTGCCGTTGTTATGCAGATTCAGTGTGTCCATGTAAACGGTTTTTAAATCGATCAGATTGCCCGCTATCAACACCTGCGTCTTGGTGGTGTTATCGCTTGAGCCTCTCGCCATGCTGCTGACGCCCTTGATAATCCCCTGACCGGAATCATCAGAGAAAAAATCCAGCAAGCCGGAATGGTTTGAGATACTGCTTTCAGGCGCATAGCTTGAAACATTGGAGTTGATAAACAGCGAAGCTGAATCCGTGCCGGCGTGTCCGATAAAGAGATACGGCACGCCTACAACGATCAGTACGAACAGGCAGACATTTCGCGCAAAAGTCTTTGCACGCATATTGCCCTCTGTCGCGTCGCCCATAATCAGGCTGTAGCCGAGATACAAAACGGAGATCGCGATTGGGATCCAGATAAAGCCCATCCAGCCCTGCAAAAAGCGCACGACATTATCGTTGTAGATAACGCCTACCAGAGAGAAGATATGGTTATAGATACCCTCTGCCGCGCTGCAAAGCGAGGAAATCAGCCTAACAAGCGCCCACAGGATCACGCGGAACAATCCGAACATTTGCGAGCCGTCAAAATACTGGAGGTGCGAGACCATATATTCAAGAAATGACATATTTTCTTCTTGCCCCGGCAGTATTAATTGACGACGGATGACCAGTCGCCCGCGCCGTTGAGCGCGCTGGTGATACCCTTGCCGATATACGCCGCAGCCAGAACAAGCGCCGCGCCGACGCAGATATACACAAACTTGCTTTTCGCAACTTCCTTGCTGCGATCCGAACCGATGATGCAGAGCAGACCGACGCCGATGATGGCAAGCGATACCAAAATCCACACATACGGCAGGGCGGAATCGATCGCGTTTGCTATCGACTGAGAAACAGACTGCCAGTAGTTGGAACCCTCGGCGGCAACAATTGGGGTTGGAATTGCGGATGTGACGTTCATAACCATTGCTTGTAAATTTGACATGTGACATCGTCCTTTCATAAAATATTGGTTATTACTTGCAGGCGCTTCCGAACAAAACAAAAAGGCGCGATCCATGCACAGAAAAAAGGCACACAGATCACACCTGTCATACTGACCGTTCCCTGCTCCATCCAAAACGCAAAAAGCGGTCTTTGATTAAATTGTTTGTACTCAGAATTACCTAAGTATATTATATCATATATTTACGTTATTTCTCGCAGACTTTGTTGCTCAAAAAGAGCTTATTATCCACATAGATCGATTATTATTATTCGTTTCTTTTTCGCGTACTCATATGTTCTTGCCGCTCCTCCCCATGAGTGCGTAACATAGCATATTGCATACGCTGCGTTTTGAACAAGATACTGATTACGTTTGGGAATAGCCGCCTTGAAATGGTGGTTTTCAAAGCCTTCGGGATAGATAATCGAATCGTAAACTGATTTATCTCTGACATGAAAGGAAAGATACGGTATCACCAAATGATTTTGAATACTCGGATATTTACTTTTCAGTTCATATACACAGCGCGCGCTCAGTCTGTCAAATCCTCCTTGACCGCCGCTGATAAAATCTGTCACACCCATTTGCGTGATATTCTTAACGGAAAATTGGGTGGCTATGATACCCTGAAGGTTTTAAGTGCCTTCAGGGTATTTTTCTGTTTAGTTTTTGTCTAACTGGAATGTGTACTGGACGACGATGGTGTTTCCGCAGGTACGCGAGTATCTGACTTCCTTTTCGTAGACATCGATTCGCTTGATGAAGGTGCGGAGGATTTCGGGAGTGAGTTTTTCAATGTTGATATACTCTTTTGCTTTTTGAATGAACTCCTTGACGTATTTGTCTTGTAAATCAATCTCATTGATTTTCTCGTTGAGTTCGTTCAGTTTGGTGCGAATTTGAGCCTGTTCTTCCTCGTAGCCTGACGCAAGGAAATCATAGCGTTCCGGAGTGATACGTCCGACTACTCTGTCTTCGTAGAGACATCGAATGATGTTGTCAAGCTCGTGAAGCCTTGTGGTCAACTGAGATTTTTCTTTCTCTGCCGAAGCATAATACTTCTTTGCTTCGGCTTTGCCTTTCTCGGTTGCCATAGCATAGAACTCATCGCTGTGGGTGCTCGCCAACGCTATCATGGATTTCAACTGTGCAAGAACGATCGTATCAAGCACCTGTTCCTTGATATTGTGTACGGTGCATCGTGATTTCCCCTGCTGATAACCGCCGCACTGGAAGTAGTTTTTCTCAGCAGGCATCGTTTTTGAGCGGTGAAGATACATCCGTTTACCGCAGTCTCCGCAGTAAAGATAACCGGAATACTTATCTATCTCGCCCTGTGCATCGGGACGCTTTCTTCCTTCAAAATGCTTCTGTACAAGATCAAAGGTTTTCCTGTCAATAATTGCTTCGTGGGTATTCTCAAAGATAAGAATGTTTTCAGGCTCGTTCTTGATACGCTTTTTCAGCTTATTTGACTTTGTATAAGTCTTGAAGTTAACGGTATCACCAACGTAAAATCTGTTTGAAAGCATCCTGCGGATTGTTGTGATAGTCCATTGGTATGGATTGTTAAGGTCAGGGTGACCGCTGCGGCTTCCTGTCTTTTTGAATTCATATACGCCGGGACACTCCACCTTGCGTTCGGAGAACAGATTGCATATTTTTCTGATTCCGATTCCGCTTGCGTATAAATCGAAGATTTCTTTCACAATCGGCGCGGTTTCAGGATTGGGAATCCACTCCTTTGGACTATCGGGGCTGCGCATATATCCGTAAGGTACCGTCGTGCTGATTCTTTCGCCGCGCTCACCTTTTGAACGAATGACAGCCCTTATCTTCTTGCTTGTATCTCTGGCATAGAAATCATTGAAATAATACTTGATGCCGGAGAAGTCACTCTCCCCATGAAGGCTGTCAACGCCGTCGTTGATTGCGATAAAGCGCACGTCATACTGTGGGAATGTAATCTCCATCAACATACCTGTCTGGAGATATTCTCTTCCGAGTCGGGATTGGTCTTTGACGATAACCGTGCCAATCTTGCCTTCGTAGATATCATCCATCATTTTCTTGTAGGCAGGGCGGTTAAAGTTTGCGCCGGAATAACCGTCGTCCACATAGAATTGGCAGTTGTGAAATGAATGTTCATTAGCGTATCTTTGCAATATCAATTTTTGAGATGAGATTTGTCAAGGGTATTTTCTGCCAAAGTTGTAATTTTCTTTCGTTCAAAAAAACAAAACCGCCGAAAAAGCTGTAGATTTGCTCTGTCAGCGATCATATGTTTTTTCGACTGTCATTTAGTATAACTCAACCCATTTATGTACTGTCACATTAACAATGCCAGTCCTCGTAAAACACATTTAGCAATATAACTTTAATATAAAAATATAACAGAAAATGCTGCCAGACCGGAGCTTAAGTTATTGAAAAAACGGTTGTGACAATCATATAGCTGTCTTGAATCTCTGCAAAAATGTCGCCGTTCATTTTGCGCATCAGGGTGCGGCAGATGTACAGTCCCAAGCCGCTGCCGCTGTTACTACCCGTATTGGAGCCGCGCCAAAAGCTGTCGAAGATGTGCGGCAGCTCGTTTTTGCTGAGTGTGAAGCCGCTGTTGCGGATATGGATGAGCTGACAATCATCCTCCCTTGAAAACGCAATGCGTATTCTCTTGCCGTCGCCGTACTTGACGGCGTTTTCGATAATGTTTTGCAGCACTTCAATGCTTCTCTCCAAATCGCCGGAGAGAATATGGTCGGAAAAAGCGTCTACAGCGAAGTCGATTTTCAGCAGGCTGAGCTTATCGGTGTAAAACGCCTTGATTTTGTCGATTAGCGCCGACAGATAAAACTCGCCGTTGTTTACCTCTAAATTCAAAAAATCCTCGCTTGAAGTTTTTACAATGCCGTCTACATAGCCGCGGATATCCTCACATTTTTCCGTAATGCCCACGGCAACCTCTTTCTTCTTTTGTTCGTCCTTGTACAAGCCCTTTTCAAGTGCTTTTGCGTACAGCTCGATTACACCGAGAGGCGTTTTGATATCGTGCGAGAGCGAGAGCACCATCGTTTTGTTCTGCTTTTGCAGGGCAAGCTCGGCGGATCTTTGACTTTCCAGCTTCTCACGCAGCAGATCAAGTCCCCATAGGAATTTGCCGAAATATTTACTTTTGCTGTCCTTTAGCGGCGCTGTCAGATTTCCCTTTGCAAGCTCCGTAGGATAAGCGCTGATTTTCTCAAACGGACGGATGATTCTGATGAACAGAAACAAAAGCAGCAGCAGGACAAATGCCGCAGTCACGCCAAAGCAGATGTTAAAGGACGTTATCGCCGAGGTATTGTCGGCTTGGTAGGAATAATCAAAGCGGTAGAGCTTTCCGCCGATCTCCTTGACAAGATAGTCGCTGTCGCCGCCTTGAAAGCCATTTTCCTGAATCTCCACGTTTTTGATATAACTGTAATCGTTGAGAGAGTATGGCTCTCTGTTTTCGATTCTTGCGGCGATCCTTTCCGCTTCAACACGATAAGGGCGACCAGCGTCGCCCTTATTCTCGTTATGTAAAATGATATTTGCGCCCGTAAAAATCACTGCAAGGACAGCGATGACCGCAACTGCCAACTTGATAAAGCTTTTCATCATTTACCTCTCGTAGCGATAGCCCACGCCCCAGACCGTCACAATATGCTTCGGTTTTTTGGGATCGGCTTCGATTTTCTGACGCAGCCACTTGATGTGTACCGTCAGCGTTTGCGGCTCGGAAAAGCTGTCAAAGCCCCAGATCTGATTGAACAGATAGTCCTTGCTAAGCGTTTTGCCGCTGTTTTCCGCTAAAAGCAGCAGCAAATCAAATTCCTTTTGTGTCAGGTCAAGAGGTGTGTTTTCTTTGAACGCGATCCGCTTGCTCTTGTCGATTTTCAAAAAGCCGTCGGAGATCACATCGCTCTGATAGCGCCGCGTGAAGATTCCTTTGATTTTGGCAAGCAGAATGTCGATATCGTAAGGCTTTTCGATGTAATCGTCTGCGCCGAGGATCAAGCCGTTGAGCTTGTCGTCCTTCTCGGTTTTGGCGCTGACAATGATGATCGGCGTGTTGGCGGTCTCACGTATCTTTCGGCACACACCGAAACCGTCAAGCCCCGGCAGCATAATATCGAGAATGACAAGCCTTGTGCCGTCTTTGTCAAAGGCAGACAAGGCGCTTTCTCCGTCTGCGCAGTGCTTTGCGGAATAGCCCTCCGCTTTCAGAAAATCGCATAAAAGCGTTGCCATTTCAAGATTATCCTCAACTACAAGAATGTCGATCATTATTTCTCACTCCAAAACCAGACTACCAACCCTGCTCCATAAGCCAGTTGTTCAGGGCGCGTTCTCTTGTTCTTTCGTCTTTTCCGCTTAAATTATACTCTCCCTGAATGTTTCCGTCAACTATATAAAGCACCCTTGAGCATTTTGCGGCTACCTTTGCGTCGTGGGTAACGAGCATAATGGTCGTGCCATCCGCGTTTATCTTGCACAGCTCTTCCATTACCTCGTTGGAGCTTTGGCGGTTGAGCGCGCCTGTCGGCTCATCGGCAAAAATCATCTTGGGAGCGTTGATCATACTGCGGCAGATACACGCCCTTTGCAGCTGACCGCCCGAAACCTCGTTGATATCGTTGTCGGCGATCTCGATGATCCCGAGACTGCGCATCAGCTCCTTGCCGCGTTCAAGCTTTTCCTTTGCGGAAAGCGTGTTTGCCTTTGACTGTCGAGCAGGGAGAATGATATTGTCGAGCACGCTCAGATTTTTGAGCATATACATCTGCTGGAAGATAAAACCCATTTCGTCGAGCCGCAGCGCCGCAAGCTCGTTTGGCTTCAGCGCAGAAATATCCTTGCCTCCGAACAGAACCGTTCCTGCCGTCATGCTGTCCATTCCCGAAACGGTGTAGAGCAGCGTGGATTTGCCTGAGCCGGACGGTCCCATTACCGCTACCATATCGCCCTCGTCAACCGAAAAGTTGACATTGCGGAGCACATTGTTTTGTCTTTTGTTGGTGATATATGTTTTACAAAGGTCGGTTACTTCTAAAATTTTAGCCATGATAATGCTCCTATTCTACAGAATTGATTTCGTTTGAATTGACCTTGCGAATCGAAAGTGCGGTCAAAAACACGCTGAACACAGTAGTCGCAAGTACGATCGCCGGATAGATAACGAAGGTTTTTAATATATCCATATCAAAGATAATATTTTTAGCGCCCACCATTCGGAAGATGCCGCTTGTCGTCAGCTTTCCGATGGGGTCGGCGAGCGCAACCGAGAGCAGAACAGCCGCTATCATGACAATGGCGATTCTTAAGGTCTGCCACAGGATAATGGAACGGTTCTTGAAGCCGATCGCTTTGAGCATAGCGATCTCGCCGCGTTCCTTGGTGAGGAAGCTCTTTTCCATCAGTACCGCGACTAAAATATCGATCAGAATGATGACAGGCAGCAGCAGCCCTGTTACTCCGTCCATCATACCGCCGACTCCGCCGACGCAGTAATCAACATAATCGCCCGCGTTCATCACCTCGCCGCCCGGGTACATTTCTTTGATGATTTCTATTCTTCTCTCAACCTCTGCGGCTCTTGGATTGTCGTGAAAACGAATCTGAAAATCATTGATTCCCGCAAGATTTTGAAAGCTATAGGTTTGACCCGGATACAGGCGGATGTTATTGCCCACGGACATCATTGTTTGGTAAACAGCCGTGATCATACATTCTGTTTCGCCATGAGGCGTTTTGACTGTGACGGTATCGCCGATTTGTGCGCCCAATTTATCGGCGACAATGTAGGACATGGCTATCTCGTTTTTGTTCTGCGGCGCGGTTCCTTCCAGATACATATACTCGTCGGGGGTCATATTGATTCCCTCCACGCCGTTGGTTTTTAACTCTGTATCGCCTTTGGTGACGATAACGGTTGTAATAACTTCCACAAAGCAATCCGCTTCCCAACCCTTTTCCGAAAGGTCGGATTCTATCTCAGATATTTTTTGGTTCAACTTTTCTCTGCCGTCCGCAACCATGTATTTTTCGATCGAGCCCGATTCCACAAGTGCCGCGTCACACTGAGCCATATTTATCCAGTTGAGCATCTTGCTGCTCGTCATCGTTGAGGAAATATTCAGACCGACCATCAGCATAGAGATTCCGACGAAGAAAGTGAACAGCATTATCAAGAACCGCTTGGGACTGCTGAGAATATCGTTGACCGCCATAAAGAACACAGGGCGCACGGGCTTTTTGCCCAATTTGAAAACACCCTTTTTCTTGTATCGCTCGCCTGTTGTTCCGCTGCGAACAGCGTCAACAGGCGTGAATTTTTTCACTTTGCGCGTGCTGAGATAACAAAACAGCACGATAATACACACGACCGCCGCCGCGCAAATAATTCCCAGCAAAAGGCTGTTGCCGTTCTCCATCACGATGCTCTGCGATACCATTTTAAGCAGCATACTGCCGAACGGGAATGACAGTGTCAAACCGATGGTTGCGCCTAAAACGGAAATCGCCAGATATTTCACCAGATACAACGAGCGGATCTTTCCGTCGGGAATACCGATCGCCTTCATTATGCCGATTTGTCGAAATTCCTCACTGAGCGTAAAACTGATAGTAAAGCGCAGAATCACTACAGCAATCAAAATCAGCGCAATGCTGACAATGAGCAAAATTCCCGCGATAGTCATTTCCATCATATAGGTAAGCTGTAA
Source organism: uncultured Clostridia bacterium (assembly GCA_947170465.1). GTDB lineage: Bacteria > Bacillota > Clostridia > Oscillospirales > Acutalibacteraceae > Ruminococcoides. Next base: position 42,342 of record CAMVTS010000014.1, read on the forward strand.
CAGAGAACGGTCTCCGCTGAATATTATCATATCGCAGTCGGTCAATACCTTTTCGAGCGCGGGTATGTCATCGGTATGGATAAAGCTGATGTGGAACAGATACGGCTCCAGCGGCTCGGCTTTTTCAAACGCCTTATACTCGTTTTCGGAAATCAAAAACCTTGCATTTCCCATCATTCTTGATCCGAGCACCGCGTCCTTGAGCGTGTCCCTGACCGTAAAGGTGCGCGTGACATCCGCTACGGTAAGCTCGACCTTGTCGCCGACCTTGGCATTGCTGTTGTCAAGAAGAGACTGACGGACATACACCTCGCCGTCGGCAACCTCGGTGATCTCATTATCGCTGCCGTCAAAGTACCTTTGTATTTGATGAGACAAACAGCACACCATACTGGTGTTAGCGTTCTGGCTGTCCTTTTCCTTTGCGCGTCCGACGAACTTGTGTCCCGAGAGAAAAATACATTCCTCCTGCTTAAAGTCCGTCACGCCCTCGGCGTTCTTGACCGCGTCGGCAACTGTCACGGTTCCTCCGCAACGCTCAAAAACAGTATAGTCGCTGACTCCCGCCTTGACAAAAAAGCTGTCGAGCGACCCTGTCACCGCTGTCAGATTCATCACGCTTGAAGAAATAAACATTACCGACAATATCACAAACAACAGTATGATCACGTTCATTGTCTTTTTGCGTTTAAGGTCGCGCTTCAAAATATCAAAAAACATACGCCTTCTCCTTTTCTGCCTTTTATTGTATCACAAAATCCGCTTTTGTGAAGCTTGCAGATCAAGTATAGCGGAGAAATTATTAAATAATCCTTAAATCAAATTATTTCTCTTGACAATAGTGCGAATTTATCGTTCCTGTTCGTGAGATTTTCTGTTTTTCTGCTGTTGATGTGCTTGTTTGCGCTGTTGATAAACACATTCACGGACGGCGGGCATATTGATTTACGAATATGACGACCTGAATGACCGCAGTAATCTTCCTCTGTTATATATCCCGTCGGAAGAACCGGTCACCCGAAACGCAAACGACTGGCATGACCGCTTTGTTACCGTGAGAGATACTTTTTCCTCGCGCGTCGGTCAAATCTGCAACGCGGCATTTGACAGGAGCATTATTGCCTATGATGAAAACTCCGACGCAGAGGAGCGTGAGCGCTGCCGTCAGCAAACGGAGGTGCTGTCGATTCTGACGGGTCTGGAGATTGATTCGGCGAAAAGCGGTGTGAAGCCTGATTTATCCGAGAACCTGCTAAAAGAGCGCAGAGCGCATAATAATTTGATAAGTTTGATATAAACGAAGATGCAGCAGAGCAATTCCGCTGCACTTTCGTCGAAATGAAGTAAAGTTAACCGCAACTTTTGACCCGCCGTTGCAGACACATTCAACCCGTATGTACAAACAACCCTCTTAAAATGCTCCTCGCAAGTCCGATTTTTCCTGATGATTTCTGTCTGCCGTACACGACACAAAAATTTTGACATGGAAAAATCTGACGAAAAATGTGGATGTTGGTCGCACCTAAACTCATCCAGTCACTTCTTTGCTTTTTTGCAATTAAGCGCGATGATCGCGTCAAAACCCATACCAAAGGCTGTCGTCTGTCTTTCTCTCTTCCACGACAGCTCATATCAAATCCCCCGGAGAGGAAAAACTCCGGGGGATGGAAATGAAAGTAAAAGGGGGAAAACAAATCCCTTTTTGACAGATTATTACCGCGTCAATACCTGACCGATTGAATACGGAATATCGTACTCGGCAAGGAACATCTGTACTGCGGTTGCGTCGGAGATATTCACCATCGTATCACGGTTGGTATCTGCGGCATAAAGATAAATTCCTTCAAGGCTCTCAAGCTCTGCGAGGGTTCTTTGTATGGTTGTTACGTCGTTGATATTTACTGAACCGTCTCCGTTCACATCGCCGAGCTTCACTCCGTCGCGCAAGGTATAGGAAATACGGTTCTCTATCGCGAATTGATGGGCATAGGAGTCGTAATAAACGTGGAAACAAACAAACGGCGTATTGTTAAAGGCAGAGCTGCTGATTGTGTTCACCGACCTCGGGAAATAAACATCGTAGAGCGACGGACAGTCAGCAAACGCACGTGTACCTATGGTCTCGGCGTTGATCGGGAGTATGACCTCCTGCAGTGACGAGCAGGAATAAAAGCATTGCTCCGGAATGTCCTTCATAATCTACTACTCCGTCCCAATCTCTTGTGATATAAAACTGATAGTTTCCTTTTGTAAGGTCTACGTATATATGACTGGAACTATAATCCACTGTGGTAAAGCTTTCGGCTCCGGTTGCCCTATAATGCAGTTTATAGTTTGGATAGCGGTCGATTGTCTTATAAACGGGAGCCTCGTTAGTAGCACCCGACCAGCCGATATAATAGGTATAGCCTGTTTTAATTGGAATAGTTGCAGTTTGACAATTTTTTCCGCTGACAATAATGTTAAATTGATCATCACCGACATCTTCATTTTTTATTTCATATTTGTGGTATAGAATACCGCCGAAGCTTTCAACTTCCGCTATCGGTCCTCCGGGCCAATTGCCGTTTAATTTTTCGACACTTTCTCCCGATCCCGTCCAAGCGTAAATGTTTTGCACATTATCATGATGAGAGACATAGATAGTCGTAACGCCGTCCGCCGGAATGGCACTAAATTCTGCTGAAATAGTCACGTTATCGTCAGGCATAACGAAGGAAAGGTTGTCGTTTACGTCAATTAAAACAGGAACAGATACACTTCCATCCGTGGTAACGGTTACCGAAGTATAGTCAAGCAAATATCCTGATGCCGCAGCAGGCGTAACTGTGACGGTCGTTCCTTCAGCAGCAGATGCTACGCTTGATGTTATCGTTCCGTTTGAAATGTTAGAATCAACGGTTATGGTGTGAGTATCCTCATCCCAGACCGGTTCGACCCAAGATGTGCCGTTCCATACTTTATTTTCATATGTTGAGTTTGTCGTCCACGAATCTATTGCTTTTGTTTCCTCAGCCCATGTTTCATTTGAAAATGCTTGAAAATATAATACACGCAGTCGCGGCCGGGATCGGGAGCGGGCAAAACAGCCGTGCTGACGGATTTTTGCAGCAATTGATACAATACGCTGTCCAGCACCTCCTGGGTTACTTCGATAACGGTTTCTATACCGTAAAAATGTTCCGCGTCCAACGCGATGGGAAACGCGTCGTTGCCAAAGTCGACTGTGACCTCTCCCGCCTTCATCACCGCGCTGCAGCCGCCGCGCATCATTTCAAACATACCCTTGCAGCAGACGATCGTGCGCAGGAATCTACCCTTTCTCGGCTGTCGGAGTCCCAGGGAAAGCAGGTCGGGCAAGCCTCCGCCGCGGACGTCGTAGGCATACAGCTGCAGGTCTTCATGCGGCAACAATCCGACCACGCTTCCGCCGTTCCGGAGCGGAAGAACAAAACGCTTTTTCTCTATGTCGATCGTTGCGCCGTACTCTTCCGGGATCTTCACATCTTCAGTTTTCATTCCTACCCCCCTGAAAAAAGAAAAAGTATTCACGGGCAGCCTTGATATGTAATGCCGCCGCATTTTCTTAGCTTCGTCTCTTGATTACTTTTTCATTGTCACATTTTATCAGATTGAAAACGAAAAAGATATATCAAAATCAGATTTTTGTTCTTTTTTATAATTATTTTGAACGTCAAATAGCTGTTTTTTCGTTTGTATGACATAATCCCCCAAAAAAGAGACTCTTTTCAGCGGTGAACGTGTTATTTTTGATGAATGATTATGCAGTGCGTATGTCGGACATCTATCAGCGCGAATCTTTCGGATAAAACAGGGGCTGTGAAAAAACAGTCCATAAAACAAGAAGGCACATAACCGAAAGTAATGACGGTTAGGCTATTTCCGATAAGGATGTTTAGCTTTGAGCGGTTTGGTGTGCAGGACGGGTCGTGTCTGGTTGCCCGTCCTGCTTTTTCTGCTGTTACGCTACTTCTTCGCTGTGTGGTACTGTGAGGTTTCCGATGTAGCGAAAGTAGATATCGATCTGCTGGGGAGCGGTTTTGCTGTGCTTGACCGCACGTTCGTGAACAACGATCTTGCTGATAAAGGTGCGCAGAATGTCCGGCGTCAATTCTGTTATGCAGGTGTATTTTTTGGCTAAATCCATGAAGTGCTGAACATTGGTACACTCGTTGTTGAAGGCGTCGATCTCCTTGTTAAGTTCAGGCAGTTTGCTTTCCAATTGTTTTTGCTCGTCGTTGTAATCTGCCGACAGCATCCTGTACTGCTCATCGCTGATACGTCCAAGGACGTTGTCCTTATACAGACGCTTAAACTGCGATTTCAGCTCCTTGATACGCTTTTCTGCCTTTGCAAGCTCAGCGGTTTTGGCGTTAAGCTCCCTGCGGGTTTGTGAAGAGCTCTTTCTGCTGATGTAGTCAACAAACTCTTTTGTATTGTTGCGGGCACAATATAATGCCTTATTGATTTCTTCCAGAACGATCACGTCAAGAACACTCTCACGGATTTTGTGAGGTGAGCATATTTCTTCACCTATATAGATGTTTTCTCCAAAATCATCTGCCAGTCCGACCTCCGCAAAAAGAGAATAGCGAAATTCGTTATCTGATACACCGTTATATTTCAAATAGAACTCACCGCTGTTGGTGATTAATTGCAGATAGTCACCAATTTGAGTGGTGGATTTTATCTCCTTTCGC
>CAMVTS010000015.1 GCA_947170465.1 uncultured Clostridia bacterium
TATCCCACAAATAATCCCAATAAAAAATCGCCCGGCTTGGTATCAAGCCGGGCGTCTGTTTGTCGAAAAACAATATTTGCAAAAAATAGAATGGCATAATATTAGGTTCTGACGTAGGGGCGGACCCATGTGTCCGCCCGAGCTGCTTTTTCCTATCTAACCATATCTGCCGTGGAAACGTACGGTTTCCTATCCCGGGCGCACACGCGGGTGCGCCCCTACGATTTTCTCAAACTTTATCCTGTAAAAACAACATTTAGACTTTTTCTACAGTCTGTCGCCCGGCTTGGTATCAAGCCGGGCGTTGTTTATTTAATTTAGTTTTTTGAAAACTGAATGGTCAGCTCCGCTTTTTCGATAATCCGCAAATCATTGTCGTAGGAGCACAGCTTGCGCGCCTGCTGCAAGTCTACCCAGATATAGGAGTCGATTTCCTCCTCCTGAATCCTGACGTTATCGGTAAAGGCTCTGGCGAGGAAAAACACCACGCGCTTGCGGATTTTGCCAAAGGGACTGTACTCGCTGATTTCACGGAATCCGGGCACCAGCGTGACGTCCAGTCCGGTTTCCTCCTTGATTTCGCGGATAGCGGTCTGCTGTTCGGTCTCGCCTTCCTCGATGTGCCCCTTCGGGAAGCTCCAATACCTGCCGTTGTTGTTCTTGACGAGCAGGATTTTGGTGTTCTGCCGCGTCTTGTAGAAGATGATACCGCCGCAGGATTTTTCATAGAGACAACGGATATGTTTGAGCCTGATGTTTTTCAGCTTGGACAGGCGCCTGCGCAGCTCCGGTTCATAGAACACCTCGCCGTAGGTGGACACAATCGGACGTGAGCCGGCAAGCCCTTCAAATTCAGCAACCGCAATGACAATGCCGTCAAAGTAATCGCGGACTTCCTTGCGCGTCACCACGTAGGCACTCTGATTTCCCGAGCCGTTTGTGCTGACATAGGCGGAATAGAGTCCGTCGCTGATGTTGCCAAAGAGCGAAACCTTGACGTTATCTGCAATCATTGCGCTGCCTCCTTTCGTTAGGGTAAAGCCGGATTAGTCAAACATACCGGTCATGCTGTCGAGCTGAATCTGGGTGTTGGCGCTCATAACGCCGTTGACAAAGAGCACGTCGGTAATGCCGTTTTCGGTACAGTAAGCCTGGAAGGACTTGTTGATGTTGTCTCTGAAATAGCGGAAGTCGATGATGTGGACTTCCTCGTAGTTATTCGTGAAATAGGGCGCCAGGCAGTTGCCGTAGCTCTCCTTGACAATGGCAATCTTTTTGCCCTGTGTGGCGTTTTCGGACTTGGACTTGAGCACCGTCAGCGGATTGTCGCCGAAGATAAATACGCCGTAGGTCAGGGAGCCTTCCGCTGCGCCCTTGTAGTAAGGCGTGTCGTAGGTCTCGGTGTTGCCGCCGTCATAGGTCAGATCCATGGTGACGCTGTACGGGAAATCCCAGTAGTGAACGCTGTCCACGTCGAGGTTCGGCGCGGAATTGGAGAAGCTGCCGGTGAAGCCGTCAATCTGGTTCTCCTTGCAGTCCTTGAGGTTGAGCGCCGGCAGACCGTTGGTATCGGCAAACGCCTTGTAAGCGTAGTAAGCGCCCAGTCCCGTCCAGTGGTGGTCGGACTTGAAGTAGATGTACTCCTCGTTGTGGTCGGCGAGGTAGTTGTAGGGGTTAATCGCGGTGACGTCCTTGCTCAGCGCCGCATAAGCCGCCTTGATGCTGTCCGCCTGAGAGGTGGAGGTGATCTCACCGGATTTGAGACGCTGCGGCAAACCGAACTCGGTGTGGTTCGGGATAATCATATCGTAAACCGTGATGCCGGGCAGCTTGGCTGCGAGCGTATTAATCGTATTGGCGTAGGTCTTGGAGCGCTCATCGTCGCCGCCGAAGAGCTCGTATCCGGTCTTGTTCCAGACGTAAATTGCGTAGTACAGCTCGCCGTTGGTGTTGTCGTCCTTAATCACCGGCGTTTTGAAGTAGCTCGGTGACAAATCCTGCTGATTGACCGCCTGCGCCGATGGCTCCGAGGAGGTCGCCGCCGGATTGACGGAAGCCTGCTGCTGCTTGGTATCAGTGGAAATACTGGAAGTTTCGGGCTTTTTGCCGGAAGAGGAGCAGGAGCAGCCCCTGATCATCAGCGAGAACATCAGAATGATAAATACCACAATCAGAATGCCGGCGCCGATGATAATCGCTCGGTTTCTCAGACGGCGTTTGCGCTGCGCCTCGCGTCTTCTGCGGGCAATAGCGGCGTCACGGTATACCGGACGGCTGCCGGACGTATCCTGCGAACGGTTTTGTTGAGGACGGCGCTGCTGCTGAGCGCGCCGGCGGCGTTCCTGTGATAAACTCTCGTCAAAATTGTCTAAATCAAAACGATCAACCATGAAGAAAGCACCTCCGAATAATGGATTTTTCGTCAAAAAAAGTCATATATCATTATTATACAACACTTTTATTCCAAACACAACATTTATTTTTCAAGTTTTTTATTTTCTGCGAACAGCTCCGGATGCATGCGGCTGTAATGGAAGATATATTGCTGCGCGATGCCGGCGTATTCGCCGAAATCCGCCGGGGACATGCCGGGAAAGAGCGTTGCCAGCGCGCGCTTCATCCAAACGTCCACCGGAAACGCCTCAATCCGGTGCAGACCGAACAGCAGGGTACAGTCGGCAACCTTCACGCCAACGCCGGTGATTTTCATCAGCTCTTTTTGCGCCTCCTCATAGGGCAGGCGGCGACAGTTTTCGAGAACCACCTCACCCGAGGCGACCTTTTGCGCCGCGTCAACCAGATAACGCGCACGGAAACCGGCACGCAGCGGCGCTAAATCCTCCGGCGTGAGCGCCGCCATGCGCTCCGCTGTCGGAAAGGCATAGCCGCCGTCGATTGGCTCGCCGAAGTGCTCGCACAGGCGGCTGACAATGCCCTTGATACGCTTGATGTTGTTATTCTGCGAAATGATGAAGGTGCACAGCGCCTCATACGGCTCCTGACGGAGAATCCGGATACCCGGCGCGTACTGCGCGGCTTCCTTTAAAACAGGGTGCAGTCCGCTGATTTGCCGGCGTACCATGCCGTAATCGAGACCAAGGTCAAAATAATCGTGCCAGAGCGCTTCATCCTCTTTCGGCGCGTTATGAATGGTTAAACGACCGCCGTCAAGCGATACGTTGACGCTTTTTCCGAAGGCGACACCGGAAAAGGAGCCGTCCGGCTGCCGCGTCCAGCGGAAGCTCTGACCGCAGTCGAGGGTCTGGGCAAGGTCAAGGTCGGTGACATTGGAGATAATCAAAGAGTGTGTCATAAGCATGTACTGTAATTCGTAAAAAACATCTATCCAAACACGGATATTTGTGTTATACTAAAAGAAAAGGCTTAGGAGTTTTTGAAATGAAAAAGACGATTGTTACCATCCCCATCAGCGAAATCTTCGGTCCGAAATGCGGCTGTCCGTTCTGCCGCATGGAAAGTATGCTGGAGGAACGGTACGTGGAATACATAGTCGGCGACGCGATGATGGAGCCGAGTATCCGCGTGGCAACCAACAAGCTGGGCTTCTGTCACCGGCATTTTTCCAAGATGTTCCGGAAGGGTCAGAAGCTGCCCAACGCGCTGCTGCTGGAAACACACCTGCAGGAAATCTTTGACAACTGCATGCCCAAAAATCCCGGCGGCAAACCCGACAAAAAGAAGCTGGAAGCGATTAAGCAGACACTTTCTTCCTGCTTTGTCTGCGAGCGCATGGAAAAAGGCATGGTGCACCTGACAGGCGCTGTACTCAGCGAATGGGCAAAGGGAGGCGACTTCCGCACGCTTTTCAGCGAACAGGAATATATCTGTCTGAAGCACTATGTATTCGTATTGGAAGCGGCAGCCGGAAAAGGCGGATTACCCTCAAAGCTGCTCGGCGATTTCAACGCCGACGCCACCAATCTGACGAAAAACTATCTGCAGTCGCTCAACGAGGACGTGGCGGATTTTGTCGCCATGTTCGACTACCGCAACCGCGACAAGGAATGGGGCAAGTCGATTGACGTAATTGAGAGAAGTATTGCGTTCCTCACCGGAGAGAAGCCGGAGGAATAAGTGATTAGCGGCAAGTGAAACAACGGAAGTGTTCTGCTTGACTTATCTGACCACTAATTTCTCCACCAGCTCCGCGATGCCGTCGTTGTCGTTGGTATCCACAATCATATCCGCCGCGTCAAGGCATTTGGGCGTGGCATTGCGGACCGCCGCGCCGGTTCCGGCAAATAAAAGCATATCCACGTCGTTGTCGGCATTGCCGGCAGCGGCGGTATTTTTTTGGTCAATTTGGAGAAGCTCACACAGCCTGCGGACGGCGTTTGCCTTGGTGGCGGTGCCGTTCATAAACTCCACAAAATTCCGCGACGAGCTGGTGATATACACGTCCGGCACCGCTTTTTCAAGCGAATCCCAGAGGTGCTCGCGCAGGCGCTTGTCGGTGCAGACAAATTCAATGCTGTCCAGGCAGTGGCTGTTTTTCTCAATGAAGCCGCGCATATCGTCACACGCGTCACGCGAGCCGCGGACATAATCTATGTACGCCTCACTGCACCCGTAGCGCACGGGGTCGTCATAGTAGCGGCGGTCGGTGCAGGTCTCGCCGTCGAGAAACGCCTCCCATATCAGGTCGTGCGCCGCAGTGAGCGCCAAGATTTTTTGAACGTCCCGGGAGGCGAGCGTATCGGAATAAATCCGCTTATCGCGGTGATAAATCGCCGCGCCGTTGGAGGCTATCACGTAATCCACACCGTCAATTGCCAGAATCTCCTTTGGCATGGAGCCAAACGGTCTGCCGCTGGCAACGGCAACCTCGATGCCGCTTTGGGCGGCTTTTTCAATCGCCCTTCTGACCACCGGCGAAAGGGTGTTATCCGAGCGCAGGACGGTGCCGTCCAAGTCGAGCGCCAGCAGCTTAACGTCCATGTTTCAGCTCCTTCACGCCGGTACGGCAAAAGCCGTTCATGCAGCAATCCGCGCATTTGGGAGAGCGCGCCGTACAGACGGCTCTGCCGTGCAGCACCAAGCGGTGGCAGAAGTCGTTGCTCTCCTCGGGCGGCAGCAGCTTTTTGAGCGCCATTTCTATCTTCTTCTGGTCGGTTTCCTTATGTAAGCCGAGCTTGGCGGTAATGCGGATACAGTGGGTATCCACCACGACCGCAGGCTTGCCGAACACGTCGCCGCAAATCAGGTTGGCGGTCTTTCTGCCTACGCCGGGCAGGGTGGTGAGCTGTTCAATCGTATCGGGCACCTCACCGCCGAAGTTATCGCGGAGCATTTGCGCCATGGCGACAATATCGCGCGATTTTGTCTTGTAGAGACCGCAGCTTTTGATATATTCCGCCACCTCCTCCACCGATGCGTCCGCAAAGCTGTCCACATCCGGAAAGCATTCAAACAGCGCCGGCGTGACGAGATTGACGCGCGCGTCGGTGCACTGCGCCGAGAGCCTGGTCGCAATCAACAGCTGCAAGGGCGTGCGGTAGGTCAGAGAACACCGCGCGTCGGGATATTCCTCTTTGAGCGCCTGCACCGCCGCAAGCGCGATTTGTTGTTTTGTCATAAGACACCTCTGTTTTTCGACGATATATTTTATCTTATCATATTTTTCGACCTATTGCAATCGGAAGAAATAACTGGTAGAATAGAAGCAGCAAACATAGGAGGCAGGCTATGTATCAGAATTACATCTTTGATTTATACGGCACCCTTGTTGACATCCGCACCGACGAATGGCAGGCGCAGCTGTGGAAAAAGCTGCAGCTTCTCTACAGCTACCACGGCGCGAGCTATGCTTATCAGGAAATCAAGCAAGCCTACGGCAGACTGGTAGACAAGGAAAAGGCCGCCGTCCGCCGCCGTCATCCGGAATACACTGTGATTGACATTAAAATAGAAAAGGTGTTCCGCGCCATGTTCGCCGAAAAGGGCGTGAAGCCCTCCAAGTCGCTGATTGCCTTTATCGCGGAAGCCTTCCGCTGCTTCTCCACCAAACAACTTAAGCTCTATGACGGTGTTCTCGACTTGCTCGGCACGCTCAAGGCAAAGGGCAAGCACATCTATCTGCTCTCCAACGCCCAGCGCGGCTTCACCGAAAACGAGCTGAACGCGCTCGGACTCACGCCGTATTTTGACGGTATCGTCATCAGCTCCGACGAGGAGTGTTCCAAGCCGGACGGTCATTATTTTGAAATCCTGTTCCGTCGCTATGGACTGAAAAAGAGCGAATCCATCATGATTGGCAACGACTATCTCGCCGATATCGGCGGCGCCGCTGACTTCGGCATTGACAGCCTGTATATTCATCAGGCGATTTCGCCGGAAATCGACGGCGAGCTGCGGAGTCAGTACGCCATCATGGACGGTGACGTTTTCAAAATAAAAGAACTGATTGTGAAATAATCACGCGCACCCCGGAAACACTAATTCCGGGGTGATTTTTTTGAAGAAAAGAAAACAAAAATCCGTTGATGACATTATTGACGAGATGAACCTTGTCTCCGCCACCGAATACACCGGCATGATTCCGGCAAATCCTGAGCAGGCGTACGAGGACGAGGAATACGAGGCGGACGAACATCCGGACAGTATTCTGTAAGGCGCTTAACGCGCCTTACATAACGTCTTTCGTTTTCGTGATTTCCTATAAATTCAGCCACAGGAATTTAGCTATGTTACATAATTGATATTTTGCGAAAAACCGGTATAATTAAAGTAGGTAGATATGTACCTTTGCCAATTTTATTTAGAAAGGAAGTTTTGAAATTGACCAAGAAAATCCTGTCTGCGCTTCTCAGCGCGGCGCTGCTTGTGTCGACCGTCGCGTTCAGCTTTTCGGCAAACGCGGCGACTGTCGACGACGAAACAGCCGGTTACAACAGGAAAAACAGCGTTTCCAGCCCCGATGATTTCTCATGGGACAACGCGAACGTGTATTTCCTCCTGACCGACCGTTTCTACAACGGCGACACCTCCAACGACCACGCCTACGGCAGAGCGCTTGACGCCAGCGGCAAACCGCTCAGCGGCTGGAACACCGCGCCGGGCACCTTCCACGGCGGCGACTTCAAGGGTATTGCCAAGAAGATTGAAGAGGGCTACTTCGACAAGCTCGGCACCAACGCAATCTGGCTTTCCGCTCCCTATGAGCAGATTCACGGCTACGTTACGCCCGGTGAGCCCAACGACTTCGCGCACTATTCCTATCACGGCTACTACGTACTCGACTACACAGAGCCGGATCTCAACTTCGGCACCAAGCAGGACTTCCAGAATCTGGTTGACACCGCACACAAGCACAACATCCGTATCATCATGGATATCGTTATGAACCACGCCGGCTACAACACCATCAAGGATATGATGGAGTTCAACTTCGGCTCCTTCAAAAACGAGTCTGCGGCGAAATCCTACCTTTACAAGCTCACCGGCGTCAACAGTCTGCACGACACGGTTGACTACAACAACTCCGCCGCTACCTGGGGCAGATGGTGGGGCTCCAACTGGGTGCGCAGCGGTCTGCCCGGTTATTCCGAAGGCGGCGGCGGTGACGAGCAGATGTGCCTTGCCGGACTTCCGGACTTCAGAACCGAGTCCAGCACCAAGGTTTCCGTGCCGACCTTCCTGCAGGAAAAATGGAAAAAGGACGGCTCCTACAACACCAAAATGAGCAAATACGGCAGCTCCAACACCGTCACCGGCTACATTTCCAGCTGGCTCGCCGACTGGGTTGAGACCTACGGCGTCGACGGCTTCCGCTGCGATACCGCCAAGCACGTTGAGAAGGCTTCCTGGAAGCAGCTTAAAACCAAGTGCGTCACCGCGCTCCAGAACTGGAGAAAGAATAACCCCACCAAGGTCGGCGCTGACTGGGACGAGGACTTCTGGATGACCGGCGAGTGCTGGGGTTACGCGGAGGGCTACGGCGACTACTACAGCGCCGGCGGCTTTGACTCCATGATCAGCTTCAAGTATTCCGGCAGAGGCGTTCCCGACGTCGGCTCCATCAACAGCGCTTATCAGGGCGCGGCTTCCCAGATTAACCGTCAGGCGAACTACAACCTGCTCACCTACATCTCCTCTCACGACTCCAACCTCGCGAGAAACAACCTCATGTATCAGGGCTCTGCGTTCCAGCTCTATCCCGGCGGAATTCAGGTATACTACGGCGACGAGAGCAACCGTCCGCTGGTTTCCAACCTCAGCTTTGACGGCGACGGCGGCAGCGGTCACTCCCTGAGAAGCGACATGAACTTCAACGTTTCCGGCAACAACGCCGCGATTCTGGCGCACTGGCAGAAGGTCGGTCAGTTCCGTAACCGCCACGTTGCGGTCGGCGCCGGCGACCACGCGCAGATTTCGGCTTACAATTCCTCTACCGGCTACGCGTTCTCCAGAAGCTACGACGACGGCGAAACCTCCGACGGTATTATCGCGGTTATCGGCGCGCCTTCGGGCAAGAGCATTTCCGTCAACGTTTCCTCCATGTGGGGCAACGGCACCACCGTTACCAACTACTATGACGGCACCACGGCGACCGTCAGCGGCGGCACGGTCACCTTCAATTCCGGCGCCAACGGCACCATTCTGATTGAAGGTCCCCAGTCCACTATCAACATGAGCATCAAGGGCGACTACCTCTTTGAGAACAGCCAGAAGGTCACGGTTTCCCTGCGCGGCGCTGACACCGCGACGGTTTCCATCAAAGGCGGCGCCCCCTTCACCGTAAGAGACGGCGACACCTTCACCATCGGCGACGGTATTGGATTAGGCGAGGTATTCGAGGTCACCATGAAGGCGACCAACGCCACCGAAACCCTGGAGAAATCCTTCTCCTTCAAGAAGAAAGACCCCAACGCGGTCACGACCATCTACTTTGACGACTCCCAGACCAAATGGGGCAACGTCAAGGCTTACATCTACACCGGCGACGGCGAATCCGCGCAGTCTGTCGCGGCATGGCCGGGCGTTTCCATGAAGTACGACTCCGCTTTGAAGCTCTACACCTATGAGGTTCCCGACGCGTTCGTCAACGGCAGAGTCATCTTTTCCGGCGACGGCGGCAGATACCCTGCCGATATGGAGCCCGGTCTGGAAATCAAAGAGACCAACATGATTCTCACGAACGGCAGCCAGTGGTCGGAATACACCGGCGCCGGCACAACCCCGACCAATCCGCCGACGCCGACCAATCCTAACGAGCCCAAGAGAACAATTCTGATGGGCGACGTCAACGAAGACAAGAAGGTCAACGTTGTTGACGCTTCCGAAATTCAGCTGCACATTGTTGAGCTCAAACAGCTGACCGGCGACGCGCTGCTTGCCTGCGACACCACCGGCGACGGCTCTGTCAACGTCAAGGACGTTACTGCGGTGCAGTACTACGCGGCGGACGACAGCGAGCACGAATCCCTCTGCGGCAAGCTCATTGAGGTCGGCAGCGACACGCCCACGCCTACCTCTCCTGTTGAGGATCCGACGCAGCCGACGCAGGCGCCCGACACCTCCAAGCATTACATCTACTGCACCAGCAACTGGGACAGCGTAACCGCTTACTACTGGTCTGAGGCAAACGAGCATATGGTTGACTGGCCGGGCAAGCAGATGGAAAGTCTCGGCAACAAGCTCTTCCGCATTGACGTTCCGGCTGACGCAACCAAGATTATTTTCAGCAACAACGGACAAGGACAGTCCGCTGACCTCGACATTCCGGGCTTCAACCAGTGCTTTGACGAGGGCGGCAGCAAGACCTGGAGCCCCTATAACGGCGGCAGCACCGAGCCTACTGAGAATCCCGGCGGCGACACTCCGAGCGGCAAAAACTACATCTACTGCACCAGCAACTGGGACAGCGTGACCGCTTATTACTGGTCAGAGGCAAACGAGCATATGGTTGACTGGCCGGGCAAGCAGATGGAAAGTCTCGGCAACAAGCTCTTCCGCATTGAGGTTCCGGCTGACGCAACCAAGATTATTTTCAGTAACAACGGTCAGGGACAGTCCGCTGACCTCGACATTCCCGGTTTCAACCAGTGCTTTGACGAGGGCGGCAGCAAAACATGGGCGCCCTACAACGGATAGTGCAAACAATAAATACTCTTTCATAAACGAAGGCTGGCTCTGATGAGCCAGCCTTTTGTATTAGTCTAAATCCATGACCATGAACTCGCAGCTCAGCGGTTTGAGCGTGAGCTTGTGGTCTTTGTACTCTGAGCCAAAAACGACCTTGGCGTTGTCGTAGCCCGGCGGCGGCGTGACGACTTCTTCGCGGTCATAGAGGTTGAACACACAATAAATCGCGGAATGCGCGTCGTGACGGATGTAGGCGAGCCGTCTGTCCTTGGCATAGGCTTCGGTAAATTCTCCGTCCCAGAGCGCCGAGCAGGACGCTCTCAGCTTGCCGAGCTGACGGTGCCATTCCACCAGCGCCTTGTTCTCCTTGCCCCATGGATAGCCGCAGCGGTTGAACGGGTCGCGGTAGCCCTCCATACCGGCTTCATCGCCGTAGTAAACGCACGGGAAGCCCGGCAGGGTAAACTGCATGGCGGCGGCTATTTTCATCAGCTTGATACCAAGACTGCGCTTTTCCTCGCTCAGCTTTGTCGCCGCCTGCCATTCGCGGTCTCTGCCGTTGAGCGGTTCGCCTGCAATCACCGTCAGGGCGCGTTCGGTATCGTGGGTAGAGAGCGAATTCATCAGCACGCGCAGCACCGGCCGCGGATAGTTCTCAATCACGCTCATAATCCTCGCCATAGCATAGCGCGCGTCCTGTCCCTTGATGAAGTCCAGAATCGCGCCGCGGAACACGTAGTTCATGACGGAATCCATTTGGTCGCCCAGCAGGAATTTGCGCCTTGCGCCGTAGCTTTCCTTGTTGCTCGCGTCCTCCCAGACCTCGCCGATGATGAACGCCTCGGGATTTTCCTCCTTGGCGGATTTGCGCAGGTTTTCCATGAACTCATCCGGCAGCTCGTCGGCGACATCAAGCCGCCAGCCGGAATTGCCCAGCCGCATGTACTTGCGGACAATGCCGTCCTTGCCGTTGATATATTCGTTGAAGGCAGGAGAGGTCTCGATGACCTCGGGCAGCGTATAGAAGCCCCACCAGCTTTGGTAGTTATCCGGCCATTCGTTGAACTTGTACCAGGTAAAATAGGGTGAATCCTTGTCGCGGTAAGCGCCGCCCTCGCCGTATCTGCCGGAGCGGTTGAAATACACGCTGTCCGCGCCGGTATGGGAAAACACACCGTCGTTAATCACATGAATGCCGCGCTTTTTGGCTTCGGCACAGAGATTGACAAAGTCCTCCTCGGTGCCGAGAATCGGGTCGATATGGGAATAATCGCCCGTGTCGTAGCGGTGGTTGGAATACGCCTCAAAAATCGGGTTGAGATAAATACAGCTCACGCCGAGACCTTCCAGATAGTCGAGCTTCTCGGTAATGCCCTTGAGGTCGCCCATGAAGAAATCGGAGTTGGTAATTTCACCGTTCTCGTTCGGCTTCCAGACAGGCAGGTCGTACCAGTCCTCGTCACGCTGGAAATCGGTGCGCTTGAGCTTCTTTTCCTCGCCGCTGAAATAGAAGCGGTCGGGGAAAATCTGGTACATCACGCCGCCGACAGGCCACTGCGGTGTGGTAAAGCCCTTCTTGTAGCAGGTCAGCTGCCAGCTTCTGCCCGGTGAATCCTCGATGGTGCAGATTTTGTACGGGTCGCTCGGCATGATATAGCGGTTGCCGTCCGGCGTTTGCAGCCGGAAACCATACCAATACAATCCAATCCGGTCGGGCGTGAAATCGCACTCCCAGATTTCGGTGGCGTCGTCAAAATTGCCGCACCAAATCAGTTTATGGTACTCCCAGTTGTAGTCATAGTCATATTTGACGCAAAGCTCCGTCACACGCGAATGTTCCTGACGCGGCACCAACACGCGGAAATGCACCTTGGTGTCCTGTTCTACCGCGCCAAAGGGTGAACGGTAGTAGATTTTTTGTGAATCAAAAGGTATCGTCATACAGATTCTCCTTTTTTACAGACATATATGGTTAGTATAGCATAATCATCGGAATAATTCAAGCGTACAAAAACTCTTGTGTTCGCTATATTATATGTGCTATACTATATAATGGATAATTTTAGGACTAGGGGTGCTTTTATGAGCAAATCAAGGGTCAGCGTCGTTATTGACGGCAGAAGCTACGTGCTGGTGACAGAAGATGACGAAGCGTATGTCAAAAGCGTCGCAAAAGAGGTTTCGGAGCACTTGCTCCGCGCTTCGCGTTCCTCTATGGCGCTGGACGAGCGTGACTGCGCGATTCTGGTGGCGCTGGATTTTTGTGACGACTGCAAAAAGCAGCAGCAGCGCAACCGTGAGCTGGTGAAAAAGGCGGATGTCATTCTGCGCAGCAACAACGAGCAGAGCCGCAAGATTTTAGAATACAAAAATCACCTGACGGATGCGATTAACGAGAACACGCGTCTCAGCCAGCGCATCCGCGCCCTGGAAGAGCAGCTGCGCTTGCTCAACCGCGAAAACGAAAAGCTCCGCAAGCAGGAACAAGGCAAAAAGCCCGACGCGGAGAAGAGGTTTGAGAAAACCGTCCGCGATAAAAAAGCAGAAAAGGCAATGGGCTATGTGCCGATGACACAGGGCACGCTCTTTGACCTCGGAGACGACCATGCAGATTGATAAAATTGAGATTCTCGCGCCTGCCGGCGGTTTTGACAGCGTGCTTGCCGCCGTGCGTTCCGGCGCTGACGCGGTATATCTCGGCGAAAAGGAATTTTCCGCGCGTTCGTCGGCGCATAATTTTGACGAGAATGAACTGAAAGAAGCGGTCACATACTGCCACATTCACGGCGTAAAGGTTTACGTCACCGTCAACACAATCGTCTTTGACGACGAATTTGACAGACTGCGCAAAGCGATTGAAATTGCCGCGAAGGCGGACGTTGACGCGCTGATTGTCCAGAACATGGGCGTTGCCAGACTCGCAAGGCAGATTGCGCCCGATCTGCCGCTGCACGCGTCCACACAGATGAGCATCCACACGGTTTCCGGCGTCAAAGCCCTGTACGAAATGGGCTTCAAGCGCGTGGTGCTCTCACGCGAGATGAGCAGGGACGAAATCCGCGCCTGCGCCGAAATTCCGGTAGAGCTGGAGGTGTTCGTTCACGGGGCGCTGTGTATGAGCGTTTCCGGTCAGTGCTACTTTTCCGCCATGCTCGGCTCACGGAGCGGCAACCGCGGCTCCTGTGCTCAGACCTGCCGCCTGCCGTTCTCAGTCGGCGGTCAAAAGGCCGGTCACGCCCTCAGCCTGAAGGACAACAGCCTGATTACCTATCTCGGCGATATGCAGCAAATCGGCGTTGCCTCCGCCAAAATCGAGGGCAGAATGAAGCGTCCGGAATATGTCGCGGCGGCTGTGCGCGCCTGTGTGGAACAACGCGATTTCGGCTTTGTCACCGACGAAACGGCGCGTCTTTTGCGCGGCGTGTTCTCACGAACCGGCTTCACGGACGGCTATTATAAAGGAAAAATCGGCAAGGAGATGTTCGGCACACGCACCAAGAACGATGTGGTGTCGGCGGATGAAAAGCTGTTCGCCCAACTCCGCGCCAGTTATAAGGACGAAATACGCAACATTCCGGTAAACGGCAGTTTTACCGCCAAAATCGGAGAAATGCCGGCGTTGACCGTTTCGGACGGTCAGCACACCATCGCCGTCACCGGTGATGTGAAGGCAGAACAAGCGCTGAAGGTTCCTCTCAGCGAGGATAAATGCCGGGCGCAGCTTGGCAAGACCGGCGGCACCGCTTATTTCTGGCAGGAGCTCGACTGCCGGATAGAGGACAATCTCAGTCTGCCGCTATCGGCGCTCAACGACCTGCGGCGTGCTGCGTTTGAGAAGCTGAACGCGGAAAGAAGCGTTACTCATCACTATGAAATCCACACAGTTGACGTTTCGGTACCGATTGCGCCGTATCAGCCGCAAAAACAGCAGACGAGGGCGCGCGTAACCGGAACGAAGCTCGGCAAAGGCTTCAAGGCGCTTGATTTGGTGTTCGTGCCGCTGTTCAGCGATACGCGGGAAATCGAACGCCTGCAAAAAGAAGGCTATTCCATCGGCGTGGAGATTCCGCGCGGCATGTTTGGTCGTGAAGCGCAAATCAAGGCGCAGCTGGAAACCGTCAAGGCACTCGGAATTCGTCACGTCCTGTGCGGCAACCTCGGCGCGGCGTATCTGGCAAAGGAGCGCGGCTTCACGCTTCACGGCGGCTTTGGGCTGAACCTTGTCAACACCCGTGACCTGCTCTGGGCGGAGGAATTTGGTTTTGCCGACGTGGAACTGAGCTTTGAACTGACCTTTGAACGGCTCAACCGGCTCGGCGGCAACATTCCGCGCGGTATTATCAGCTACGGCTATTTGCCGGTGATGCTCTGCCGAAGCTGCCCCAACAAAAGTGCCGGTATCAGCTGCAAATCCTGCAAAAACCACTCAAAAATGACGGACAGAAAGGGCAAGAAATTCTTCCTGAAATGCGACGGCGGATGCACGGAGGTGCTCAATTGCGTGCCGCTTTTTATTGCTGAAGAGGAATTATCAAACCTCTCCACAAATTTTAACATTTGGCGCTTCAGTGTGGAAAACTATGTGGAAAAAGTGGAAACATACCCCGACTTCAACCGCTTTTTGATGTTGAAAGAACATTTCACACGCGGATTGTACCTGCGCGGTGTGGAATAGTATGTGGAAAGTGTTAATCAAGATTTTAATTTCTTAATCGAAAAATGGAAATTTCTTCTTTGGAAATTACTCTTCGGAAGCGATAATTCCCTTTTGGAACTTAACCATCAAAACCTGCCGGAAATTGCAGGAATCTATAAAACATGAAGGATGATGAACATGCAGTTAAAAATAAAAAAGCTCCGCAGCGCCGCCAGAATCCCCTGCAGAGCCACTGACGGATCCGCCGGAATGGATCTTTACGCCTGTCTGGACGCACCCTTGACGCTCGCTCCCGGACAGCTTGCCATTGTACCGACAGGCATCGCGATTGAGCTGCCGGACAGCTCCTGCGCGGCGTTTCTCTACGCGCGCAGCGGACTCGGCGTGAAGCACGGCATCTGCCTTTCCAACGGCGTCGGCGTGATTGACAGCGACTACCGCGGCGAGGTCTGCGCCGGTCTGTGCAACGTTTCGGACAAGCCGTACACGATTGAACCGGGCGAGCGCGTGTGCCAGATGGTGATTGCGCCGGTGCTCCTGCCGGAAATCACGGAGGTGGACGAGCTGTCTGACACCAACCGCGGCGAGGGCGGCTTCGGTTCAACCGGCAAAAAGTAATAATCATTTAATTCAGGGCTCGGCTGCGGCTGAGCCCTGTTTTTTATGCCACGTTGCGACAGAATTTTTACACCGCCGATGGTACAATACTAAAGACGTATCATGAAAGGGGCGACGTTATGTTTTCTGTAGCCAAGGAGGTCGGCATTGACCTCGGAACCGCCAACACCCTTGTCTGTCTGCGCGGCAGAGGAATTATCCTGCGTGAGCCGTCGGTAGTGGCAGTGGACAGGCGTGACGACCGCGTGGTGGCAGTCGGCGCAAAGGCACGCGCTATGATTGG
Organism: uncultured Clostridia bacterium; assembly: GCA_947170465.1. Lineage (GTDB taxonomy): Bacteria > Bacillota > Clostridia > Oscillospirales > Acutalibacteraceae > Ruminococcoides. The sequence goes on from CAMVTS010000015.1 coordinate 15,663, forward strand.
CAGAACACCGGAGGAAATTGTCGCGGTCAGACCACTCAAGGACGGGGTGATTGCGGATTTTGAAATTACGGCGCGGATGCTGCAGCATTTTCTGCGCAAATCGGTCAAGCCGGGACTGTTCAGCAAGCCGAAGGTCGCTATCTGTCTGCCGACGGGTGTGACAGAGGTGGAGCGCAAGGCGGTTGAGGACGCGGCTTATCACGCCGGCGCAAGACAGCCGGTAACGCTGTTGGAGGAGCCGATGGCAGCGGCAATCGGCGCAGGTATGCCGGTGGACGAGCCTACCGGCAGCATGGTGGTGGATATCGGCGGCGGCACCAGCGAGGTCGCCGTGATTTCGCTCGGCGGCATTGTCACCTCGCAGTCTGTACGGGTTGCCGGAGACCGCCTTAACGAGGCAATCACCGCCCATGTCAAGAAGCGCCACGGACTGTTGATTGGCGAGCGAACCGCCGAAGCGGTCAAAATCAAAATCGGTTCGGCATTTCCCTGTGACAGCGAGGAGAGCATGCTCATCAAAGGGCGCAACTTGATAGACGGACTGCCGCGCGACGCGACTGTCACGAGCGAGGAAATCCGTGAAGCGCTCGCTGACCCATTGGCGACGATTCTGGAAGCGATACGGGCGACGCTGGAGCAAACGCCGCCGGAACTGTCGGCGGACATCATTGACCGCGGCATCATGCTGACAGGCGGCGGTGCGCTTTTGCGCGGTATTGACCGTCTGGTCATGCAGCAGACCGGCATGCCGGTGCACATTGCCAAACGGCCGCTCGACTGTGTTGCCGAAGGCGCCGGAAAGCGCTTGTCGCCGCGCGTTATCCGCCGCCGATGAAAAGAAGAAAAACGCGCCGCGAGGTAATTGCTCTCGGAATCGCGCTGACAGCGGCGGCGCTCAGTATATGGCTGCCCTTGGGCGGCTTCCGGCTGATATCAGCGGCAGCCTCGCCGACAGACAAACAGCTGCTCGCAGAAAATGAAGCGCTCCGGCAGGAGCTTGCGCAGCGGCGGCAGGAGCTGAACGATTACCTCGGCTGCAAGGAGGAAAACGAGCGCTTGCGCGGCTTGTTTCAGCTGCAAAAACAGCAGCCGGACTATACGCTGCTTCCGGCGGAGATAGTACGGCATGAACCGTTGGAGGACTTCGGCGGCTTTGTCATGAATATCGGCGAAAATCAAGGTGTGAAAATCAACGCGCCTGTCGTCACCGGAGAAGGGCTGGTCGGTGTGGTAACGGAAACGAGCGCCGATGCCTGTCGGGTAACGACGATTCTTTCTCCGAAACTGAAAATCGCCGCTGTAGACAAGCAGAGCGGCGACAGCGGTATTCTCAGCGGCATGGCGGCGCTCAACGAAAGGAATCAGACGGCACTTACCGCGCTGACAGAAAAGCACCGCGTCGCCAAAGGCGATTTGATTGTGACCTCCGGCGGCACTTATCCGGAGAATATCGTTATCGGCACCGCCGGGGAGGTGCAGTTTGACGCGTTTAACGCGAACCGGCTGGTGGTGATTACACCGGCGGTCAGCATTCGTCGGCTCACGCACGCGGCGGTCATGCTCCCAAAGGACAAAGCGCATGAATAAATGGATAAAAATGACGGCGCTTGCGGCAATACTGCTCCTGCTCGCCGTCATTCAAAGCACAGCCAATCTGTTTCTGCTGCTCCTGTCCGCACTTGTTCTGGCAACCTTGCTGGAAACCATTCCGGCGACGTTCGCCGGCTGTATCTGCGGCATACTGACGGATATACTTTTGCCGGAGCGCGGCTATTACGCCCTGACGATGACGGTTGCGTGCTTTTTCATCGCCAAGCTCTTTGCGCTGTACCTGCGCAGAAATCCGGTTTCGGCGGCAACGGTATCGTCCGTCGCCGTCTTGCTGATTGTCAGCGGCTATTTTCTGCTGTTCCGGCTGACGCCGGACTGCAGCGAGTTGTATGTCCGGCATTATCTGCCAGGAATCGGCTTGACAGCGGCTTGCGCGCCGCCGCTTTACGGATTATTCCGATGGTTATTCCGCTGACGGGAGGTGACTGCTTGCAGCGACAACAATCCCAAAACCGACTTTACACCGTTTGCGCTGTGGTGACGCTGACGGTGTTTGCCGCTTTTGCGGCAAGGCTGGCAGACTGGCAGCTGATTCACGGGGAAGAATTCCGCGAGATGGCGCATAACGCCGGAAGTATCACCGAAAGCTCCGAACGGATTCGCGGTGAAATTCTGGACAGAAACGGCAGCGGTCTGGTCGTCAACGAAACGCGCTGCCGTCTGACCGTTGACAGAACGGTGACTAACGAAACGCTCGCCTACATACTTGATTTGCTCGCGCAGACCGGCGAAAACCGGACGGACGAACTGCCGGTCATCACCGCCGAAGATACCAAGGCGCTCTGTCGGCGCTACGGACTGAACGGTGATGAAAAGCGGCTGCGTGATTTGCTGGCGATACGATACAGCATGGAAAACGCGGAAACGGACACGTTTGATTTAGCGCCGAATCTGAGCCAACCGCACGCCGGTTATCTGAGCGAGCGGTTACAGGGAATCGACGGCGTTGAGATAAAAACCCGTTTTGTCCGGCAGGCGGTAAATCCAACCTTAGCGCCGCATTTGCTCGGCGCTCTCGGCGCGATTTCGGCGGAGGAATACGAGGCGCTCTCCGGCAAGGGCTACCATCTCAGCGACCGGATAGGCAAATTTGGCGTGGAAAGCGCCTTTGAAAGCACCCTGCGCGGCGTTGCCGGAGAGAAGCAGACCTATACAAACGCGGACGGCGAAACCGTCACTGTCACCAAAACCGAGCCGAAGCCCGGCAACACAGTCTGGCTGACTATCGACAGCCATTTGCAGGCAACCGCCAACCAAGCGCTGTCCGAAAATATTCGCGCCGCCGGAAAGGACTGCGAAAGCGGCGCGGCGGTCATGCTCAATGTCAGTGACTTTTCCGTATTGGCGGCGGCGAGTTATCCGAACTTTGACCTCAACCGCTACAGCGCCTACGGTGAGGAATACGCCAGACTGCTCAGCGACAGCAGAGCGCCGCTGTTTGACCGGGCGTTTTCGGGAATTTTCGCCTGCGGATCGGTGTTCAAGCCGTGTGTAGCGCTCGCCGCCTTGCAGGAGGGCATTGTTACGCCGGAAACGGAAATCTACTGCTCGCGGATATACGACTACTACCCCTCCAATCCGGTCGCCTGTATGCACTATCACGGCACGGAAAATCTGACGACGGCACTCACCCATTCCTGCAACTACTACTTTGCCGAGACCGGCAGACGGCTGGGAATCAAGAAAATCGACCGTTACGCAGAACAGCTCGGACTCGGAGAGCTGACCGGCGTGGAAACCGGTGAAAGCAGCGGCATTCTCGCAGGCAGAGACAGCGATAACTGGGCGCCGGGCAATACCGTGCAGGCGGCTATCGGACAGTCCGACAACGCCTTTACGCCCTTGCAGCTGGCGACCTGCGCGGCGACAATCGCCAATGACGGCAAGCGCCTGCAAACCCATATCGTGAGCAAAATCACCGACTACGAGCGGACAACCACCATCACTGAAACGAAGTCGCATTTATCCGCGACGCTGCAGGTTGACAAAAAGCACCTGAAAACCGTACAGAATGCCATGTGTGAGGTCACTCGGAATCCGGAAGGAACGGCTTACGGCGTATTCGGCGATTATCCGGTCACGGTAGCCGCCAAAACCGGTACGGCGGAGAACGCCGGCTCCGACCACGCGACGTTTATCTGCTATGCGCCTGCCGAGAAACCGGAGGTCGCCGTCGCCGTAGTGCTCGAACACGGTGAAAAGGGCGTGTACGCCATGAACGTCGCAAAGGCGCTGCTGGACGGCTGCTTTCAAAAAACTGCTAACTAACAACAAATCCCCGCGGTGAAATTTCTGTGACCTTTGGTAACTATGCCTAAAATATTTTTAAAAATTTTGTTTGAAAAAATCCGCTCGGCTTGTTGCCCTTTGCTTGATTTTGTGATAGAATAGACAAGAGGTATTGTATTATGAACAATGTAATCGTTGTAGCGTCCGGAAAAGGCGGCACAGGCAAGTCCACGGTCTGTATCTGCCTGTCGGTCGCGCTTGTCAGACAGGGCAGGAAGGTTCTGCTGATTGACTCCGACTGCGGCATGCGCGGTCTTGACATTATGCTTGATATCGAGCAGGATATTTTATTTGACGCGTCCGACGCTGTCTGCGGCAACTGCACGGTAGGCGAGGCAGTCTACAAGAGCAAAAACAACGATAATCTCTATCTGATGGCTGCCCCCTTTGACGCCGAAAATGAGCTCAGTCCGGCGGTGTTCAGGCAGCTGGTGGACAGTGTAAAAAATAATTTTGACTATGTTATCATTGATTCCCCTGCCGGAATCGGTTCCGGACTTGTCACCGCCGCGTCGCCTGCCGACAGCGCGCTGATTGTGACGAACGCCGAGCCGACCAGCGTGAGAGGCGGCGTGAAGGTGCGCAAGAGGCTCGAAGCCCTCGGTGTTACGCGTATGCGGCTGGTGATTAACCGCTTTGACAAGCGCGTGTTCAAAAAACTCGGCTTCTATGCCGATTTGGACGCGGTGATTGACGCGGCGCAGACCCAGCTGATTGCGGTGGTTCCCTTTGACATCAACATCTCGGTTGTTATGCAAAGAGGCGCCGCCGGCGCGGAAAGCGGCGCGGCGTTTTCGCCGTTTGACCGCCTTGCTAAGCGTGTGGAAGGTCAGCCGTGTCCGCTGGTGCTCAGAGGAATGCTGTGATGGAATAGAATACGAAAGATTTGGAGGATTTTGGATATGAATATCGCTTTGATTGCTCATGATGAAAAGAAAGAACTGATGGTGCAGTTCTGCATCGCTTATTGCGGAGCGCTCAGCCGAAACAACCTTTGCGCCACCGGCACAACCGGCAAGATGGTATCCGAGGCAACCGGGCTGACAATCCAGAAGTTCCTCGCCGGTTCTCAGGGCGGCAGCCAGCAGATTGCGGCGCGCATTGCCTGCAACGAAATCGACATGCTGCTCTTTTTCAGAGACCCGCTCAACCCCAAGCCCAACGAGCCCAACGACATGAACATGCTCCGGCTGTGCGACATGCACAACATTCCCGTTGCCACCAACATCGCAACCGCCGAGGTGCTGATTCACGGTCTGGAGCGCGGCGATTTGGACTGGAGAAATATTCTCAAATAACCTCTGTTTCTCAGGGCTTATTTGCTATACTTAATTTTGCTTAATATCGGGTGGCGTTTCGCTGCCCGATAATTGTGTATATAGGAGTGATTAGTGGTAAGTGATAAGTGATAAGTTTTTCTGACCACTTACCACTTACCACTAATCACTAACCACTTACTTGGAGGTATATATGGCGTTAATTACGAAAAAAATCAAAGGCACCGAGGACGTGCTGCCCAAGCAGAGCTACCGCTGGCAGTTCGTCGAAAATATCATGCGCGAGGAAAGCCGCGCCTACGGCTTCAAGGAAATCCGCACGCCGGTGTTTGAGCACACCGAGCTGTTCGCGCGCGGCGTCGGTCAGACGACCGACGTGGTGCAGAAGGAAATGTACACCTTCGACACCAAGGGCGGCGAGAGCGTTACCCTGCGTCCGGAGGGCACTGCCGGAGCCGCGAGAGCGGTGCTGGAGCACAGCCTCGAAAACGAGGGCTTGCCGATTAAGGCGAGCTACTTTGTCTCCTGCTACCGCTACGAAAAGCCGCAGGCAGGCAGACTCAGAGAGTTCCACCAGTTCGGCATTGAGGAATACGGCACACAGTCGCCGGTTGCCGACGCGGAAATTATTTGTCTGGCGCAGTCGGTGCTTGACAGACTCGGACTCGACCAGATTCACCTGGAGCTCAATTCCATCGGCTGTCCGGAATGCCGCGCAAAATATAACCAGGCGCTCAGAGATTACTTCTCTCAGTACAAGGACAAGCTCTGCACGACCTGCCTGACAAGGCTGGAAAAGAACCCCATGCGCCTGCTGGACTGTAAAAGCCCCGAAGACCGGGCGATTGCCAAGGACGCGCCGGTCATCACCGATTATCTCTGCGAGGACTGCGAGAACCACTTCACCGAGGTCAAAAAGTACCTCGACGCGGCAGGCGTTGCCTACAATATCAACCCAAAAATCGTGCGCGGTCTGGACTACTACACCAAGACGGTGTTTGAGTTCGTCACCGACTGTATCGGCGCGCAGGGAACCGTCTGCGGCGGCGGCCGTTATGACGGTCTGATGGAGGAGCTCGGCGGCAAGCACACGCCATCACTGGGCTTCGCGATGGGACTGGAAAGACTGCTGATGGTGATGGACGCGCAGGGCATTGAGATTCCGGACAGCGATTCCTGCGCCCTGTATATTGCCACCATGGGCGACAACGCGAAGGTCAAGGCGTTTGAGCTGCTCAAAAGCGTGCGCGAAGCCGGTCTGACCGCCGAAACCGACGTGGTTGGCAGAGGACTGAGAGCGCAGATGAAATACGCCGACAAAATCGGCGCAAAATACTCCATGGTGCTCGGCGACAACGAGATTGCCGAAAACAAGGCAAAGGTCAAGAACATGGACAGCGGCGAACAGACCGAAATGGCGCTCGACGAAACCTTTGCCGACAAATTTTCCGTTCTGCAATTAGCGGACGAGAGCGGTTTTCAGATTTAACATTAGATGAGGTAAATGATATGGAATATATGACTGGATTAAAGCGTACAAATTACTGCGGAGATTTGCGGATTTCCGACGTTGGCAGGGAGGTTGTCGTCTGCGGCTGGGTACAGCGCTGCCGCGACCTCGGTCAGCTGATTTTCATTGATTTGCGCGACCGCACCGGCATTGTCCAGCTGGCGTTCAACGACCGGACGGACAGAGAGGTTTTTGACAAGGCGTTCGGCTGCCGCAGTGAGTTTGTGCTTGCCGCCAAGGGCAAGGTCTGCGAGAGAAGCGCCAAGAACACCGAAATTCCCACCGGTGAGATTGAGGTCGTCGTAGAGGATTTGCGCGTGCTCTCCAAGGCGCAGACGCCGCCGTTTGAGATTGTGGACGATTCAAACACCAACGAGGAGCTGCGCCTGAAATACCGTTATCTCGACCTGCGCCGCCGTCCGCTGCTCAACAACATCATGCTCAGAAGCAAGGTGTCCAAGGTGGCAAGAGATTACTTTGCCGAGAACGGCTTTGTCGAGATTGAAACCCCGATGATGATTAAATCCACCCCCGAAGGCGCGAGAGATTATCTTGTACCCTCGCGTATTCACCACGGCAAGTTCTACGCCCTGCCGCAGTCGCCGCAGATTTACAAGCAGCTGCTGATGGTGTCGGGCTTTGACAGATATATCCAGCTGGCGCGCTGTTTCCGCGACGAGGATTTGCGCGCTGACCGCCAGCCGGAATTCACCCAGATTGATATGGAGCTCTCCTTCGTGGACGTCGAGGATATCCTGGAGGTCAACGAGGGTTTGTTCAAGCGCCTGTTCAAGGAAGTGCTCGGCAAGGAGCTGCCCACGCCCTTTGAGCGCATGACCTACACCGAGGCGATGGAGAATTACGGCTCCGACAAGCCGGATATCCGCTTTGATATGAAATTGCAGGATATATCCGATTTGGTCAAAGACTGCGGCTTCGGCGTGTTCACCGGCGCGATTGAAAACGGCGGTTCTGTCCGCGCGATTGTCGCCAAGAACGCCGCCTCGGTCTACACCAGAAAAGAGATTGACAAGCTCACCGAGTATGTCAAGGGTATCGGCGCGAAGGGTCTCGCCTACGTCAGATGGGTAGACGAGCCGAACGCCTCCTTCAAGAAATTCATGACCGACGACGAGCTGAACGCGATTTACGAGCGTCTCGGCGCTGAGAAGGGCGACGTGATTCTGATTGTCGCCGATAAGAACAGCACCGTACTCTCCACTCTCGGCGCGCTCCGTCTGAAAGTTGCCAAGCGTCTGGAAATCATTCCCGACGAGTTTAAGTTCCTCTGGATTGTGGACTTCCCATTCTTTGAGAAGGACGAGGAAACCGGCGAGTGGCTTGCCATGCACCACCCCTTCACCATGCCCAAGGAGGAATGTATTCAGTACCTCGATTCCGACCCGTCGCGCGTGATTGCCAAGGCGTTTGACCTCACGCTCAACGGCGTAGAGCTGTCCAGCGGCTCCATGCGTATCACCAATCCGGAATTGCAGGAGAAAATGTTCCGCGCCCTCAAGCTGACGGACGAGGAAATTGAAGCAAAATTCGGCTTCCTGGTGGAAGCCTACAAATACGGCGCTCCGCCTCACGGCGGCATGGGCATTGGTCTGGACAGAGTGACCATGCTCCTCTGCGGCGCAGACAGCCTGCGCGACGTCACCGCCTTCCCGAAGGTGCAGAACGCCAGCGAGCTGATGTCCGCTTGTCCGGCTCCGGTTGACAAGGAGAGCCTGGACGTGCTGGGTATCGCCGTAACGGACACCGAAGCATGAGTACGGGTTTGTTGGGCGTTCTGGTGCCTGTCATTGTTATCGCGGTGCTGGCGGTGGTGATACTGGTGATTTTCCTGTATATCCGCGGCAGACTGAGGAACTTTTCACAGCAGGCGTTCGGTACCTCGGATTTAGGGCAGGCGGTCAAGCAGATTGAAAACGCCTCCGAAAGCCCGCGCTCGATACACGGCATGACGGATATCTATCTGCCGCAGATTCACCATGATTTTCCCGATTTCGACTACGACGTGTTCAAGGGCAGGGTGGAAGGCGTACTGCGCGGCTATTTTGCCGCGATCACGTCGCGTGATGTTTCTCAGCTCACCAAGGACAGCTCCACGAGCCTTCGCAACAGCGTCAGCGGCATTATCGCCGATTTGAACGCCAACGGCTACGTCCGCGAGATCAAGGACACCGAGATCCACCAGATCGAGATCGCCCGGTACATCAAGAACGGCGCGACGGTGACGATCCTGTTCAACGCCTCCGTCGGTCACTACGACGTGACGCGCGACGAGGGCGGCAAATTAATCGCCGGCAGACCCGACCACAAAAAGCAGACCGTCTACGACGTAGCGCTGGTCTATGTGCAGGACGTCGCCAAAATGACCGACTACAGCGCCAGCGCAATCGGCATCAACTGCCCCAACTGCGGCGCGCCGATTAAGAACCTCGGACAGAAGTACTGCGACTACTGCGGCACCGGTATCCGCGAAATCAACGTCCGCTCCTGGAGCTTTGAGTCCGTCAAGGAGGAACAAACCGCCGCGAGACCGTATTGATTTTATAGTGATAAGCGGCAAGTGACAAGTGGCAAGTGAAGCAGAGTAAGCGTTGGGTTTTTCGTTTATGGCGTTTTGTCGGCAGCAAAATGCCTGCGAGAGATTCTTCGTTTCACTCAGAATGACCCGAGGATAAGTTGAAGAGAAAACATAAGATTTGATGACCCACAAGCCTGTATTTGTGTCATTCTGAGGGCAATGCCCGAAGAATCTCAGAACAGAACCTGACCTTAAAGCAAACCGCTGGTTCCTCACTGAAATCTTTCCTCTCTCACTTAACACTTATCACTTGCCACTCCCCCTCACAACCACCAACTTTTTTCACTTTTCCCAGTCAAAAACTGTTGCTTTTTTGCGCAATTTATATTATGATAAGGATAATAGGGGAAACTGTCCCCTGAAATAACCAGATAAAGGAGAATTTTACTATGGGTATTATCAGAGCTGCGATCAACGCGGTAACAGGCAGTCTTGCCGATTCCTGGCTGGAAGTCATTGAGCCTTCCCCGATGGGTAACAACGACGTGATTGTTCCCGGTCAGGCGGTCGACCAGAGAGGCAGAAGCCAGAATAAAAAGGGCGGAGAGAACCTCGTTTCCAACGGCTCGATTATTCATGTATATGATAACCAGATGATGATCCTGATCGACGGCGGTAAGGTCGTCGACTACACCGCAGAGCCGGGCTATTACAAGGTGGACAACAGCTCCCTGCCGTCACTCTTTAACGGTCAGTTCAAGGACACCCTCAAGGAGAGCTTCGGACGTATCCGCTATGGCGGCATTTCCTCCACCTCTCAGCACGTGTTCTACATCAACCTGCAGGAGATCAAGAATATCAAGTTCGGCACCCAGAATCCGGTGCAGTATTACGATAACTTCTATGAGTCAGAGCTGTTCATGCGTCTGCACGGCACCTACTCTATCAAGATCACCGACCCCTTCAAATTCTATATGGAGGTCATCCCCAGAGAGGTCATCACCAAGAACAGATCGTTCGCCTTCGCGATGCCTGACATTCAGCAGTACAACGATGAGTTTATCGCTGAACTGGGCACCGCCTTCAACCAGTATTCCGCAGACGGCTACCGCATCAGCCACATCACCTCCAAAACCAAGGAAATGGGCAAGTACATGGCGGATGCGCTCGACGAGGACTGGAACCAGCTCAGAGGCTTCCAGGTCGTTTCCGTCGGTATGCAGATTCCCTCCTACAGCGAGGAGAGCCAGCAGATCATCAACGAGCGCAGCAAGATGGCTTCTCAGGTCAGCTATCTCAAGGATGCTGCCTCACAGCAGGCGTACATGGCAAAGAGCGTCGGCGAAGGCATCAGCGGCGCCGGCAACAACCCCGGCGGCGCGGCGATCGGCTTCATGGGCATGAACATGGCGCAGAACATGGGCGCCGGCGTAATGGGCAGCTACATGCAGAATCCCCAGTACGCGCAGCCCCAACAGGGCGGATATCCGCAGCAGCCTCAGCAGGGCTACGCACAGCAGGCAGCTCCTCAGCAGCAGGCTCCCCAGCAGGGCGGCTGGCAGTGTGAGTGCGGCGCTCTCAACAACGGCAAATTCTGCTCTAACTGCGGCAAGGCAAAGCCCGAGGCTCCCAAGGGACGCTTCTGCACCAACTGCGGCGCACAGCTTGCGGAAGGCGCAAAATTCTGCCCAGAGTGCGGCACCAAGCAGTAATATCCCCGAAATATTCGCACAGGGCGGCTCTTGCGGTCGCCCTGCGCTTTCATACTAAATAAACGGAGGTAGATATATGGCTACCATGGAATATAAGTGCCCCAAATGCGGCGCACCGCTTTCCTTTAACCCCGACAAACAGCTGTTCAGCTGCGAATACTGCGGTGCTGACACCACCGTGGAGGAAATCCAGAAGCTCTATGCCCGGCAGGAACAGACCGAGACTGTCAACGAGCGCGAGGTCAGGCACTCCGAGCAGGAGCAGCAGAAGGCGCAGTCAAAGGGCGAGGAATTTGACGAGGACGCTATGGTGTCCTACGTCTGTCCGAGCTGCGGCGCCGAGGTGATTACCGCCGAATCCACGGCGGCAACCGAGTGCTACTACTGTCAGAATCCGGTTGTGCTCGGCTCGCGGCTTTCCGGCGAGTACCGTCCCGATTTCGTCATTCCCTTTGCCCTCACCAAGGACAAGGCGGTCGATGCGTTCATGAAGTTCTGCGGCAAAAAGAAATTTCTGCCTGCCGGCTTCGCGAGCAAATCGCAGGTCGAGAAAATGCAGGGCGTGTACTTCCCTTACTACTACGTTGACGAGCAAATGCAGGCGAGCATGACCGCTACCGGCAAAAAGGTACGTCACTGGACAGCCGGCAATCGTCGTTACACCGAAACCAGCACCTATCGCCTGTACCGTACCGGCGACATTGAAATCCGCAACGTCTTTGAGGAAGCCCTGCGCGACAAGGACAGCGCCAAAAAAGCGCAGCCGAATCAGCCCATGACCAACCGTCAGCAGAATGCGCAGCAGGCGATGAGCTATCTCGACCAGTACAAGGCCTCCAAGCGCCACGAGATGCTCCAGTGCGTGCACCCCTTTGATGTGAGCAAGGCGCAGCCCTTCTCCATGAGCTACCTGTCCGGCTTCAAGGCGGAAAAGCGTGAAATCGGCAGGCAGGAAATCGAGGGCGATATCGCTCAGCGCATGGACGAATACGCCAAGTCGCTGCTCGAGAGCACGATGTCAGGCTACGAGGGCGTTCATCCGGAGAGCTACAACGACAAAACCTTCAACCAGATTTGGCGCTACACCCTGCTGCCTGTCTGGATTGTCACCTATAAATACAAGGGAGAAATCATTCCCTTTGCCATCAACGGTCAGACCGGCAAAATCTACGGAAAGCTGCCGGTGGCAGGCGGTAAGCTCGTCCTCTGGGGCGCGATTGTCGCCGCGATTGTGTTTATTCTCGCTACGCTGGGAGGTTTGTTGCTCGGATGATGAAGACAAAGATTTCCGCGATAGCGGCAACAGCTCTGCTGCTCAGCGTTTCGGCGGCGCCGGTACTCGCGGCAACTAACTACAGCCAGAATTACGCCTTGATTGACGAGGCAAAACTGTTTGACGCGGCAGGCTCCGAACAGCTCAGCGCGACGCTGGAGAAAACCGGCAGAGAAACCGGCTGGCAGGTGTCGGTTGTCACCACCAGCTACAACATCAGCGCTGACCAGATGGACAGCTACTACAACAACTACTACGATAATCACCGCGAATGGTTTACTACCGATTCCGCCATGCTGATTATCGACACAGGCTCCAATAACCGCTACATTCTCACCCACGGCAGCGCCGAGGCATACTTCACCGACGAGCGCATGACGCAGATTAAGAGCGAAATGAAGCCGTACCTCAACGACAACGACATGCTGGGCGCTGCCAAGACCTTTGCCGCCGTGAACGCGGAGTTCTACCGCAGCGGTATTCCGGAGAATGGCGGTCACAGCAACCACGTTGACGGTGTTGACCCGAACAAGGCAGCCGAGGAACAGGAGAAGAAAAACAACAAGCTCGGCTATGTGCTCAGTCACTACGGCTGGATTTTCGGTCTGGTCGCATTGGCGGCAGGCGGCATTTTTGCCGGCGTGAACGTGGGCAGATACAAGTACAACGGCAAAGGCGGCACCTACAACCTCAAGGAGAACAGCCGAATGAACCTGGTTGACCAGCAGGATGTGTTCGTCAACAAGCACACCACCTTCACGACGATTAACACCAGCTCCGGCAGCAGCGGCGGCTCCTCCGGCGGCGGTTCATCCTCACACGGCGGTTCCGGCGCGTTCTAAAAACTGAATTCTGTAACCTAAAGAGGAAATCACGATTGACTCCGCAGCTTACGCCAACCTGTCAGCCACGCTGACAGTCCTTTCGTGCGCAACGGCGGTGTCATTCACCGCCGTTTTTTATGTTGCGAAGCAACCATTCATTCCTGACACTACCTAAGGAGCGAAAAAACATGAGCGAAAACACGCGCGTCGCGGTCGTCAGCATTATTGTGGAGAAGCCCGGCTGCGTCGATCAGATTAACGGGATTCTCCACGCCTATTCCGGCTGTATCATTGGCAGAATGGGCATACCCTACCGCGAAAAGGACATCAGCATTATCAGCGTCGTGATGGACGCGGAGCCGGATGTGATTAACCAAGCGTCCGGCAAGCTGGGCAGGATTGACGGCGCGACTGTCAAGACCGCCTATTCCAAGAGTTAATATGAACGGTATTGATATTATCCGCAGACTGGAAACCGAACACACCGCCAGCCGTGAGGAGCTGATTTTTCTGCTTGAAAACATCACGCCGGAGGAGCAGACGCTTCTCCGCGAAAAGGCGTGCGAACAGGCAAAGCAGGTCTTTGACAACCGCATTTATATTCGCGGTCTGATTGAGATTTCCAGCTACTGCAAGAACAACTGCTATTACTGCGGCATACGCCGCTCCAATCACAACGCCGTGCGCTACCGGCTGACAAAGGAACAGATTCTCGGCTGCTGTCAGCAGGGCTGGGCGCTGGGCTTCCGTACCTTTGTTATGCAGGGCGGCGAGGACGCATACTTTACCGACGAGGTCGTCTGCGATATTGTCCGCGAAATCAAGCGGCGTTATCCCGACTGCGCGGTGACGCTATCGCTCGGCGAGCGCGGCTACGAGAGCTTCAAGCGGCTCCGTGAAGCCGGCGCCGACCGCTATCTTCTGCGGCACGAAACCGCCGATGCCGCGCATTATGCGCGCCTGCATCCGCCGGAGCTGACGTGGAAAAACCGCCGCCAGTCCTTATTCTGGCTGAAAGAGCTGGGCTTCCAGACCGGCGCGGGCTTCATGGTCGGTTCGCCGTACCAGACCGCCGGAAATCTGGCGGACGACCTGCTCTTTATTCAGGAGCTGCAGCCCCAGATGTGCGGTATCGGTCCCTTCATTCCGCACCACGACACCGGCTTCCGCGACGAGCCTGCCGGCACCCTGGAGCAGACGCTCACCCTGCTGGCGATTATCCGGCTCATGCAGCCGCGGATACTGCTGCCGGCCACCACGGCGCTCGGCACGATTCACCCAAAAGGCAGAGAGCTCGGTATCCTCAGCGGCGCCAACGTCGTCATGCCCAACCTCTCACCCGGCGAACACCGCAAGGATTACGCGCTCTACGACAACAAAATCTGTACCGGCGACGAAGCCGCGGAGTGTATCCGCTGTCTGTCGCTGCGGATGCAGTCGATTGGCTATCAAATCGTCACCGCACGCGGCGATTTTCAATAAAACAATACGGGAATCTCTAACAATTCCCTACCGCACTTCTGCACGACAATGAATTATTAGAGGCTCCCAGATGAAATTGGTATAAAGGAGCAAAACATCAATGGCAATTTACGACCCCAAATCTCTCAAAGCAGAGGAATTTATCAACGACGAAGAAATCCTCGACACCCTGCGCTATGCCGACGAGCACAAGGACGACATGGCGCTGATTGACAGCATTATCGAAAAGGCTAAGCTGCGCAAGGGCATTACGCACCGCGAGGCAAGCGTGCTGCTCGCCTGTGAGGACGAGGAAAAGCTGAAGGAAATCTACGCCCTTGCCGAGCAGATTAAGAAGGATTTCTACGGCGAGCGTATCGTTATGTTCGCGCCGCTCTATCTCTCCAACTACTGCGTCAACGGCTGCGTATACTGCCCGTATCACGCCAAGAACAAGCACATCTGCCGCAAAAAGCTCACCCAGGAGGAGGTACGCGCCGAGGTAATCGCTTTACAGGATATGGGACACAAGCGCCTGGCGATTGAAGCCGGCGAGGACCCGGTGCACAATCCGATTGAGTATATTCTGGAATGTATCGACACCATCTACTCCATCAAGCACAAGAACGGCGCTATCCGCCGCGTGAACGTGAATATCGCCGCGACCACCGTGGAAAACTACAAGAAGCTCCACGACGCCGGCATCGGCACCTATATTCTCTTTCAGGAGACCTACAACAAAAAGAGCTATGAGGAGCTTCACCCCACAGGGCCCAAACACAATTACGACTATCACACTGAGGCGATGGACAGAGCCATGGAGGGCGGCATTGACGACGTTGGTCTGGGCGTACTGTTCGGCTTGGAGCTGTACCGCTACGAGCTCGCCGGACTGCTCATGCACGCCGAGCACCTCGAAGCTGTTCACGGCGTAGGCCCTCACACTATCAGCGTACCGCGTATCAAGGCGGCGGACGACATCGACCCCGACACCTTTGACAACGGCATTGACGACGAGACCTTCTGCAAAATTATCGCGATTATTCGCATTGCCGTTCCTTACACCGGCATGATTATCTCTACCCGTGAGAGCAAGAACGTCCGCCAGAAGGCGCTCCGCCTGGGTATTTCTCAAATCAGCGGCGGCTCCAGAACCAGCGTCGGCGGCTATGTGGAGGAGGAACCCGAGGAGGAGAACTCTGCGCAGTTTGACGTCTCCGACCAGCGCACGCTTGACGAGGTTGTCCGCTGGCTGATGGAGCTGGGCTATATTCCGTCCTTCTGCACCGCCTGCTACCGAGAAGGCAGAACCGGCGACCGCTTTATGGCGCTGTGCAAGAGCGGTCAGATTCAGAACTGCTGCCACCCAAACGCCCTGATGACGCTCGAGGAATACCTCATGGACTACGCCAGCCCCGAGACCAGAGCCATCGGCGAAAAGGTGATTGAAAAGGAGCTGGAGAACATTCCGAAGGAAAAGGTTCGCCAGATTGCGAAGAACTACATCGAAGAAATCAAGAAAAACGGTAAGCGTGATTTCCGTTTCTAAGCGCTTTCTCCATACAAAAGGACTGATTTTATGAGCATGAACAGCACGCCCTCCGGCGAGAGGGTTCATATCGGCTTTTTCGGCAGACGCAACGCCGGAAAATCCAGCGTTGTCAACGCGGTGACAAATCAGCCGGTCTCCGTGGTGTCCGACGTGAAGGGCACCACCACCGACCCGGTGAGCAAGGCGATGGAGCTGCTGCCGCTTGGCCCCGTGATGATAATCGACACGCCCGGCTTTGATGACGAAGGCGCTCTCGGCGAAATGCGCGTCAAGCGCACCCGTCAAGTGCTCAACCGCGTGGATTTGGCGGTGCTGGTGGTTGACGCAACCGTCGGCAAAACTGCCGCCGATGAGGAAATGTTGGCTCTTTTCAGAGAGAAAAATATTCCCTTTCTTGTCGCCTACAACAAAAGCGACCTGGCAGGAGAAAAAAGCTATGATGACGGACTCGCCGTCAGCGCGGTGACCGGCTTGCATATCCACGGTCTGCGCGAGATGATGGCGCGCATGACAAAGGCGGATAACGACAACCGCGTGCTCTGCTCCGATTTGGTGGAAACCGGCGATTTGGCGATACTCGTTGTTCCGATTGATAAAGCCGCACCGAAGGGCAGACTGATTCTGCCGCAGCAACAGACCATCCGCGATTTGCTCGACAAGGGCGCGTCCGCGCTGATGGTGCGTGACAGCGAGCTGGCTGATTTATTGCAGTCGCTGGGCAAAGCGCCGAAGCTGGTGATTACCGACAGCCAGGCGTTCGGCAAGGTCAAGGATATCGTGCCGGAGACGATTCCGCTGACCTCGTTTTCCATTCTGATGGCGCGTTACAAGGGCTTTCTTGAAACCGCCGTCAAAGGCGCCGCCGCGATTGAGCGCTTGCAGGACGGCGACAAGGTGTTGATTTCCGAGGGCTGCACCCATCACCGCCAATGCGACGACATCGGCACCGTCAAGCTGCCGAACTGGCTGCGCCGTTACACCGGCAAGGAGCTGCTTCTCGAAACCAGCTCCGGCAAGGGTTTTCCGGAGGATTTGAGACCCTACAAGCTCGTGATTCACTGCGGCGGCTGTATGCTCAACGAACGCGAAATGCGTTACCGCCGCCAATTCTCCGAGGACAACGGCGTGCCCTTCACCAACTATGGCACCGCGATTGCCTACATGAACGGCATCCTCAGACGAACGCTGAGCGTATTTCCGGATATGTTGAAACTATTGGATTAATACTAATACCTAATAAAAAGTAGCCAATCTTTGCGGTCTATTTTCCACAATACTGCGTTGTCGTCCTTGCAAGGCGCCAGCCTTGCCGCGTCCTCCGCCTTGTCTTGCGAAAAATATCCTCGCAAAATATAAGTCTACTTTCTATCAGGAATTAGTATAAAAAAACCGGCTCGTCTGAGCCGGTTTTCTTTATGCCGTATTGATAATTATTACAGAACGCGAACTCTGACAACGCCGTCGATGGCTTCGAGCTTGTCGGTCGGTGCGTCGCCGGTGATGTCGATAATGGTGTAAGCGTAGTCGCCGCGGGTCTTGCTCGCCATGTTGACGACATTCGCCTTGATTTCGCCGAGAACATTGGAAATCATCTCGGGAACGTTCTTGTGGAGCACACAGATTCTCTTGTCGCCTGCTCTTGCGGCGGTCACGTTCGGATAGTTGACGGAGTTGATGATGTTGCCGTTCTCCAGATATTCCTTAATCTGGTCGCAAGCCATCACCGCGCAATTATCCTCGGATTCGGGCGTGGAAGCGCCGAGATGAGGCAGAACAATCACATTCTCCTCGCCGAGAATCATATCGTTGCCGAAATCGGTCACATACTTGGCAACCTTACCGGTTTTGAGAGCAGCCAGAACCGCTTCGCAGTTCACCAGGCCGTCACGGCTGTAGTTGAGAATACGCACGCCGTCTCTCATCTTCTCAATCATTTCCGCGTCAACCATGTCCTTGGTTTCGGGCGTAAGCGGAACGTGAATAGTGAGGTAATCGCAGTTGGTCATAACCTCCTCGTTGCTCTTCATGAACTTGAAGTGAGGATTGAGCTTCAGCGCGTTGGGAACAGACATGAAGGGGTCAAAACCGATAACCTTCATACCCAAAGCGACAGCCGCGTTCGCTACCAGAATACCGATAGCGCCCAGACCGATAACACCGAGGGTTTTGCCGCTGATTTCGGGGCCGACAAACTGGCTCTTGCCCTTTTCGACCATCTTGCCGACAGCGTCGCCGTTACCCTTGAGGGTCTTAGCCCAGTCGATACCCTCGACAATCTTTCTGGAAGAAAGCAGGAGACCGGCGAGCACGAGTTCTTTTACCGCGTTGGCGTTGGCGCCGGGAGTGTTGAATACGACAATACCCTGATTGGCACACTTATCCTTGGGGATATTATTGGTGCCTGCGCCGGCTCTGGCAATCGCGAGAAGGTTGCTGCCGAACTCCATATCGTGCATAGCAGCGGAACGAACCAGAATCGCGTCGGGATTTTCTACCGCGTCAGCGCAGTTGTAGTCAGCGCCGAGACGCTCGGTGCCGATGGCAGCGATTTTATTCAATTTCAGTACGTTGTACATGGAACATCATCCTTTACATTATGATATGCAGGGCGACCGCTCGGATCGCCCTGTCAGAATTATCGGAAATTATTTATTCTCCGCCTCGAACTTCTTCATGAAGTCAACCAGCGCGACAACACCCTCATAGGGCATTGCGTTGTAGATGGAAGCTCTCATGCCGCCGACGGTGCGGTGACCTTTGAGGTTCACCAGACCAGCCTCAGTGGATTCCTTGACAAACTTCGCGTCGAGGTCGGCGTTGCCGGTAACGAAGGGAACATTCATCAAAGAACGGTCCTCGGGAACAACGGTGCCCTTGAACATCTCGGAGCTGTCGAGGAAATCGTAGAGGAGCTTTGCCTTCTTCTCGTTGAGCTCCTTCATCTTCTCCAGACCGCCGACGTCGTTCTTAATCCACTCAAGAACGAGCTTTGCGATATAGATAGCGTAGCAAGGCGGTGTGTTGTAGAGAGAATCCGCGTCAGCGTGAACCTTATAGTTGAGCATGGTGGGCGTGATGTCCATCGCGTTGCCAATCAAATCCTCGCGGATAATGACAATGGTAACGCCTGCGCCGGACATGTTCTTCTGAGCGCCTGCAAAGAGCATACCGAACTTGGAAACATCCAGCGGCTCGGAAACAACGCAGGAGGAGATATCCGCAACCAGCGGAATGTCGCCGGTGTCGGGCAGCTCGTGATAAACGGTGCCGTAGATGGTGTTGTTCATGCAGATATATACATAGTCAGCGTCCTCGCGGAACATAGACTTGTCGGTCTTGGGAATGTAAGTAAAGGTCTTGTCTGCGGAAGAAGCAACTGCCTGCGCGTCGCCGTAGCGCTGCGCTTCCTGGAGCGCCTTTTTCGCCCACTGACCGGTAACAATGTAGTCAGCCTTGTTGTTCTTGTTCATGAGGTTGAGAGCTACCATTGCAAACTGAGTGGAGCCGCCGCCCTGCAGGAACAGTACCTTGTAGTTGTCGGGAATGTTCATCACTTCTCTGAGAAGCGCCTCAGCGTCCTTGATAATCTTATCAAAGGTCTTGCTGCGGTGGGACATTTCCAGTACGCTCTGGCCGCTGCCCTCGTAGTCGAGCATCTCGGCTGCCGCTTTTTTCAGTACAGCCTCCGGCAACATGGAGGGACCTGCGGAAAAATTGTAAACTCTTGCCATTGTCTAAAACTCCCTTTTTAAAGTTTTGAGCTGATGGCTCCATAAAACCATTCTGCCCTATTTTACTGTATTATTATACGCCTTCAAGTGCTTCTTGTCAATATTTTTTGCTTTATTTAGTTAAAGTTTTAACAGAGTAGAGAGTAGTATGATTACTCCTGCTCCTGTCTGTCGAGCATACACTCGACCAGCACCGCCTTCTGGGCGTGCAGGCGGTTTTCGGCTTCCTCAAAGATTTCTTCGGCGTGCGCCTCAAAAACCTCGGCGGTGATTTCCTCACCTCTGTGCGCCGGCAGACAATGCAGCACCATGCAGTCGTCGTTGGCGTTTTTGAGAAGTTCGTCGTTAATCTGGTAGCCGGCAAAGGCGGCTTCGCGGATTTTCTTTTCTTCCTCCTGTCCCATGGAAGCCCACACGTCGGTGACAAGCACATCGGCGTTTTTGGCGGCTTCCGCAGGGTCGGTGACGATTTCAAACTTGTCGCCGAACTGCTTGCCGAATTCCAGAATATGCTCCGGCGGCATATAGCCGGCAGGACAAGCCGCTGAGAAGCTCATGCCGGTACGCAGTGCGCCGACTATCAGGCTGTTCATCATGTTGTTGCCATCGCCGATAAAGCACATTTTCAATCCTTCGAGCTTGCCTTTGAACTCACGGATTGTCATGAAGTCAGCGAGCACCTGGCAGGGGTGGCAGTAGTCGGTCAGACCGTTGATAATCGGAATGGAGCCGTACTGCGCGAGGGCTTCAACCTCCTCCTGCGCGAAGGTACGAATCATAATCGCGTCCAGAAAACGCGAGAGCACACGCGCGGTATCCTGTACCGGCTCGCCTCTGCCAATCTGCAAATCGTTGGCGCTGAGGAACAGCGGATAACCGCCGAGCTGGGTCATGCCGACCTCAAAGGACACGCGGGTACGGGTGCTGGACTTTTCAAAAATCATGCCGAGGGTTTTGCCCTGAAGCAGCTTGTGCTCAATGCCGTGCTTCTGCTCGTATTTGAGCTGGTCAGCGAGGTTCAGGGTACGGGTGATGTCCTCGGTACTCCAGTCCTCGAGCTTCAAAAGATGTTTCATAATGTTACTCCTCCAGTGTATTTTTCAAGATGGTAATGGCTTCATCTATGTTTTCTTTGGTAATCGTCAGCGGCGGCAGCATGCGCAGCACATCCTTAGCGGTGATAATCAGCAAGCCGTTCTGTACGCATTTCGCGGCGATGTCGTGGGCGTCCTGCTCAATCTCAATGCCGACCATCAGTCCCATGCGGCGGACGTTCTTCACCGCCGGAATGGTGCGGAGCTGCTGCTCTAAGTAATCGCCTTTTTCGCGGACTTCCTGTAAAAACGCTTCATCGGAAACGGTGTCAATCACATAATTCGCGCCGGCACAGACCACCGGATTCGCGCCGAAGGTCGAGCCGTGGGTAGAAGGCGTCATCACGCCGCTGAGCTTCTCGCCGCAGACGCAGACGCCAATCGGCAAGCCGCCGCCGAGTCCCTTTGCCGCTGTGAACAAATCCGGCTGAACGCCGTAGTTCTGGAAGGCAAAGAGCTTGCCGGTTCTGGCAACGCCGGTCTGCACCTCGTCGATAATGACGAGAATATCGTTGTCGTTACAGTAGTCGGCAAGCGCCTTTACGTAGTCTTTATCGAGAATATTCACGCCGCCTTCGCCCTGGATAAGCTCCAGCATAACGGCGCAGGTCTTGTCGGTGACGGCTGCTTTGAGCGCGTCCATATCGCCTGCCTCCACAAAGGAAAAGCCGTCGGTGAAGGGGAAGAAATAGTTGTGGAACACGTCCTGACCGGTCGCGGACAGGGTGGTGACGGTTCTGCCGTGGAAGGAGTTGCGCAGGGTAATGATTTCGCTGCGCTCGGCGCCGTATTTGTCAAAGCTGTATTTGCGCGCGATTTTGATGGCACATTCGTTGGCTTCTGCGCCGCTGTTGCCGAAGCAGACCTTTGACATGTTGGTGAGCTTGCAGAGCTTTTCGGCAAGCTGTGACGGCTGTGCGCTGTAGAAGTAGTTGGACATGTGCTGAATCGTCTGCGCCTGCGCGGTAATCGCCTGCACCCAGCCCTCGTCGCAATAGCCGAGACTGTTGACGCCGATACCGGACGAAACGTCAATATAACGCTTGCCGTCCTCATCATAGGCGACAGCGCCCTTGCCCTTCGCAAGCGCCACGTCGTACCGTCCGTAGGTATGCATGATATATTGTTGGTCGAGTTCTTTGGTGGATTGTGGTGTCATTGTAATAAATACCTTTCTTTGTGAAATAGTGGTAAGTGGCAAGTGATAAGTGGTAAGTTGCTCATTGCCATAACACAGTGCTAAATATAAGGTCTTTTATTTAAAGAAATCATGAGTGCGTTAATCATTTTTGAAACTTCTCTTGTCAGATTCATAGATTTTTTCCAAACGCTTAAATCTTCGTAACTATAAACCGTTGACATTTTCCAGAAACCTCTCCGTACATTCACTTATCACTTGTCACTTGTCACTTGTCACTGATTATCATACGAAAACACAAACACATCTTCCCTCTTCTTGAATCCGAAATTCTTCCAGAAGTTCTGACCGGTTTCGTTGTTCCGGTAACAGAAGATGTGGGTTTTATCGATGCCGTCATTTGTTATCATTTCAATGGCTTTTTCGGCAAGGCGGTGACCGATACGGCGGCGGCGGTATTCCGGAAGCACCGCCATGTGATGGATAAAGCCGCGTCTGCCGTCGTGTCCGGCGAGGACGGTGCCGACGATTTTGCCGTCAACCACCGCAACCTGACTCATGCCGGGGTTGCGGTCGAGATAGCGTTCAATCTGACTGCGTTCATCCGCCTTGGAGAGCGCTCGTTTGGTCGTTATCTGCCACATCGCGAAAATCTCATCATAATCTTCTTTTGTCATGGGGCGTATCATCATCAGCATCCCTCCGGAAAGAATGAATTGTTACAAACGGAATCAGTAGAACATGGTGCCGATACCTTCGTCGCTGAAAAGCTCAAGGAGAATAGAGTGCTCCAGTCTGCCGTCAATGATATGGGCGCGGTTGACGCCGTTGCGTACCGCTTCGACGCAGCAGTCGATCTTAGGAATCATGCCGCCCTTGATAATGCCGTCGCGTTTGAGCATAGGCACCTCGCTGACGTTGACGACCGGAATCAGGGAATCGTCGTCGTGAACGTCGCGGAGCAGACCGCGGATATCGGTCATGAGAATCAGTTTTTTCGCGCCGACCTTGGCGGCAATCTGCGCCGCGGCTAAATCGGCGTTGATGTTGTAGACGTTGCCGTCGTAGCCGCCCGCGACGGTGGCGACAATCGGGATATAGCCGTCGTCCATCACCATTTTCAGCGGTTCGGGATTGACCTCGCGGATTTCTCCGACAAAGCCGAGGTCATGAGCGGAAGCCATCTTGTCCGCCATCAGCAGTCTGCCGTCCAGACCGCACATACCCAGCGCCTTGCCGCCGTGGCTTTCGAGCAGCTGAACAAGGCTCTTGTTGACCTTGCCTGCGAGCACCATCTGCACAATCTCAATCGTCTCCTGGTCGGTGACACGCATGCCGTCCTTGAATTCGCTCTTTTTGCCGACAGCGTCGAGCATGGCGTTGATTTCGGGACCGCCGCCATGTACCAGAATGACCTTGATGCCGACCAGCTGCATGAGCACCAAGTCGCTCATGACAGCGGATTTGAGGTTTTCGTTAATCATCGCGTTGCCGCCGTATTTGACGACAATCGTTTCTCCGACAAATTTTTTGATATAGGGCATCGCCTGGATTAAGACCTTCGCCCGTTTTTGATTATCCATGTCAATCTCCAATGTTCTTTATATTCCTAAACACTGTAGTGACAGCGCTCGTGGCTGTCATTGCAACCGCAAAGGTCTCCTCTACAGATTCTATTATACGTTTATCTTAACCGTCAGCCGCCTTTACGTCCGGTAATCGCCGTTGATTTTAACGTAGTCGTAGGTGAGGTCGCAGCCGTAGGCTTCGGCGGTGCCGTCGCCGTCGGCAAGGCTGACAAGGATATCAATTTCCTTTTCGAGCAGGATTTCCTTTGCCTTGTCCTCGTCAAAGGCGAGTCCGCAGCCGTCCTTGCAGACCAGGATTTCTCCCTTTGCCGAACGGTAGGAAACGTCGATTTTCTTCACGTCCACTTCAGCGCCGCTGTAGCCTATGGCGCAGAGGATTCTGCCGCAGTTGGCGTCCGCGCCGAACATTGCCGCCTTGACAAGGCTGGAACAAATCACGCTCTTGGCAATCACTTTGGCGGTCGGCTCGTCCTTGGCGCCGCTGACCTGACAAATCACCAGACGGGAAGCGCCTTCGCCGTCGGAGGCGAGCTTTTTGGCGACCGCCTTGAGGGCTGCGGTAAGCGCTTCGGTAAAAGCGCGGTAATCCGCGTTTTTCTCAGTAACCGGGGTGTTTCCGGCAAGACCGGACGCCATGATGGCTAGGGTGTCGTTGGTAGAGGTGTCGCCGTCCACGCTGACCATATTGTAGCTCACGTCCGCCGCCTCGACCAGCGCTTCATGCAGCATATCCGCTGAAATCGCCGCGTCGGTGGTGACAAAAGAGAGGGTCGTACCCATGTTGATATGAATCATGCCGCTGCCCTTGGCAATGCCGCCAATCGTGACGGTTTTGCCGCCGAGGGTCAGCTGCACTGCCCATTCCTTGCGGACGGTGTCGGTGGTCATAATCGCTTCGGCAGCGTCGGTGCCGCCTTCCTTGGTGAGCTTGCCTTTGAGCGCATCCACACCCTTTGCAATCGGTTCAATCGGCAAAGCCTGACCGATAACGCCGGTGGAAGCGACAATCACGTCGTTTTCATCCACGTCAAGCGCCTCGGCGGCTAAGCGGCACATTGCGGCGGCTTTTTCGTAGCCGTCGGGGTTGCAGGCGTTGGCGTTGCCGGAATTGACAATCACTGCCTGCGCCACGCCGTTTTGCAGATGCTCTCGGGTGACATAAATCGTGTCGGATTTGACAAGGTTGCGCGTGAAAATCGCCGCCGCCTGACAGGGGCACTCACAATAAATCATTGCCAAATCGCGTTTGGTGGTATTGGACGGCTTAATGGACGCGCAAACGCCGCCGGCGACAAAGCCGAGCGGTGACGTCACGGAACCGCCCTTGACAAAGGTAAAATTGTTCATAATTATCCTCAATTAAAACGCCGGCGGAACGATAACCAGTCCGGTTTTCTCGTCCAGTCCGAAGATGATGTTCATGTTCTGAATCGCCTGACCGGCAGCGCCCTTGACCATGTTGTCAATCGCCGCGCAGGCAACCAGCTTTCCTGCGCGCTTGTCGTGATGAATCGACACGTCGCAGAAGTTGGAATAGCGGACGTTGTGGATGTCGGCGCACTTGCCGTCGTCGAGCAGACGGACAAAGAATTCGTCCTTGTAGTAATCCTCATACGCCTTGCGGATTTTCTCAAAGGTCACGCCGGGCTTGATATCGGCGTAGACCGTCGCGAGAATACCGCGGTTGACCGGCAAGAGGTGCGGCACAAAGGTAATCGTCACATCCTCGCCGCTGAGCTTGGAGAGCGTCTGCTCAATCTCGGGCGTATGGCGGTGGGAAGCGACCTTGTAGGCATGGAAGCCCTCGTTGAGCTCCGGAAAATGATTGCCCTGGGTGGGCTTTCTGCCGGCGCCGGTCACGCCGCTTTTGCAGTCGCAGATAATGCCCTTGGTCTCAATCAGACCGTTGGCAATCGCCGGCGCAATCGCCAAGGGCGAACAGGTGGTATAGCAGCCGGGATTGGCAATCAGCTTTTTGCCCTTGATGTTCTCTCTGAAAAATTCCGGCAAGCCGTAAACGCTCTGCTCATGGAGCGCCTTGTCCAAGAAGGTGCCGCCATACCATTCGGTGTATTCCTCCTCGCTCTCCAGGCGGAAATCCGCGCCGAGGTCAATGAAGGCTTTTCCGGCGAAAATACATTTTTCAGCCAGTTCCTGCGAAAGTCCATGGGGCAGCGCCGCGAAAATCACGTCGCTCTTCTCGACAACCGCGTCCTGGTTCTCGCAAATCATATCGTTTAAAAAGGCGTAGGACGGATAAACATCGCTGAGCTTCTGTCCCTCAAAGGAAACAGAGCTGATGGCGGCAACCTCCGCCTCCGGATGGGCGGTCAGCAGCCTTACCAGTTCAGCGCCGGCATAGCCCGTCGCGCCGACAATTCCTGCTTTTATTTTCATTTCATTCATTCCTTTACAAATTCTCCGCAATCGCAGCGACGCGCTTTGCCTGCGCTTTGACTAATTCGGGAGCGGGACCGCCGAAGGCGGTGCGCTGGGAAACGCATTTTTCAAGGGAAATCGCGTCGTAGACCTCCTCGGTGAACACGTCGCAGACCTTCTTGTATTCGTCAAGCGGCAGACTCTCCAGATCGGTTCCGAGCTCAATACAGCGCGCAACCAGTTCGCCGGTCGCCTTGTACGCGTCACGGAAGGGAACGCCGTTCTTTGTCAGCCAGTCGGCGCAGTCGGTGGCGTTAATAAAGCCGCCGGCAGCCGCTTTGCGCATGTTCTGCGGAATCACGCGCATGGTGTCAAGCATGGGCGTAAAGGCGGTCAGGCACATCTTGACGGTGTCAACCGCGTCGAAGATTGCCTCCTTGTCCTCCTGCATGTCCTTGTTGTAGGCAAGGGCGATACCCTTCATCACGGTGAGCAGGGTCATGGTGTCGCCGAACACACGACCGGATTTGCCGCGTACTAATTCGGCAATATCGGGGTTCTTCTTCTGGGGCATGATGGATGAGCCGGTGGAAAACGCGTCGTCCAGCTCCACAAACTTGAACTCCCAGCTGCACCACATGATAATCTCCTCCGAAAAACGGCTGAGGTGCACCATGATAATCGAGAGCACGGAAGCGAACTCAATACAGAAATCCCTGTCGGAAACACCGTCGAGGGAGTTGTTGGTAACGCGGTCAAAGCCAAGCAGTCCGGCGGTGACGGTTCTGTCGATGGGGTAAGTGGTTCCGGCGAGCGCACAGGAGCCAAGCGGCATTTCGTCCATGCGTTTCAGGCAGTCCTCCAGACGGGAGACGTCGCGTAAAAGCATTTCGCCGTAGGCGAGCAAGTGATGACCGAAGGTAATCGGCTGCGCTCTCTGCAAATGGGTGTAGCCGGGCATCACGGTGTCGCTGTATTCCTCCGCTTTTCCGGCGATAACCCTGATAAGCGCCACCACCAGCTTTTTAACGGCGACGACCTCTTTTTTGAGGTAGAGCTTCACGTCGAGCGCTACCTGGTCATTGCGGCTTCTGGAGGTGTGCAGGCGCTTGCCGTTGTCGCCGATACGCCGGGTCAGCTCACCCTCGATGAAGGTGTGGATATCCTCGGCTTCCATGTCGATTTTGAGCGCGCCGCTCTCGATGTCCGCAAGGATTCCCTGCAAGCCCTGAATAATATCCTGAACGCTCTCCTCCGTGATGATGCCGCATTTGCCGAGCATAGTCGCGTGCGCGATACTGCCCTCGATGTCCTCGCGGTACATGCGGCTGTCAAACGAGATGGAGCTGTTGAAGTCGTTGGTGGTTTTGGATAATTCTTTTTTGAATCTGCCCTTCCAAAGCTGCATACGGTTTTCTCCTTTTTAAGAATGTCTGTCCAGAGGTGACTCATTTATCACCGTCCGGTAAAATTTCAACTTTTGTATAAACAGGTTTATTTGCTCACATGTTGCATCAAAATCATTTCGGATTTCGTCATTTGAAAATCTTAAAACGGAAATCCCAAGAGAATTAAGATATGCCGTTCTTTTCTCATCCTTTTCTCTCAAATCGTCATAATGCTGTTCTCCGTCCAATTCAACGGCAAGTTTTACCTGGTGAGAATAGAAATCCAGTATATAATCGCCCTTAACCTTCTGGCGTCGGAAGTTCTCAGGATGTGATTTCAAAAAATCATACCAAAGATGTTTTTCTTCCCTGGTCATATTCCTTCTCAGGTTCTGGGCTAATGGGGTCAGTTGACGGTTTCCGTTATATTTCATGTTTTCCTTTACAACGCCAAAAGCCTTCCCCCGAGGGGAAGGTGGCACAATGCCTGTTATCATGTGTTCCCTAAAATAGCTTTTGTGTAACCGATGAAGGTCGTTGAGCAACGAGGTTCATCGGCATTGTGACGGATGAGGGCAAGCGAACTTTTCCTCCATTTCTCGAGTGATACCACCGGGAATATACAGCATGACAAGATGCAACGGAACACGCCTTTATTATCTGACAATCTGCGAAAGGACAGGTTCGCTTGCCCTCATCCGTCACGGCACCTCAACAAAACAACAAAAACCAACGTTTTCTTTGGTGCCGCGACACCTTCCCCTCGGGGGAAGGCTGTTCAAAAGCCGAATATTATAGAAAACAAATGTCCCCTATATAAACACTTTTTGGGCAGGGATATTTCACCCTGCCCGAACGGTTGAAATCTTCAGTTATTACTTAATTAAGCCCTTTTTGGCGCGAACCTTAATCGGCAGACCAAAGAGGTTGATGAAGCCTGCGCTGTCGTTCTGGTCGTAAACTTCATCCTCGTCGAAGGTAGCGATTTCCTCGTCATAGAGGGAATACGGACTGGTTACGCCGGCGTCGATGATGTTGCCCTTGTAGAGCTTGAGCTTGACGTCGCCGGTAACGTACTCCTGGGTGCTGTCTACGAAAGCGGACATTGCCTCACGCAGAGGTGTGTACCACTTGCCGTTGTAAACGAGGTCGGCGAAGGTATTGGCAAGGTTCATCTTGTAGTGCAGGGTGTCCTTGTCCAAGCAGATTTCCTCGAGCTTTGCGTGAGCCGCATAGAGGATAGTGCCGCCGGGCGTCTCATACACGCCGCGCGCCTTCATGCCCACCAAACGGTTTTCTACGATGTCGGTGATGCCGATACCGTTTTTGCCGCCGATTTCGTTGAGCTTCTCAATCATGGTAACGCCGTCAACCGCTTCGCCGTTGAGCTTTACGGGAATACCCTTCTCAAAGGAGATGGTGACGTATTCGGGCTTGTCGGGCGCCTGTTCGGGAGAAACGCCCATTTCAAGGAAGCCCTCCTTGTTGTAGGTCGGCTCGTTTGCCGGATCCTCCAGATCAAGACCTTCGTGGCTGAGGTGCCAGAGGTTCTTGTCCTTGGAGTAGTTAGTTTCTCTGTTGATTTTCAGCGGAATCTGCTTCGCCTCCGCGTAGGCGATTTCTTCCTCGCGGGACTTGAATTCCCAGGTTCTCCAGGGAGCGATAATCTTCATGTCGGGAGCGTATGCCTTGATAGCCAGCTCAAAACGCACCTGGTCGTTGCCCTTGCCGGTGCAGCCGTGACAGATAGCGTCAGCGCCCTCCGCCTTGGCGATTTCGACGATTCTCTTGGCAATAACAGGACGCGCGAAGGAGGTACCCAGCAGGTACTTGCCCTCATAGACGGCACCTGCCTTCAGGGTCGGGAATACATATTCCTCCACAAACTCCTTGTTCAAGTCCTCGATATAGAGCTTGGAAGCGCCGGTAGCGATTGCCTTTTCCTCCAGACCATCGAGCTCGGTGCCCTGTCCGACGTTGCCGGAAACCGCGATAACCTCGCAGTTGTCATAGTTTTCCTTGAGCCAGGGGATAATGATAGACGTGTCAAGACCGCCCGAGTATGCTAAAACTACTTTTTTGATTTTGTTATCAGCCATGGTAAATTCCTCCGTGTTTTGATGTTACTATTCCATTATACTCAAACCGGCGAAAAAATCAAGCCCTATTTTTGAATATTTATGCAAGTTTGCGCTCTTGCACAAAAATCGCCGTC
Source organism: uncultured Clostridia bacterium (assembly GCA_947170465.1). GTDB lineage: Bacteria > Bacillota > Clostridia > Oscillospirales > Acutalibacteraceae > Ruminococcoides. Next base: position 45,242 of record CAMVTS010000015.1, read on the forward strand.
AGCATGGGCAAAAACTCCTCAACAAGCCGAATTTCAGACAAGATTTCCGCAGAATTACACTTATGCAGTACTCAAAAAGAAACAATGAATATTCATTTATTCAGGGGATATGCGCATATTCATGAATATTTAACGGATATATATTGAATATTTTTCCGTTTTCTGCTATAATATTAGAAAAAAACGAGAGGAATGATTGCATGTCAGCATTTACAAAAATCACGCCGCAGGAGCTCACCGAAAATCCCTTCACCCTGATTGGCAAGGAATGGGCGCTGGTGACTGCCGGCACGCCCGAACGCTTCAATACCATGACCGTCAGCTGGGGCGGCGTGGGCGTTCTCTGGAACAAGCCGGTGACGTTCACCTTTATCCGTCCGCAGCGCTACACCTTTGAATTTCTGGAAAGCAACGGCTGCTTCTCCATGTGCTTCTTTGACGAGAGCTTCCGGCAGGCGCTCACGCTCTGCGGCACCAAAAGCGGCAGAGAGATTGACAAGGTTGCCGCCACCGGTCTGACGCCGGCGTTTACCGGGGACGGTGTGCCGTATTTTGAGGAGGCCAAGCTGGTGCTTGTCTGCAAAAAGCTCTACGCGCAGGATTTCAATGAGGAAAGCATCATTGAGGAAGCCGTCAAAGCCAGCTACAACGGCGACGACTACCACCGTATGTACGCCAGCGAGATTGTGGAGGTCTTGCAAAAAGCGTAAAGCGGCGGCGCTTGAAGCGGCGGCGCTTGCTTTCTTTCACAAACTGTGCTATAATATAATGTAGACCAATTTACAATA
>CAMVTS010000016.1 GCA_947170465.1 uncultured Clostridia bacterium
TGCGTTCTCTATTATATCTCTGTTTAAAAATTTTGTCAAGGTCTTTTTTCACAAATCTTGAATGTTTTATTCATAAAGAAAAAGCCTTCCAACACTTTAAAGTGTCGAAAGGCATAAAGATAAATGGTCACATCATGAATATCAAATGAGAGAAAAATAAAATTTACCTTAAACTCATGTCTATAGGTAACTAAATCCCACAATATCTTTTTTACAATAATTATTCCACTTTTCGCATCTTATACCGGGTTTGCATTATTTAACCGCACCGTCAGACACTCCGGCAACAAGAAACTTTGAAAGCGAGAAACTTTACAGTTGTTTTTTTAATAATTGTTTTTATCATCTTTAGTCCTCCTGATGTTTGTTATTAACTCTGTTTTTCTCAATCCAACCAACGGCAAAATCCACAAGCTCTCTTTGCTTCATAAGCCGCAGAGTTGCATTTCCCAGCGTAGCCTTTTTAACTTCACAGTTTTCTTCAAAGGCTGTACCAATCTGCTCAAAATCCTCGCCGTCAACATAGAGCGTGTCATATGCCTTCCACACTCTCTTTTCGTTTTCCATAACAGCACTGTATTCCGTACAGAGATGCTTGCCCGGATACTCTGCCCTTGCATCAGCAAGATGCAGAGAGGTATTCTTGTCATACCCAACTCCTATAAGAAGCACATATGCATCAAGCTCATAAAGCTTTCCGACAGGAGAACCGTCCCCGAAAATATTCGACAAATCATGCCCCTGCGTCAAATACTTTGCATATTTGCCAAATGCCGCTACTGACCTTGCGGGATGGTCGCTGCGAATAGTTCCGTTCCACAGTCGAAACATCTCTGCCACTGCCCCCATTGTATTGGTCGGTGTAACATCCTTATCATACGGCGGCCAATTATCACGTATGGTCTGCCAGCAATCCACATCCACCTCCCAATGCACTCCTGATTCGGGATCAAGATTTTTCCACGATTGTGATGGCATCATAATTGTACCGTCATTTCCAACTGCTTCAATCAAAGCTTCAATAATGGTCTGAGCACCTCCGCAAACATAGCCTATACTGCTAAGGGACGTATGTACCATTATCACTTGTCCTGATTTCAATCCCAACTTCTCAAATGTATTAAGCACATCTGATTTAAGAATAAGTTTTTTCTCCATTCGTCATTCCTTTCTGCTAAATAGCAATAAAATAAGAGCCGATGTACTCTGTCATTGCTCACAAGTTCATCGGCTCTGCGTCTGATGCGTCCGGCTCTTCAATGACTGAAATATTCATTCTTGTAACACTTATTACTGTTTCCCTCTTACACTTTGGACAAAACAAAGGAAAATTTCTGATTACAGTATCTATTGTCATCCTGGTCCTTGTCTTGTTTTTGCAAACCGGGCATATTATCCAATCTGATTTTTCTTTGAAAATAGCCACCTCCTTACCTTATCCTATACATCGTATCAAGAATCCGGATGCATCAATTTAACTCTTTTACACTTTCTCCTATTAAAAGCTTTACCGGTATACACAAATTCTCAGTCGCTTCGTTGTTATTAATCATCTTAACCAATAATGATATTGCTGTTTGCGCACGAAGTAGATTATTCTGTGCAACTGTAGTAAGCTTTGGAGTAATATCAGATGCTTCTCTGCTGCCGTCAAACCCCACTATAGAGATTTCATCAGGAATTATTATTCCATGTCGACGCAAAAAGCGCATAAGCTCAATTGCGTAATAGTCAGACACGGCAAATATGGCAGTGTGTCTTTTTAACTCATCAAGTTTTGAAAGGTAGAATTCTTCTCTTTCATCTGCTTCCATAGGTATTTTTAAAAAATCCGCTTTGAGGTTTAGTCCTTCGCATAGTCCTTTATACCTCATAAGGTCCATACACACATCATTATCGGCAATACATAGGACTTGGTTATGACCCATACTCTTGAGATATTCACCAACCTGCCTGCCTCCGTCGAAATCATCAATTGTAATGTTGCCAAAACGATTCTGAACATCGGCAAACCCATCATAAATCACAAACGGCACACGAATATGATCCCTTAGATCCTGATACTCATCCTCACAAAAGCCTATGATTACAACGCCGTCCAAATTCCACATTGATGCAAATCTTACAATTTCCGAGATCTTCTTCGCTTTTTTAAGCATCATAAAATATCCGCACAATTCTATTTCGTCAGACAAGTGATTTATTGCTGCTGAAATAAACAAATCTTCAAAGGTATGCCCTTCGTATTTCGGATGGTCATTTACTATAACTCCGATAATTCTGGAATTATTACGCGCGAGCAATGTTGCCGCCATATTGGGAATATAGCCGCGCTCCTCAAGCTTTTGCTCAACTTTTTTTACTGTCCTGTCGGAAATCTTTTTTGTCTTGCCGTGAAGCACATTAGATACTGTCGCCGTACTGACTCCGAGCTCCTCCGCTATATCTTTTATTCTTACCTTATTTTCGTCCCACATTAACTTTCCTCATTTCTTTTGGATAGATTATGACAATTCTTAATCCTAAAATACTCAATACAAAAGAAACTATACCGAGAGCTTTAGCAGTTTTTTCTTTTTTATCCATATCATCACCTCACCATCTTGGTCTTGCAATGCCGAGCTTTAACAGCACAATCCATAATAATGCTGTAATAATAATCATCAGTAACAGCCGTACATTTGACAGATTAAATATATGTTTTGAATTTAACCTTTTAATCTTTTCCTTAATAAGTTTCAAATCTTTTTCATCCATTTCTTTCTTATAAAAACAATCCATGTCAATATCAAACGCACACATTCCTCCATTGAAAGGATAAAATATACAATCGGGATAGGTAAGTTCCAAGCATAGGCACTTAACAGCGCAAGTGGAACGCCTACTCCCCATGTGCCGATTAACTCGATAATCATGACCACTCGTGTTTGTCCGCCGCTTTTAATTATACCACCGCCAAGAATCATATTTGTCACCTTTATTGGCGATACGACTGCAAATACCAGTAATATCTGCTGTGCGGTCTGCTTTACGATTTTTTCAACATTGTAGGTATCAGTATAAAAATTCATTAGATACATCAAAGCAGCAGACAGTACACATGACCCGATGAATCCATATAATATCATACTTTTTGATTTTTTATAAGCAGAATCAAACTCTCCCCTACCAAGTTCTTTGCCAATTAAGATTCCGGAAGCTTGTGCCAATCCGCTGAGTGCTCCTATCATCAAGCCCTGAATCGGATATGTAAGCGTCATTCCGGCACATTCAAGTGTACCGATGTGTCCATAGATAGAAGCATACACATTCTCACTTAAGCTCCACATAAATTCGGTTACAAGAATCGGTAAAAGTATAGCAACATATTTTCCATAAGTCATTTTTGTAAGCTTTACGGAAAAAGTGAATTCTATTTTTTTATTTCTGCATACAACAATCAAACTTATTATCAACAAAAGCGTATTAAAAAGCTGAGAAGCAACTGTCGCTATACCTGCGCCGTTAACTCCCATAGCGGCAATTCCAAATTTTCCAAAAATCAATACATAATTCAAGCCGGTATTGACGGCATTCGAAATAATGCTGAATATTAACGGCAAAACCGCTTTATCCATACATCGCAAGCGAGTAGAAATCAGCATATCTATTGCATAAGGTAAAAAACCGAACGAAATAATCGTTAAATATTCAGACGCAGATTTTATCGTCTGATTATCAGTTGAGTAAAGTCCCATTAACTGAGTCGGAAGTAACAGGCACGCTGACATAAATACTACAGCAATAATCACTGAAATAGAAGTATTAAGACAAAAGCTGCGGTTAACCTCTTTTTCGTCCTTTGCGCCAATATACTGTGAAATCATTATTCCTGCCACTGAAACAACCGCTCCGATAACCACTGCGTAGAGGGATGAAAGCTTTCCGGCAATGCCTACTGCGGCGACACTTGTGCTTCCCAAATTACCGACCATTACCTGATCAACAATACTAAATGAAGATTGCAGCATACATTGAAGAGCGACAGGGATGGCTATTTTCATTACCGATTTTACGAATGAATTTGACCGCATAAACATCTCTCCGAATATAGTCTTTCAATGAGATTATAAGATAGAGATACTGATGTTTCAATAGGTTAATCGCGTAACCTCAAACAAAATAATACGTGAATTTTTATGCATCATGTCAATATTCATCTGATCTAATCATATATCTAAACTTTAATCCTTGACAATTTTATAAAAACATGATATATTGGACAAAGGTTAATGGCGTTAACTTATCAAATCAATACCGTTGCGGAGGTCAATCATGCCGGCAAAAAAAGGTAATACGCCGAGTAAGATATTGAATATTGCCCGAGGGATTTTCCTGCAAAACAGTTTTCAAGGCACATCCATGCAGCAGATTGCTGATGCTGTGGGTATTTCTGCTCCCGGTATCTATAAGCACTTCGATAGTAAAGAAGCTCTGTTTTCTGCTTTGGTTGATCCGCTTATAGAGAGAATACGAGAAATACTACACCTTGCTGAAAACGAAAAGGATGAAATGTTTGAGTTGGAACAAACAGACAAGGTTTGGGACAAGGACAAAATCTTTTCCGAAACACTTGATTTCATCTATGAGAATTTCGACGGTATGAAGCTGCTGATTTGCTGTGCGGATGGAACACGTTATGAAAACATCGTAGACCGTGTCGCAGACTACGAAACACAAATTGTTTTTCATACTTTGCCGGAATTAAGGGAAAAAGGATTCTCCATTCCTTTGATTAAGAAGGAAACTATTTCGCTTATGATGCGAAATCAATATCGTACCTATGTGGAATTCATTAGAAATGATTTTTCAAGAGAAGAAGCAGACATCTATATAAAGACTGCAGGCGCGTTTTTTACATCCGGCTGGAGAGCTTTATTGGGTTTCTGATAGAAGGGATAACAATATGAATCACTATAAAGTCACATGGGTGCTTTGCCCTATTTGCGGCAATAAAACCCGTACGAAGGTCAGACCGGATACCGTACTTGAAAACTTTCCGCTTTTTTGCCCCAAGTGTAAAAAAGAAACGATGATCAATCTTATAAAACAAAATATATCAGTCATCAAAGAGCCGGACGCTTTAGACGCAGAGCCGATGAACTTGTGAGCAATCACAAAGTACATCGGCTCTTTATTTTCAGCGAGGTGAAAGATATGAAAAATCTTCTAAGGAGGGAAAAATAATGCGCCATATTGTAATACGTCTGGCCGTAGGTATCATCTGGCTGATTGCCGCTGTTGTATGCTGTGTGCAGAACAACTATCCCTTTGCCGGACTGTATGCTGTTTTGGGTATCGCCTTTCTTCTCAGCGCCTATACTGGTTGGAAAAGGGAAAAGAACAAGCGGAGGTGATGAGATGGAGGACTTAACCCTTCTGACCATCGACAGATTAAACGTGTGGTACTCGCCGGGGAAAAACGTACTGGACAATTTCTCATTGGAGCTTGGCGACCATGAAATCGTTGGTCTGATCGGACTGAACGGTGCCGGAAAGACGACCTTTATCAAAACACTCTCCGGGCTGATTAGCAGCTTTCAAATCGGCACGGCCAAGTGGCAGGGGGAAGCATTTTCTTTTCAGGACAGGACGTTCAAGGAAAACCGATATACCGTATTCGCGGAAGATCATTCTTTTGGATATTTCACCTTTCGTGAGTATCTTTCTTATGCGGCGGCGTCCTACGGCGTGAAACAGCCGGATTTTTCAGCACTGGTGCGGGGCTTCCACTTTGAAGATTACATTGACGTACTGCTGAAAGAACTGTCAACGGGAAATCTGAAAAAGGCATATTTGATGACCGCCTTTGCGCTCCATCCGAAGCTGCTTCTTTTGGACGAGCCGTGGAGCGGCCTCGACTTCCAAAGCACGGAATATCTATACGAGCTGATAAACGGATACCGGCAATATGGCACGATACTCTTTTCCTCTCACATTTTGGAAAGCATCTGCCTGACCTCTGACCGTGTGCTTGTATTGGAACAGGGGCGGATACGGAATACCTTTACCGGGCCGGAAATCAACGCTGAAACGATCCGGGAGGTACTCAAGGAATGAGCGCGGCGAGAGCGATTTGCAAGCAGTTGTTTGGGGCGAAATACGAGAGGATCGTCAGAAGTCTTTTGGTCAGCGCCATCCTTTTCTTCGCTCTTTTTGGCGCGGGCGTCCGTATAACAATAGCTCCGTTTATCCTTTATCTGACGGCCACGGCGTTTTCGGCGGGTATCATGTGGCAGACAATCGGCTCAAACCGTCATGCGGAAACCTTCATGGGGCTGTTTATGCTCCCTTTTCCACGCAACGGCCTGACGCTTTCTTATGTATTGTCCTTTGCCGCCTACACGCTAATCACCAAGTCGTTTTTCGTGCTGGCGCTGCTGTTTGCGGTCGGCGGGTGGAATGTTGCACAGATGGTGACGGCGCTGCTGTGCGCCGTGAACGGATGCTTGCTGGCGGCGGCGTGGTACTCCATGCCGATCTGCAAAAAATGGCCGCTTGTGGCGATATGGACTTCGGGCATCGCGGCAGCGATCTTCCTCGCTCCGGGGGCATTGGTCATGGCTGTGGCCTGCACCGTGAGCATCGTGATCGCATTTATATTGCTAACGCGGACGGACGCCTATGTTTTTTACCGTTCCGGCCACACACGGCAGGTCGTAAAGCACAAATCCGGCACGGCAAGCGTATTCGTGTATCTGTTGCGCTATCTCACATCAAATACCAACTATCTTCTCAACACAATCGCGCTCTGCGCCTTTGCCTGCGTGTTACCCTTTATTCTCGGTCAGCTTAATGGTTTTAACAATATGCCGATGGGCTTTGCCGTATTGAGCTTGAATACGCCGATCTGTACGCTCATATCAGGCGATCCCGATACGGAGCAGGGTCTGCGGGCAATGCCCGGGCAGGTCATGCGCTTTTGTACCCAATATTGTCTTTTCATCTTCTGCGCAAACTCCATGATAAGCGGCATTTACCTAATATGCTGGCAGTTCAGAAACGGTGGCGTCGGCTATATAGAGCTTCTGACCGCTGTGCTGTTTGCCTTGCAGAGTTCCATTTTATCTGTGGCGTTGGAGTGGCTTCGTCCGCTTCGCAGATGGAAGGTCGAAACCGATCTGTGGCATCATCCGAGGAAATACCTCGTGCCGGCGGTGATGATGCTGATTGCCGGAGTAATTAGTTTGTACCCTATCGCTGTGTGGGTATGGCTGGGTGCTATGATCGTAGAAGTCAGCGGTTTCGCATTTTTGAAAAACACAAGAGAGATAAATAAGGAAATGTAAAATTGGACTACGAATGTTCAAAGCAACACACGTCTGCTTTGAAACAGCCAATTGGCGAGAGCAGAAAGGATGGAAAGGATGAAAAACATGAATGTTGCCTATATAATTTTGAAAATACTTATGTGGATACTAATTGTCCTGTTTATCGGAGACTTTGTGATGCAAACAATCTCGTACTCATTTTACAAAGGGGACAGAAAACTGCAACAGGTAACATTTCAGCCCGAAAGAATTCAGATTGATGATGGGCTGATTGGATATGGATATGCTCTTGAACAAGAATCCAATAATGTGATTCTATGCTTTGGAGGCTCCATGTATGTAGCTTACAATACAGTTGGCATGTATGCCGGGTATTACGATTGTCCATTCCTCTCGGTGGATTACTACGGCACGCAGGAAAGCACCGGCAGGATGAATCTGCAAACAATGCAAAAGTCCGCCGAGGCGCTGTATGACTATGCAGCGATGCGGTATCCCGGCAAGGAGATTATTGTAATGGGACACAGCTACGGTTGCGGAATGGCAGCTTATTTAGCCGGCATTCGCAATTGCAGCCAATTATTTCTTCTCTCCGGTTATCGGACAAGCGCAGATATGTATAACCGTATCCTTCCGTTCTATTGGGGACCGCTTCAAGCCTTTATCAAAAACAACATCCATGTGGATCAATATGCCGCAAAAACTACCTGCCCTGTGACCGTGATTGGTTCCGATGCGGATACAACCCTTCCTGCTGAACTTCAAGGGAAACTGGCAGAATGCTACGCAGACGCGGAATTGAAAATTTTTTCGGGGATTGAACATGAGGATTATTTGACATCCGCGGAGGTCATACAATTTATAAAGCAAAACATATAAAAACTTAATCATATATATTTACAACAGTATCGTAAGTTTCTACCATTTATTAGTCAAACCATTCTCTCCTTTCCTCGTTATTATCACCGTTCGGTTTCAGTCACAGTTTTATTTTAGAAGATAACATTTAATTGGTCAATTGCATTTCTCCAAATTCTTGCATAAGAAAATACACTCCGCAGCATGGAATAATTTCAATCTGCGGAGTATTTCTTTCATATTACTTTTTCACAACAGGCACCCAAATCTCGCTTCTATTGTTCGGGTCAATTATAATGGCTTTGATATAGGTTTACGGTATTTTAATGTGTCAGCCTGCGTTTGCAGTAGCTCGTTTTACCGCAATGAGGGCATTTCAGCTTTCGCTTTGTGATTGTATGCACACCCTTGAGATACTCTCCTGTGGTTGGCTTGAAGCGCGTTTCGCAGTATTTACATTCAAAGGTTCCTGCGTCCATATCAAGCATAGTCGCCACCAGAATACCTCCGATAATGGCGATTGCGCCTGTCACAATAAGATGAATACGGAACCATAGCGGCATTTCCAATAAGCCTGACGTCATGATCAAAACGACTCCCGCCATGAAGGTAATCACCATGACGATAACCGACAGTATGATTTTCTTTTTGCTTTCTGATTTTTCTTTTACAAGGTTCATAATATTTTCCTCCGCTTTCTTTTTGTAGTCAGCGTCGGTTAGCTTTTCACCGGAAAACAATTCGTTGAGATTTATCCCAAGAGCATCGCACAAGGGTAACATCAACGAAACCTCGGGCATACCTTTGCCGCATTCCCATTTGCTCACGGTTTTGTCACTAATTAAAAGCTTATCCGCAAGCTGTCGCTGAGTAAGTCCCTGCTCTTTTCTCATTGTCGAAATAAAATTTCCGATTTTGATTTGATCCATAACCGACACCGCCTTTCACGAAGAAATTGTACGATAAAAAACCCAAAAAGAACACCCACGAAACGTAGAATTCAGCATTTACCGGAACTCTGCGTTGGATAGAAGGCTTAATCCTCGGGACGATTTGTCATTTTTCATTACCTAAATTTTGAATCATTATATATTCCTGCTCGTTTTCATCAACGATTTCAAATCCGACCTTTTGATACATTCGGACAGCATAGTTTTCTTTTTGAACAGCGAGAGAGGCTTTTGAATAATTCAGCTTGTTGAGATGCTCAAGCATTTTATTCATCAACGCTGTGCCAATACCCATTTTTTGATATTCGTCAAAAACAGAAATCGCAAATTCGACTGTATTATTATCAACGCTGCCGTAGCCGTTTATATTGCGTACCCATACTGCCCCGACAATCTTACCGTCTACCTCGGCACAAAAGCAGTAATCATCCTTTTTGGTGCCGAAATCCTTAATATACACTTGTAATTCAGGTTGCTTAATAATCGACCTCGGTGCTAAATTTGTTTTATCGGGCTGATAGATTGCCTGATACAAGAAATCTTCAAGTAAAAAATTTTCGTTTGGGTGCATTTCTCTAATTATGTATTTCATACATACCTCTTATTTTCTCCCAGCCACCAAGAAATGAGGACTTAAACCCATCAGCGTTTCTTAGCTTTTCATATATTTTAGGCATATCATCGTTTTGAAAGCATTTATTTCCTTCTCTTAAGAAACAAGTATTGCAACCTATACATGGATTGACTGTGAAATCAGCAGCAGATACTAATTCTACAATATTATTTTTACTTGCGCCTTCTGCGAAAGCTTTAGCTAATAATTCGGTGTTTCCATTTCTACGATTACTTCCAATCAATACAACTATTCTACTCATAAGTTTTCACCTTCTAATTAATAAAGCAAAATCATTCTTTAATGAATACATTCAAATTCTACCACGAAACAGGCAATATGGCAATTAGATTTTCTATGAATCACAAAGCGATATTATGTACAGTCAAACCGTGAGTTGTAGCATATTTGACCGTATATGCTGTGCCGCCTGATTGTTCCTTCAAATAGCAAATACACAAACTACTGTTATCGACAAGGTGGCAATTTCTTTTGAACATACAATCTCTCGTATATTCTTTTGATGTATAAACAACCTTGTCTGCTTTTTTCTTTATTCTCTCATATTCCGATATATTAGCTGCTTTCCAATTCCTTGCTTGCGACAGACAAGGAAGAACAAGGATCAGGCGTATATCGGGATATTTTTTCTTTAGCTCTAATACCGTTTGTGCCGCAAGGGTATCAAAACCTAACGCCCCGCCTGCACCAAAATAGAGGTATCCGTCATTGATTGCCGATATTATGGCTTTTCTTAATTCTTGTTTTACATTGCCGAGTTCAGTTTGAGGAATTTTTCTGTGTCCCGTAAAGCAACAGGTGTGTTCTCTCATTTCTGCTTTTGTCATCCTTTTATCTCCATTGTTTAATATAGTATATTATCGTTTTATTTAACGATAGTTTATTACAATTATACTATATTATACCGTTTCAGAAAAAGGTACAATTATTACAGAAATGAGGTACGGATATATGGATGCTACTGAGAAAATCAAACAGTTATTAAAACAAAGAGGTTGGTCGGCGTATCGCTTGGCAAAGGAAAGCGATTTATCAGATTCCACCATTGCTAATATAATAAAGCGCAATGCTGTTCCGTCTGTCACTACATTGGAATCAATCTGCAAAGGCTTTGGCATTACAATGTCGCAGTTCTTTGCGGACGGAGAATTGATAGAGGTAAACGATAAAACAAGAGATCTGCTTGATTGTTGGTCAGCGTTATCCGAGGAACAGAGAGATGCAGCCCTTATCCTCCTTAAAAAGATGAATCAGAAATAATTTTTACCGTGATGTATTTAAGCCATCACGGTAATTTTTCGTCTTTATGGATATAAATATAGCCAAGAGGACTTTTTCGGAAGTATTTTAGCTTTCCGCTGTCAATGAGCTTCTCTATTTCTTTTCTTGTTCTTTTATTCTGCTCTGCAAATTCTGTGATAGTGAGATATTCGTCACGGATATGTATATTTGTAGCTTGCACAAAAAAGATGAATAACAACACAGCCGCCAAGAAGGAAATCACCCCACTTGACGGCTGCGCTTATCAGGTGTAAATCAACAGTTTTAAATATTTTCAGCTTGGTATTTATTTTATATATTTATCATACTGACATTGCTCTTGAACTGCTTTTCCGATCAATGTAATTGCTTTTTGCGGACAATGACTGATACACCTATAACACATTGTACACATATTTCCAGCAACTGCTTTATTATTTTCGATTGTTATGTTGTTCATTGGGCAAATTTGGCTGCAAAGTCCACAGCCAATGCAGCTATCGTTTATTTTTAGTTTATCTGAATAATGACTCGTTTTGTTATAAAACCACAGTCTTTGACCAAAAAGACCGATGATATGCGAAAAGAAACTAATTCCCTCTTGAGGATATTTACCGTTTTGGATATCAAGCGCTGCCTTTTCAATCTTTTTATCCGCTTCGAAAATAATTTTTCTGTTTTCTTCAATGGACTTTTTTAACATTTTACTGTCGCAAACAGAATCAGGCATATGAATTTGCAAACCACCCAGAATGATAGCTCCTTTTTTCTTCAAAATCCTTGCCGTACAGCCTGCACCGTCACCGCTGAAAGCGCCCATTGTTGTGACACACAGAACTCTCTTGTTTCCCCAAATATCATTTAATTTAATAAAATCCCGAACCATAACAGGAGCATTGGAAAACTGGGTGGGATAGCCTAAAATAATTGTGTCATTGTTTTTTATTTCACTAATGATGTTTCTATTTTCCAAGGGAATCGTTTTTGCAGATTGGTCTAATAGTTTTACTAATCTCTCAATACAATGCTTTGTATTTCCTATTCCGCTCAAATAAATACCAATCATCTGTCAGCTCTCCTTTATATCTGAAATATCAACTGAATTGATTATTGCTCTAACTTCCGATTCCCAAACTATATCGATATTGGGCATAGCCGATAAAGCTGCCAGACCATGAACCAGCGCCCACATTGCGGTTGTTTTATATCGGACATTTTCTTCCGATATACCCATTTTTCCCAATACATTTTTTGCTGTTCTTCTGAACAGCTCAAACGGCGGTATATCGCTGTTATCTGAAGATAATCTTATTTGAATACTTTTGCGTGAAAACAAAAAGTCGAAGTAAAGCGGATTGTGATAAAAAAACATAACATAACAAACGCCCAACTCTGAAAGAATCTGTGTTTCGTCCTTACATTCATTAACACAAATCGTTAATGAATTCATAAATGCCTCCATAACATATTTTTGCATAGCATTTATAAAATCATCTTTATCCTTAAAATGCGCATAAGGAGCGGCGTTGCTTACACCGCACTTTTCAGCAACTTTTCGCAGCGATAGCTTTTCCTCTCCATATTGATTGATAAACTCTATCCCGTTTTCAATAAGCGCCTTTTTCAATTCTCCATGATGGTATGGTTTTTTCTCCATTAATGCCCCTCCAATCTTATCACTGTAAAGATTATATCATACAATCTTATCAGTGTCAAGATATCGCATGGTATAAAATAATAGTCAATATGTAACCTGTATAAAAAACACCGCCAAGCAGGAGATTACCTCACTTGGCGGCTGTTGTGTTATCAATTTAAATTGTGGTGACGCACAGCGTCAGTTATGATAAGATCGTATAACGTACATGGTTGATTTTGCGATGCAATATCATTCCCACTCGATAGCACTGAAACAAATCCGTGTATGAATTATTATCTGTGCTATCTGTGGTGCTTTCTATTATTTGATATATCCATATTCTCCTGCCTATAGCCCCTCTTGTTATCATTTTATTATCAGCATTGATAACAGTGAGAGGATTTTTAGCTGTATTGGATAAACTTTTCTGTACGGTTATTATACCGCAATTTAGCTTTGTTTTCAATGGGTATTAATACTATCATTGTTTTTTCAAAGATTAAACGATTTCCTATTCAAACCCTTAATCCGAATGTCGTCCAGCTCCTCCGATGTCATACACCCCGATTGATATAAACGAAGGTATTCCTTTGATACATCGGAATCGAAAATCAGCACATCATCAGAGTTGATTGTTACATTTACTCCTTTTCGGTAAAGTTGGGCTATCGGGTGGTAAGCCATATCGTTTACACGCCCTAACAGAACATTACTCGAAGGGGTGATGTTTAGTCTAATGTCTTTTTCTACAAGAAAATCAATCACATCTTCATCTTGAACAGCAGCAATACCGTGCTGCACTTCATTGAGTTGTAATGCTTTAACTGCTGTAATAATGTCTTGTGCCGTACCCCATTCGCCGACGTGTGCTTTTAGCACCAATCCGTTTTCTGCGGCTTTTTCGTAAATAGGGATAAAGTTTTCAATTGGCTGCGCCAGCTCGTCGCCGTAAAGGTCGATAGAATAAAACTCCCTATGTCCCCAAAAGTGCTTTAGACAATCCATCAAATAGTCAACCGGACAATGACGAGATAAACCGATCTGCAAACGCAATTCAATCTCTGGAGCAATCTTATCATTCGCTTCCTGAAAAGAATAAATCAGTTCGTCAATATCATTGTGAAAAAACTCACCAAGTCCCCATACATCTTCACCGATTTCTAACACGGTTACACCATCGTTCTTTGCCTGCGCAAAGGTCGCTTCAATTAACAGCTTTCTGCCTTCTGTACTGTTAAAGCGGTTTCCGATATACTCAGTGCTCCAAGCATCCATTTCCTTCATAGATTTCACCGGATTGGAAATTGGTTTAACCTCACATCCGGTTTTCTCAAATATATACTCTCTGTTACCGCCAAGCACAAAATGGTTATGTAAATCCGATTTTGGGAAACTTCGGATTGCATCTAAGTCTCCGTTTCTAAGTGCTTCAATAAAAGTCATCATAATTACAACACCTTTACTTATATCATTTTTATTCTACCACGACTCCGAATATTTAGCAATAGAAAACGCCGCCAAGAAAGATTGTTTCCTGCTTGGCGGCGTCTTGTATTGCGTTATTTTCAGTTGTATGATAAAATTGACGTAACAATTTAAGGTGGACAATCATATCTGATAATTGAGGGTGAAGACTGTGACAAAAAGGAAGTTTTTAAGTATCGTTATGATTGCGGTTGTTATATTGTCTATAATGATATGCAATTCGTTATCTGTCGGCGCAGCAACAAACAAAATAAATGATGATACGGTTGATGAATATTTACAGACCTGTGTTGAAAACGCCCATATTCCGGCGCTTTCCATTACCATCGTAAACAAGGATAATGTGTTGTTTTCAAGCTGTTACGGGGAGTGTGATGACTGCGATACACCGTTTGTTCTCGGCTCGGTCAGCAAATCCTTCACGGCGGTCTGTGTAATGCAGCTTATCGAACAAGGAAAAATCAATTTAGACGAAAAAATCTCGGCTTATCTGCCAAATGCTGCGGACGGAGATAAAATCACGGTCAGTCAGTTACTCAATCATACGGGAGGACTTGGCGAACACCAAACACTTGAAAACTTTCATATCATTAATGAACAGGGTGAGCATCACTACGCCAACGTGAATTACTCGTTACTTGGTAAAATCATTGAGAAGGTCAGCGGCTTATCTTATGAGGAATATGTAACGAAAAATATCTTTGAACCTCTTGACCTTTCACATACTGCCGCCACACAAAAAGAAAGTATCAATAATGGTTTGATAGACGGTTACACCGATTTTTGGGGCTTTCAGCTGAAACGCAGTCACAAGTACCCTACCTCGGAAAATGCTTGGATCACAGTTCCCGCAGGCTATCTTTCTTCCTCGACCAACGATCTCGGACGATATTTGCAAATGTACTTGAACGGTGGAGAGGATATTATCTCAAAGCAAAGTATTGATAAAATGTTTTACGGAGATACCGTTTATGTAGAGGATGATGTTCCGTTTTGGTACGGCTATGGCTGGGCAACTGTCAAAGAGCCGTTGTCTGAGCCGGTATTGCGTCACAGCGGTCTGGTGGAAACGGGTACCTCTTGCGTATTTATTCTTCCCGAAAGCGGACTCGGCGTCGCCATTACAACTAACGTCAATGATTACTTTGTGACGAATGAAATGATGGATAGCTTGGGATGGGGCGTCATACTGATGCTTTTGGGTGAAAGTCCAAATGAAATAGCGGATAACGCATATCTGCTAAACCATTTGCGAATTGACCTGATTATGATTGCGGTCTTTGCTGTTGCCGTTCTTCCCCTTTGTTTCTTAATCCGCTATCGAAAATCACTCAAGAAGAATAAAAAAGTCCGCAAGGTAATTACCCTTGTGATTTATCATTTGATATTGCCGATATTCATTTTGCTTGTTGTTCCTGTTTTCTTCCAAACACCGCTTTGGGTAGCAGAAGCATTTGTACCGGATGTTTTTATTACCGTCGTTCTATCATCAACTATGCTATTTGTTACAGGTGTTATAAAATCAATAATGCTGATACATAATATTCGTGTCAAGCAAAAAAATAATTAAGAATAATACAGCCGACGGAGTGATCTCTTTAAAACTCCGTCGGCATTGTTATACTATCTTTCGTTACACTCGTAATGGCATTTGTGCCTGCACTTTATCCTTGCGGCAATCTCCTGACTATTATTTCGCCTTTGAGTTTCCGGGATTCGCTGTTTCGTAAAGCACCTTACAGGGCTTATCTTTCATTTTCGCAACGTGACCGCTGTTGTAGGAAACGCCTGTTTTGGCGCGGCGATAGGTTACTCCGTTAACCTCATATTCGTACACGGGATATCTCATATTGCCTCCCGCGTGAGCGGTGTTAAAGCCGATATACGCCTCAACCTGAACGCCGTCCGTAGGAGTCGTTCCGTTCGACTCATTAAAGCGCTTGCCGTAGATAACTTCTCGCCCGTAAATCTTCCCTGACATTCTCCGTCAAATTTTTTCTTGCCAAACATAGCTTTCTCCTTATTTCTTTTTGCGTACCTTGTACGCGTCTTTGATGAACTGCTCCACGCGTTCGTTTTCTTCCTTGCCGAAGTTTTCTACTATAAAATTCTTGTTGTAAAATTTGTTATACAGATCAAAGGTGAATTCAACATCCGTACGCCGACCCTTCTTTACAATTTCGCCGCTGTGGTTGTGGCGAAGAAAATCATAATAAATTGTAAAGAAAGCGGCGATCTCGCGGTCAAGGCTGTTATCAAGGAAATGCAGCAGATAGCAGTCGAGGTTATTGACGACAGCGTTGGGCTTTGTCAGCTGTCCGATCTGCGTTTCGCCGTCATAAAAGGAGATGACCTCTTTCTTGCCGGCTCCCTTTTGATAACAGGCTATCAGCCTTCCGCGCCATTCTATCACAAGCTTGGTTTTCGCTATGCCGGTCTGCTCAAAGTAAAAGCGTCCGACAATCTGATTCTCTCCGTTGAGCACGGAATAGCGGCACACCTGCTTTGCGCCCTTAAACAGCCAGCTCAACGGGACAGCTGACGCGGCAAGGTTTTCGACCGCGTTATAGTCGGTATACAAAATCGGATGATCCATGACGTCCGTCAGCGTAAGCTTGCGGAAAACGTCGCCGCCGATCGGTATCCCGGGATTATAGAACGGAGCCGAGCCTCTGAACAAAAGCTGTCCGTTTTCAAGAATTTCAAATTGATTTCTGCCGTTCGCGGTCACCTGATTGATTTGAAGGATCATATTAGCCTCACAATCTCAAATGATAAATATTTGGATTTTCAATTTAACAGTTTATATTATATCATTTAGCAACGCTTAGTGCAATAAAAATCGCAAAACAATCACCTACGGATGGCAACCGAATTATTTTTATTGAAAAGATTTTTGTATTTAAGGATTATTTAATAATTTCTCCGTTATACTCAATCTGCAAGGTTCACAAGACACGGTTTTGTGATACAATGAAAAGCAGAAAAGGAGAAGGCGTATGTTTTTTGACATTTTAAAACGCGACCTGAAACGCAAAAAGACAATGAATGTGATTGTCCTGCTGTTCGTCATTTTGTCGGTGATGTTCATTTCCTCGAGCGTGACAAATCTGACGGCGGTGACCGGCTCGCTCGACAGCTTTTTTGACAAGGCAGGAGTCGGCGACTATATAGCTCTTGAGCGCAGCGGCGGCAGTGTGACGGTAAAGGACGCCGTGAAGAAAGCCGAGGGTGTGAAGCGGATTCGACAGGAGAAGTGCATCTTTCTGACCGACCACAAATTCATCGGACGTGAAACCGCGCAGGAGAATCAAGCCGCAAACACCAGCTTAATCAGCTGCTTGTCACACCGGATTGAAACCTATTTTGACAGCAACGATAATGAAATCACAGAGGTTCCGGACGGAGAGCTGTACGTCCGTCAATCTGTCCTCGATAACGGCAACGCTAAGATAGGGGATAAGGTGAAGCTGACCGTTAATAACATTTCCCTCACCTTCACGGTGAAGGATACGCTCAAGGACGCGATACTCGGTTCACGCCTAATGGGCAACGCGCGGTTTCTGATTTCCGAAAACGATTTCAAGGCATTTGAAAAAGCGGAATCAATTGAGCCATACTTGTTTTATGTCAGCTTTATTGATACTGATGACCTTCCTTCACTGGAAAGAGCGCTGAACGAATGTGATGCGACGGCGTTCAGCGGAGACCGCGCTCTGTTCCGCATGTCCTATACTATAGAAATGACGATTGCGGGCATTCTGCTTATCGTCAGTATTGCGCTGATTCTGATTGCCGTTGTTATCCTGCGTTTTACCATCAGCTTTACGCTCAGCGAGGAATATAGGCAGATAGGAATTATGAAGGCGATCGGTATTCCCAACGGAAAGATCCGCTCGCTGTATCTGATAAAATATCTGGCAATTTCTGTTTTGGGCGCAATCGTCGGCTTGGCACTTTCCTTTCCGTTCGGCAGTATGCTGCTCAAAATGGTGTCGCAGAGTATTTTGATGGACAGCGCGGGCGGCGTTCTGCTGAGTATTCTTTGCGCAATATCGGTTGTGGGAATTATCGTGCTGTTCTGTTATGTAAGCACGCGCAAGGTAAAAAAATTCACGCCCGTTGACGCTATCCGCAGTGGCACAACAGGCGAACGATATAAGAAGAAGGGAATCATCAAGCTCGGCAAAAAGCCTGTAAGCCCCGTGTTCTTTATGGCAGTCAACGACATTCTCAGCAGTCCCAAGCGTTTTTTGATTATGCTGTTTACGTTCTTCATCGGCATCTCTATGCTGATGATAGGACTGAATATCTCATCAACGATGAAGAGCGGCAAGCTGCTCGGCTGGATTAATATGGCTGAGTGCGACGCGGCGGTTGTGGAATCGGGTGCGATTGAAAAATACATGGTTCCCGACGGAAGAGAGAAGCTCAACAATAAAATAGCCGAGGTGGAATCTGACCTCGCTGAAAAGGGCTGGGAAGCGGATTGCTTTGTGGAAACCATTTCAAATGTTGTCGTTGTCAAAGGCGATACAGAGCTGAAAACCCACGGCGTAGAGGGCGTGAATATGACGCCGGACGAGTATCTGTATTTGGAAGGCACCGCGCCGCAGAACAAGCACGAGATTGCTATGTCGTATGTTGTCGCTGACAAATTAAATGTCGCAATCGGAGATACCGTCACGGTAAAAACTCTTGACGGCGAGACAGAGTGTATGATTACGGCGACCTACCAGACAATGATGTCTATGGGAGACAATATCCGCCTGTATCCCGGTCAAACCTTCAGCTTTAAGAACCTTGCGGGAATCAACGATTTTCAGATTCGTTTTCACGATAATCCAAGCGCCGCCGAAATTGAGCGAAGAATAGAAATCATCAAAGGAATGTATCCCGACGATAAGGTGATGAACGCGGGCGATTATGTCGATTACTGCGTAGGCGGCGTAGGAGGTATGATGGACGGAGTAACGGGTTTGCTGCTGCCGATTATCATTCTGATCGATATTTTAGTTGCCGTATTGATGGAAAAGAGCTTTCTCACAAAGGAGCGCGGCGAGATTGCCATGCTCAAGTCGATCGGCTTCAAGAACCGCTCCATTATCCTGTGGCAGACCTTGCGAATCGCGATTGTGATGATAGCGGCTGTACTGCTCTCGGTTGCGCTCGCCGATCCCATCGGCAAGCTGGCGACAGGCGGCGTCTTCCGAATGATGGGCGCGAAAAACATCATCTTCGATACCGATGTGCTCAAAACCTACATCATCTATCCCGCAATCGTCCTTGCCGCGACCGTGTTCAGCGTATTTCTGACCGCTCTCGGTATCCGCAAGGTCAATTCAAACGAAATCAACGCAGTAGAATAGGAGAATCATCATGGCTAATATTTTGGAAGTTACAGACCTTTGTAAAACATATATCACCAACAAAAGACAAAACAACGTGCTGCGCAACGTCAACTTTTCGGTTGACGAGGGCGAAATGGTCGCCGTAATGGGACCTTCCGGTTCGGGCAAGTCCACCCTGCTCTACACCGTTTCGGGAATGGACAACATGACGGCGGGCAAGGTTCTGTTCGGCGGCAAGGATATTTCCGCGCTGAAGCCGACGGAGCTTGCATCACTCCGGCTTGACGAAATGGGCTTCATCTTTCAGCAAATGTATATGCTCAAAAACCTATCCGTGCTCGACAACATCATTCTTCCCGCACGTCAATCAAAAAACAATATGCTTTCCGCAAAAGAAAAGCTCGAGCGCGGCAAGGAATTGATGCGCAGGCTGGGAATCATCGAAATTGCCGACAACGACATCAACGAGGTGTCGGGCGGTCAGCTGCAAAGAGCGTGCATCTGCCGCAGTATGATCAACAACCCCAAGATGATTTTTGCCGACGAGCCGACAGGCGCACTCAACCGTCAAAGCTCCAACGAGGTGATGGAGGAGCTTTGCAAAATCAACGCGGACGGCACCACCATTATGCTCGTCACCCACGACGCAAAGGTTGCCGCCAAATGCTCCCGCGTGCTCTACATCGTTGACGGAAATATTCAGGGCGAGTATAATAATACCGAACTTGAAGAGAGAAAGCGCGAAAGAGCACTCAACAACTGGCTCCTCGAACAGGGCTGGTAATCGGGTTTTGGAGTGAGAAATAATGATAGACATTCTTGTAGTAGAAGATAACCTTGAAATGGCAACACTGCTGTGTGATTTTCTGAAAGCAGAGGGCTATTCCGTGCAGAATTGCACCGACGGAGAGAGCGCCTTGAAAGCCTTTGAATCAGAGGACGCAAGGCTCGTGATCCTTGATATTATGCTGCCGGGGCTCGACGGCTTTGCGGTCTGCCGCAAAATCCGAGAGAACGCCAACACGCCGATTATCATTGTCAGCGCCAAAACCGAGAAAGACGACAAGCTTAACGGCTTGATTCTCGGTGCGGACGATTACATAGAAAAGCCCTATGATATCGACATTTTGCTCGCTAAAATCAAAGGCATCTTCACACGGCGTTATCAGACCGAGGTGCTCTCCGACGGCTTTTTGAAAATCGACAAGAGCAAGCGGATTGCGTATAAGGAAAAAATCCCTCTCGACCTTACGCAAAAGGAATTTGATTTGTTACTTCTTCTCATGGAAAACACCGGCAAAACGCTGAGCAAGGACTATCTGTTCAATCAGATTTGGGGCTTTGACAGCTTTTCCGAACCGCAAACGCTGACGGTACATATCAAATGGCTGCGGCAGAAAATCGAATCGAACCCCAAAAATCCCGACCATATTGTGACGGTCTGGGGCGTCGGCTATCGCTACGAGAGGTAACCCATGAAAAGCTATCTCAAACTGACAATCGCGGTTATCGCTGTCCTCGCGGTGATTTTCACCGGGGCAAACATCATTTTACATTACGAAAATAAGGGTGACGCGGGTCGCCCTTATCGTGTTGAAGCGGAAAGAATCGCCGCGAAAATCGAAAGCGGAGAGGAGTATTCTCTCGACGATTACCGCTATATTCAAAATATCGAGATACAGGAAAACGGTTTTGGGGGCGGCGACAGCGATTATCTTGTCAAGGAAATCGGCGGCAAACTCTATCGCTTTGATTATTCCTACCAAGCTGACAACAACGCGGCGATAACGTCCTTTAACATCTGCTTCGGCGTGACGGCGGCGTTTGTCCTGCTTCTGCTCCTGTTTCTGTTTATCAAAATCATCCGTCCGTTTGAAAAAATCAGCGCCTATCCCACGGAGCTTGCAAAGGGAAATTTAACGGCTCCGCTGAAAGAAAGCCGTGACAAATACTTCGGCAAATTTCTCTGGGGACTTGACCTGCTGCGCGAAAAGCTGGAGAATCAAAAATCCGCCGAGCTTGCCCTGCAAAAGCAGAACAAGACGATGGTACTCTCGCTCTCGCACGATATCAAAACGCCGCTCGGCGTGATCGAGCTGTACGCAAAGGCGCTGGAAAAGGATTTGTATAAGGATGAGAAAAAGAAGCTGGAGGTCGCTCGGAACATTAACGGCAAGTGTGAGGAAATCCGCGGCTATGTAGACGGCATTGTCAAAGCATCAAGCGAGGACTTTCTGAATTTAGAGGTCAATAACGACGAGTTTTATCTGTCGGCGCTAATTGAAAAAATCAAGTCGTTCTATACTGACAAGCTCAGCCTGCTGAAAATCGACTTTACCGTAGACTCCTTTTCAGATTGTATTCTCTCGGGCGATTTGGAGAGAAGTATTGAGGTGCTGCAAAATATCATCGAAAACGCGGTCAAGTACGGCGACGGCAAGGAAATCGCCATAGCGTTTTCAAGAGAGGACGACTGTCAGCTCGTACATATCCGCAACAGCGGCTGTACACTCAGCGAAAACGAGCTGCCGCATATCTTCGACAGCTTCTGGCGTGGCTCCAACGTGGGCAGCAACAGCGGAAGCGGCTTGGGACTGTACATCTGCCGCAATCTGATGCGCAAAATGAACGGCGATATTTTTGCTGAGATTCAAGAGAGCGATATGGTTGTAACAGCAGTATTTTCGATAGCATAATAACAGAAAAAGGAACACTGAATAAGCATGCCATTCAGTGTTCCTTAATTTTTGGATTTCCTATTGTTATACTCAATGAGATTTCAGTTTTATTGGCAAGTATAGATTAATATTTTGTCGTATATACCAAGTTATCCAAATGACCATACTATTTCAAAGTATAAAGCAAGCTGCTGTTCTCTCCGTTATAGCGATACCGCTGTTTGGTTTCAATCAGCTTGGCTTCTCTCAAATCCTTGACTGCTCTGCGCACTGTGGCCGCCGACAACTTTGTGTCGGCGGCTATTCTGTTTACAGAGGGCCAGCATACTCCGTCCTTGTTGGCGCGGTCCTTGAGGTAGATATAAACGACAAAGGCTCTGTGCGGTAAATTCATCTTATAAATCGGTTCAAGTCTGCCTATTTTCGCTCACCACCGTTCCGATGAGTGCGAGGCTGCATTGGTCTGGTATGCGGTTTCTGCATATGCTGTTGCTCAATTACTCGCTTATTGCCGCTGCCGGATTTAGAATCATCCTTCTTATCTGATTTCTTTTTCGTAGCAACCATCTCCGGCTCTTCGTTCTTTGCGGGATGGCTTGCCTGTTCAAATGGCACATCCTTGTTAGCTCTCGCTGCTTTAACGCCGCCGGAGCTGTTATCATCCTTCTTCTCTTTTGCCGCCGTTAATAAATCCGGACGATATTTCTTGATGATGGCGTCTGTGAGTTCTTTCTTAACAGCATAATGCACCTCACGGTTGCTGTGTTCCTCTACTGAGAACGGAGCCTCAAATGAGATTCCCCATTTAAAGAACAGCTTTAGCTTTACCTTCATGGGATGCTCTGCTGTTTTCATAACCACAAAAGTTCCTTTCGGAAGGTTTTTGAGTTCATCCGAGGTCATCAATGGTCGCTCAATCATCTGTACGGACTGAGAGGGATTATCCTTGCTCCTGCTGACAGAGCCCGACATAACTGTTCGGGAGCCGAGTGCTTTGGATAGTGTTTCCGCAGAGGTACTGTTCGGTGCGAAACCGCCGAAAATAGTGAGCTGCGTGTTGTCTATGATAACATCCGCGCCCTCTTTGCCGTAGTTTTTTTCAAGCTGTGCAAAGGATTGGATTATGGGAACTATCTGCAATCTTCGGGAACGGGATGCGGAGAACATCATCTCTGCCGACTCAATCTTCGGCAGCGTGCCAAATTCATCGCAGTAGAATACGCAACGGTTTTTCAATTTGCCGCCGTTTTCATCCGCTACAGCGAGGATCTCACGGTAGAGCTGCTGGATAATCAGCGACACCATAAAGAATTTACCGGGATCCTCTTCGGGCATTACGATGAAAATAGCTGACTTCTCATTGCAGAATTTCTCGGCATCAATCTCTGTATCGAAACAGAGGAGCTGCTCTAACTCGGAATCCAGAAAAGCGTTCAGCCTTGATAATGCTGTGGACATAACCGATGCCATTGTATCTTCCGCTGTGGTGAGAGCCGCACCCGCAAACCACTTTGCCTTATGGTTTTCGGGAAGCAAATCCATAACCTGTTGGAATTGGTTCTTGCCCTTTTTGTTTGACGGAGCAAGAAGTTCCTGGATAATCTTATAGACGGATACGATGTGCCTTTCGTTTGGCTTGCAGAATTCCGCTACAAGAAGGATGGTAGCGGTAAGCAAGCCTTCGGCTGAATCATAAAAGTATGCGTTCTGTCCGTAGGAAGCTGAATCGCCGCCTGACATGATAATTGTCTTGGCTATAATCTTGGCGTACTTCTCAGCTTTAGCTTTGTAAACAAGCTTGTCGGGATTGGCTTTGAACAAATCGGTGTACTTGTTAACAAGATGCAGAAGGTTGTTGCCGTTGGAACGTGTCGGGTTACGCAGATCAATTACAGAAATATAGTAGCCGTAATATTTAGAGGCTATCTCTCCGTAATTTCGCACCACGTCGCCCTTCGTGTCGGTTGATAGGAATGACATCCCTGTGGCACAGGCATATTCAATGCACGGATACAACCAGAAAGCAGTTTTACCGACACCGGCAGCGCCAATCATCAGCGCATGCACATCTCCGGTATCAACCATTGCTGTGGTCGTGCCTTTCTGAATCGGTTCGGGGATATATTTCTTGTTCTTCCTACGGCGAAACTTATTTCTCAGCTTTCTAAGTCTGTACCATAATCTCCGCATAAAGTTTGTGAAGATAGTCAATTTGCGGTTGGTGCAGCCGACTACTATTCCCTGCTCCTTTGGTCTGCTGTCAGAATCCTCGCGCCAT
Organism: uncultured Clostridia bacterium; assembly: GCA_947170465.1. GTDB lineage: Bacteria > Bacillota > Clostridia > Oscillospirales > Acutalibacteraceae > Ruminococcoides. Next base: position 24,444 of record CAMVTS010000016.1, read on the forward strand.
TTATCCGGCTCATAGTTGATGTGCTTATAGATTCGCTTGATTTCCTTCTTCGTAGCCCAACGAGCCGTTCCGTGCTGACCGTGTCCGACTGTTTTATCCTTGATGTTGTTGAGGTTATATCTGTTGGAAAGTGACATCACCAGAAAAAAGAATAGCAGCAGACCGCCCACGGCCGCAATCATAATTCCTACGCCCTGTGGTAACATAGCTGTTCGCTCCTTTCGTCTTGATTCAGCCAGTCCTGATTCCAATCCTTGTATTGCGGTTTCAGAATGTGGTTTTCAATACCCATTTGATTTAGTTTCTCTGTTATTCGCTGATTAGCCTGCTGTCCCCAACAATCGTTATCAAAGCACAGAAACACGGCTTTGATGTTAGGATTATCCTTGAGGCATTGAAAAAGCACCCTGTCCGAAACGGAACAGGATGCCGCATAGCTGTGTTCATGCCAATGATCTTTGTGCATAGAAATAAACGACAGCATATCAATGGGTGCCTCAAACAAAAAGATTTTGTCTGACTTGCCGTGCCAGTGAAAACTGTATTCTGGCACGCTGCCCGACACATTTCCCTTGAACGAGCTTGCTGACAACGTTCCTCGCTTGTGGTAGTGTCGAGGTTTACCTTCCGTGTCGTATCCGACAAATACTGCATTGTGATACTCTTCATCCTCGTAAATCATCTTGTTGTGGATGAATGCATTAAGAACTTCACGATCAATACACCGATTCAAAAGCAAGTAAGCGTAGGCTCTGCGCATATCAGAGTTCGGCTTGGGAGGTTCCAACACCTTCGGCTTTTCCTCGGCAGAAAAAGAATGAATGATTTGTCCGCCACCATGATTGAGCAGGAAAGCAACTGCTTCAGGATAATCCTTGTTGTAATATCTGCGGACAAAATCTATCGCGTCGCCGCCTTCCTGATTGTACTGATTGAACCAGAGGTTTCCTCTCACGGTCACTTTCTCGGATCCGTCCCGCCATTCAAATTCCGAACCCGACCGCTTGAGTTTTTCGCCCTGGCTTCTGAGAAGCTGCACAAGGTCAGTGTTCCTCGCACGTTCTCTTTGCTCTTTTGTAAAATAATTAAATACTGACATTACTTCTCCTAACCATCAAACTTTTATTCAAGAGTTTGTCTGTCTATCTTTCTGTTGTAGTTATCTTACTTTGGGCTGTTATACCACTCCTATCATGATGATAGGACGGTCCTGTCACCGTTTGGGTATAACAGTCCCTTGTTAGTAGAGTATATTTTTTAATGAAGTCCGAGACCGAATTTCTTATCGTCAATTTTCTGACGGGTTTTCCGGTCGGTTTTTACTTTTCTACGGCGTCTGTTTTGCTCAATCTGATTTTGGATAATACGGCTCAGATGGTGAAGCAGAGACATTGAGCACATCGCAACGGACGCACCTCTCCCCTTGCTGTGACTGTTCAAGAGCTGCAAGGCGTAGGGATTGCCGTTCTTCGCTGATTCAATAAGATACTCATAGGCGAGTTCAACATTCTTTTCAACACCGTTCCCATACAGATATAGCTTGCCGAGCTGATATTGCGCATAGGGATTATCTTCTTCCGCTGCCGCTTTCAGATAGAATACCGCCTTGTCCGTATCGTGAATATCATTCAGATAAATCTTACCAAGCTGATAGGCGGCGTACTCATTGCCGACTGCAAATGCTTTCTCCAAATGATAGATGGCTCGGTTGATATCTTGGGGTACTTCTTCCCCTTGATAGTACAGCTTGCCGAGTTGGTATTCGGCGTACTCGAAATTTTCCGCTGAGAGTTCTTCAAGCAACTGTACAGCGATATCCGAGTACCGGGGAATGTTATCTCCCGACAGATACTCCTTCGCCAACAGGAATTTGGCGTACTGATTGCCGCTGTCCATTGCTTTTACTAACCAATCGAAGCCTTGTGAAACATCCTTTGTAAGATTCTCTCCGAGAAGCAGTTCTTTACCGAGATAATACATTGCGCCGACATTCACGTTCTCTGCCGATGCCGTCAAGTATTTCAAAGCTAAGTCGCTATCCTGACCAATGATGTCGCCCTGCAAATACAACTTGCCCAACAGAAACTGAGCATAGCTGTTATTCGCATTTGCCGCCTTTTCAAGATAGTCTACTGCCTTGAGCGGATTGTACCCGCTGTAGTCCTCTCGCAGATACAGCTTGCCGAGACCGAACGCGGCGTTGGTGTTCTTGAGCTTGTCTGCCATTTCAAAATACAGCCGGGCGTTATCAAGATTCACTTCCGTGCCAATACCGTTGTGGTTCATCTGTCCGAGACGGTAATAGAGCTTATCATCAGCCATATTCCTTTCGATAGCAAGGAAACCGTTGTAGGCTTTTCTGTACCATTCCCGTGCGGAAGAAACATTTTTAACCGTGCCTATGCCTTCGTTCAGCATTTGAGCGAGTTGGTACTGAGCGTATGCATTACCTTTCTCTGCAGCGAAACGGTATAACTCAAACGCCCTGTGATAGTCCTGCTCAACTCCATTACCGTAATAGTACAGCGATGCCAAGGAATAAGCGGCATACTGATTTCCCAAGTCAACAGACTTTTGAAACCAAGAAGCCGCTTCAGTATAGTTTTGTTCTGTTCCATACCCCTGCTGATACATCTTGCCGATGCGGTATTGCATATACGCAGGCTTTTTCTCGCTCGGCAGTTTATTGAGAAAAGCACGGAGAGCTTTCGCAAAGTATTCCTCTGCACCGCTCTCATCATTTGGAACACCGAGACCATCTAAATACATTTTAGCAAGGTCGTGCATGGCAAAGCCGTTGCCTTTCTCAGCTTCAAGCAAGAGCAGCTCCATTGCCTTTTTGAAATCCGGCTTGACTTTTTTGTTACCGTAAAGATAACGCCGCGCCTGCTTATACTCCTTCGTCCACCAACTTCTGTTAGTAAATACTCGTTTGTCTAACTCATCAAAGTCTGCGGATTCCGTATCTACCATAGGTTCTTCGGGAACTGTTTCCAAAACGGAAACGGTTGAATCCGCAGACGAGTCAAAATCTTCATCATATAAGCTGCCGGATTTAATCTTCAACGCTTCCGTTATAACATGATTCTTGATTGGCTTGAACGTATCATTGTCTACCAACGGAATCCGTTCAGGGAGCGTATCGGTATAGGTTCTCAGCACCTCTTCCCTCTGCCCATACCAGATATCATACAGATTTGCTATTCTTTCATCTTTGGAAAGTTCAATGATGATGTTGTCAACGAGGTCCTTCACTTCAGCTTTGAGATAACCATATTGTTTCTTGCCGCTGACGCGTGACAGCTTATCCGAGAGCTGACGGAGGAGATTTTCAACTGTCGGGTTATCATAATCTCCGCTGTTGATCTGACTTACAATCTCTGTAACAATAGATTTGCTGTCGGCTCTCAGCTTATCTCTGCTCTCTGTCTGCTTTGAATAAATAGATACCAAGTCTTGAGCGAATATCTCTCTGGCGAATGCTGACCGAAGATTCTCTATTCCCTTTTCTGTAAGGTATCCTTCTTCGGGATTGACAGAATAAATAATTAAGTGAACGTGCGGGTGGTGGGATTCATTATGAAACGCTGCATACCAACGAAGATTTTTGATATTGATTTTCATATTCTTAGCCATTTCTATCGTTTTACTTCGAAGCATATCTCTCCATCTTGCTCCGTTATTATAGTCCAGCCGTTCAGCATCTTCTCTACGCAAAGAGATAATTGCCGTCCAGATATTTCCCTGATGCTCATTCAATTCACGCTGAACCACCGAAAGATTAACAGGGACTCCTTTATCGGTAAACAATCCATGCCGACCAAACTTTTCAGCACGGGGACGGGTAGCAATATACTTAGCATAAGTTTCTCTGCCCGATATTTCATAGCTGTTATCCTCTATCGTGCGTGAGATAAACTCAGAAGCAGTACCGATAGTTTTCTTGGCTGTGTAATCCTGATACTCTAAACTGTTCGCGGCATCAGGAAAGTCAGTAAGCAATTTGTCTATCAGCTCCTGCTGTTTCACCGAAGCCGGAGCAAACACTTGTGAAGAATCTATCTTCTCAACGCCTTCACGGGTTGCAATATATTTTGCATATCCTCCAGCGCTCTGCTTCCTGTCGGACTTGAGATACTTAAACTTTGTAACAATTCTTGCCACAAATTACAAACCTTTCTGCCAGTTATCTGCTTCATCGAAAGTAAAAATGCCGTTTGTCTTTTTTACTTCTTTGATACATTCACCTCGCAAGGTGTTGAGGACTTCTTTATCGACACCCTGATTTGAAGCAACAACATTCATTGTGATGGCAAGTTCAACCGCTAATTTAAATAGCAGTTTACTTAATCGGTTTGTATTTTCTTTAAGAAGAGACTCCATCGTTGACATTACAACCGTAGACAGATAAGGTATATTTGTATTAGAAGATAGGTAGCTTACATAAAATCTGATAGCGTTTTCTATAAATTCACTTTTACTCAAGCAGTTATCTTTCTCAAAATTCTCATCTACAAGGTCTAATGCCGATTGATTAACATACAATGCGAAGCGCACTTTTTTATCCGGTTTTTCCATGCTTTATTCACCTCAATTCTTCATGACACACACTTTTGAGTACAAACAAATGGCTTAAGCATCGGCAAATCGAGCGCATCTGACACACACAGTGACACAAAAGTTGTTTTTTGACACACACTTTTTTGCAATCACAAAGCTCTCAAAAATGGCTTTGCAGTCGGCATTGCCGGCTGCTGTGAACAGCGTGTGGTCGCTTCTGCGACACACACGCTTTCTCCTGCTTACTTTTCGACCACCGTTGTATACCCCGATTTGCCGATAATTTTGCCTTTCGTGTAATTCTGCAAGCAATCGCCCGTGTTGGCTTTCCCTCGCTTAGACGGTTACTGCCCTGCCTGTTTTGGAAAAAGCCGACACAGGGCGAACACGGCGATCACAGGCGCATTGTACCGCCCTCGTTCTCACCGTCACTGTAACGACTTTGACTCTGATTAATATACCATTCGATATCGGCATCGAAGGAATCGTGACGTTGTGCTTCTCCTGCACCTCCGCGCTCTGCTCTTTCAATTGCTGACTCCAAGAAATTCAAATCATAGTATTCTGATTCCTGCTCTCCGTTTCCCTTGAAGGTAAGAATGCCGGTTTCAAAATCATAGTCTACTGTACAGCTGATTCTCTTATCGTTTTCTTGTGCGTCCGACAGAACATTGAAGACAGGTTTGTCTACATAATCATAAGAATCAAAGCGTTGCACCAGAGAATCCATATCATACTCATCCTTCATATCTAACAGATGATGATAATAAAAACTCGCTGCGTCATAAAGCGAGTGGATTCCTTTTGCAACGAAATACGATTCTTCATCATCGTCATTGTGCATATGAATAAGCGCGAAGCAATTATCATACTGCCACTGACGGTTATGCTCTTCCATCATTTCTTGGTCGATCTGTTCTTTCACCTCGGGAGGTACAAGTTCATCATAGAGTTTTTCCATATGACCGATCAACTCCATGCGCAATTCCTCTTCCTCACTATGGAAGCAATCAATCACGGCGGTGAGCTTATAACTGTTGTAATCGAAATCAAAGTTTGTTTCAAACATTTTCGTTCACCTCACTTTTGTTTTCACTCGGTTTTGAGCGACTTGATTTTGGTCTGCTGACAGTTTGCGTAGAGGATTTCATATCAAGATATTCACGCACGTTAGCAGGAACATATTTTGTATAGAGCGCGTCGAGCGACTTTTCCATCTCGGATTTTAAATCAGTATCGCGCTGTTCCATATACATTTTGACAGCAGAAAGTTTTTCGCTGTCATAAGCAATGCTGATATTTTCTTTTCGCATTCACATAACTCCTTACTAATAATTCAAGCTGTTGGTCTGTTCTTCGGTTTGTCCTGTTACACAGGCGGCTTTGTTCATATCAGTAGCAGGATATTTAAAGCTGTCAAGCTGACAATTTGTAATCTCCGTATTATCAACATCACAGTTTTGCATTGTCGCGCTCGTGAGAATGGAATCGCATACAACAGAGTTAGAAATATCACAGCCGATAAAGTCAGCTTGAATGAAGTTTGTTCTGTCCGCAAAGATATCCTGCATATAGCAGTTGTTAAACCGCACCGACTCCATCTCAGCGTTACTGAAATCCGCTGAGTGCATATCGCAGTTTTCAAATCGCGCACCCTCACAATAGCTGTTAGATAAATCTTTTCCGAAGATATTAAGATTGTTCAGATAACAGTTTTGAAAATTGGCACGCTCACCTCCTGCATCATTCAACCACAGGACATGCTTCGCACACATCACATCCACTTCCTGCTGCGTGAGCTCTCTCATTTGATTATGCAAATATCGAGCCTTCACATTGATGAACAAATCTCCGCAGTTTTCTTCGATGGTCTCAAACTCAGGACGTTCCATCATCATGTTCTGGAAGAGTTCGTGATCGAGAAAACCTTGATACTCGGACTGGTAATAGTCGCCCACAGCAGAAAGGGAGAGAATTGCTTGTCCGTCCTTCTGCTCACTCAGCACCTCACTAACGTAGTGTTCTACAAGGCTCTGCATATCTCTGTTATAATCATCCAGCGAAGGATACTGTCCAAGTCTGCACAGCTGTCTTGCGTTAGAGATATACGCAGAGTATCTTGCATAGTCATAACCCTGCGGATCCACGAGGATACCGTCATCACCGTCGCCGTCAATGAACATGATGCAAGGCACAGTCGAAACGTTTTCGTATTCGAGCTTATCCTTGTTCTCGGTAATGAAGCTGTAATCCTTGAGTGGATTGCATTTCAGTTCATTGAAGTCTTCATGACTGATTTCTACTACTTCTGCCACCTCGCATCTTTGCAAAGCATAATCGTCAGCCTTGCGAATTAGGTGTACATTCAAAATCATTTCTTTTCACTTCCTTACATAGATAAACGCCGACTGTTTCCAATCGGCGTTATAAATTTATATTCTGATTTTGTTCGGGATCGGGTCCGAGTATATAGCACCTTAACTGTTGTTCCGGCTCCGGTTCTGTTCCAAAGAATTCTGTGCCTTTGATGCAGCTTTTCTCCATCGATATGCAACTGAAATCGCAGTTATCAAAGCGCGTTCCATTAAAATCACTTTCAATGAAGTCGGCTTGAGTGAAATTGCAATCGATGAACGCGGCGTTCTTTGCTTTGACTTCCTCGGCTATCGCATTCGTGAAATCGCACTTGTTGATTTCAGCCTGATTGAAGCTTGCGCTCATCAACATTGCATTCTCGAAGTCCGAGTTGGTAATGATACAGTCATCGAAGATGGCTCCGGCAAATGTCTTATCTTTGAAATCAATTCCATCCATCTCGCAGCCTCGAAAGTCTGCTTGTTCTCCGCCTGCGTCGTGCATCCAAAGAATGTGCTTGGCTTCCATGATGTCGATATCATCCTGATACAAGCGGTAGTATTCATCATCGCTCAAATATTCTCTGCCAATCTTGATAGTGAACACACCGTCATAGTAATTGATATCATCAAACTCAGGACGGTCACGCAGCATATCGAGAAACAGGTTTTGATTAAAATCCCGGAACTTAATGTCATTATACACCTCGTCCATATCAAGATTGTACTCTCCGTCCTCTTGATCCTGTAAGGCTTTCTGAGTATAGAGTCCGACAATGCGCGTCATTTCTTCATCGTGCTGATCAAGGGAGCTGTACTGCAAGTGTGCAGGCATTCTTCTCGCGTCGGGGACAAACGCCGTGTATCTGGCGTATCCTGTATCGCTCGGAATGACTATCAGACCATATTTCTCGTTATCGCAAGTAAACAGCATTGCCTGGTCTACCTCTGCGTTCCTGTCGAGCATGTGAAGATATGGCTTGATATACTTTGATTCCTCTAACAGATTTGTCCGAAGATGATCGAAGTCCTCTTTGGATAATCCCACGCTGAACCTGATATCGCATGCATCAAAATCAACTCTGCTTCTCTTGGTTTCAAATTGTGCTTTGTAAATCATTGGTTTTCACCTCCTTGTGTAACAACAAACTATACCACGTTTTTTATAAATATCCAGATGTTTTTCACCTCACTCCTATTTATGAAATTTTTGATATGCTTTCTCTGCGTTATCTGCTCTGCGTGCATCTTCAAAAGCATAGTCGCCACATCGTTCATATACACGTTCAAATGCTATTGCCGCAGTTCGTGTATCGGCTTTAAGAAATTGCTGATAGGTTATTCCGTTGTAGTTGCCGCCATAAGCAGCAAATTCGGATTCAATAGTCTTGCGCAAATATTCACACTGCTCCTTGATGGTCGCACCCTTGAAATTTGATGGGGCATATCTCAGACACCACTGACACAATCCGTAAAACTCATCGCCGTTGAAATGACCGACAACATCCCAATCGAGATCAAGCGTATCACCGCCGCACTCTCTCATCATATTTCCAATGATTCCCGCGGCTACGCTGTCGGAATAGCCATAGCTTTTCAGATATTTCCACACCTGAGTTGCCGGGTCGCCTGTAGCAGATATCTCAGGCTGTTTGAATTTACCATACCCTAAGATTTCCTTGTTGCCGACTGAATACTGATGCTCACACACCTTATCTCCGCTGTTTCCTTCGATCGTATAGACAATACCATTTTCGACCTTCTTGACAATGCCTGTGTGATCACCCTTGCCGTCTAATCCATCATATGCCCAATCAAAGAATATAATATTGCCGGGACTCGGTGTTGCGGAACCGGGCATCCACTGATTCTTTTGCCTAAACCAATTGGCACCATCATCAACGACTGAATATTTCGGCACTAATCCCGATTCAATATATCCACATTGATTTGCGCACCAAGAAACGAAAATACAGCACCAATCAACTCTTGACGGGAATCCGTACCATTTCCAAAACTTTTCGCCGCCGACATTTCCGACTTCTTTTTTAGCTACCTGAACGATATCGTAATCTGACGATGAGGAGTAGATATACGACATTAGTTTTTCAAAATCTTCCACCTCGATCGTCTTGCTGAATGTTCTGTTGACATTGCTGATGAGATTTTTTGTGGTCTGATTCTTTTTGAAACAATTCACAAGCTTGGTGACGAAGTCCTTATCCGATACCTTGTCCTGAAGGAACAGCACCGTGATAACCCTTGATTGTAAGATCTGATCGTCTGTGTATTTCTTTTTCTTCATCTCGCTCTCAACTTTTTTGAGTAATTCTTCAGCTTTTGAGATTTTTGCCCGTTCTTCAGCCGTCAATTGTGCTTCAATCTTCTGCGAGAGCCCGGCTGTGTCAACACTGATACCACCCGAAAAGAATGAGATGATTGCAATGACAGGCATTAAAATCACAAGCAAAATGACAAGAATAACGGTCAATGCTTTTTTCAGAGCGTTCTTGTTTGTGAGTATAGCCACTGCTATCTTCTTTAGCGCGGCTCCAATAGTTGCACCGATAAAAATACCTCCTAACAGAAAAGCACCAACCGACTCAGCCAGTCGATTGGTACTTCATTTTAATGTATTTGATTGTTGTGTAATTTCGGCACTCATCTCATGCGCCTTTTTTCATATATAATCCTGTTCACCAAATTCATGATTAGATGGTTTATATCTGGTGCAGGGAAACAGTTTGACTTTCTTGCCTTTTTTAGTCTACTTTGTACTTCTTATTGAATATACTCATTATGTTTCCTCATATCTAACCGTGTTGTCTTGCTCGTTGTTTTCTTTCAGATATTTAATAATCCGTGCCGGATTCCCGGCAATTACTACATTATCGGGAAACGATTTTGTCACAACGGAAGCGGCAGCAATAACAGTTCCGTCACCTATGGTAACGCCCGGAAGTATCGTTACCCCTCCGCCAATCCAAACGTTATCGCCAATATTGACAGGCTTCGGAATACCGATTTTCTTCTTCCTCCCTTCCGCGTCCAATGGATGACCGATTGCATAGATACATGTTTTCGGTCCAATCATACAATGCTTACCGATTCTGATTGGAGCGGCATCCAGAAAAACGCAGTCAAAGTTCATAAAATAATCATCGCCCACAAAGATGTTATATCCGTAGTCGCAGTGAAACGGGGGCTTAACAGCGATATTCTCTGTACAACTTCCAAGCAGTTCTTTCAGCATAGCCTTTCTGACCGCTTCATCCTCGGTGGATTCGTTAAAACGGGAACATAGAATTCGTGCCTTTTTCTTATCCTCCATGAGTTGGGGATCATTTGTCAAAAAGGGCTCGGCATTTGTCATTTTTTCTCTTTCTGTTTTCATAATACTATTTATCCTTCCCAAGGCTTTTGAAGCTTTTTTCTGTCATAAATCTTTTTGCCCTTAACCACTCTGGTGGTTGGCTTCAAACCGTTCCAATCACGGCGGCTGCGAGCATGGTATTTCTTCTGTTCTTTTTTGCTTTGCTTGTTTAATGGTATCAGTTTCACGATTGTGACCTCTGGATTGTTTTGTTCTAAAAATCAGAATTTGTTCATTTAACTTCCGATTTACTCTTCCTCAGGATATTTCAATCCCCATTCATTTCTAAGCCTTGTCATAATATCCATTACATCAATCGAATACTGTAGTTTCATAACAGAAGCATCTCCGCTATTAATTGCTGTTTCCATATCTGTAAGCTCATAGTACAAAGCATCTGCCGTATTCCCTGCTGATATTTCCCTTTTTTCGCCGGTTAAGGCTTCTGTAATAATCGCTTTATCAGCACGTGGAAACTCCATTATCTCTATATAGCCCTTTTCACAACTTATCATTACTCGTTTAGGTTGCTTTGAGTGCATGGTAAGAGCTACAGTTGCCATCTGATTCTTATCATTTTGTAATAGAATAGTCGCCTGCTCATCAACTCCGGTAGGTGCACTCTTCCACTGGCTCATCAGATTTTCGGGTTTTTCTTCCATGAAGCTACGGACAATGCTTAGGGCATATACTCCAATATCAAGCATTGCTCCACCTGCCAATTTTCGATTAAAAAACCTGTTCTTCATATCATAATCTTTGAAGCTTCCAAAGTTCACCGTTATCATCTGAACTTTTCCAAGCTCTCCATTTTCTATGATCTTCCACAGTTCCTTGTAAATCGGCATGTGCCAGATTGTCATTGCTTCTGCAAGTATAAGGCCTCTTTCATTTGCCAGGCTGATCATTTCGCATAGTTCTGAAGAATTCAAAGTGATAGATTTTTCAACCAGGATGTGTTTACCATTTTCCAAAGCTTTCTTCATAAAACCATAATGGGTATTATGAGGAGTCGTTATGTAGATAATATCCACATCTTCATCGGCAAACATTTCATCGATTGACGGATAGACTTTTTCGATACCATACTTTTCTGCAAAAGCAACCGCTTTATCATAGGTTCGATTTCCTACTGCATAAAGAGATTTACCCATTTTCTGAAGACCTGCAGCCATTTCATTTGCAATTACACCTGTTCCCAGTACAGCCCATTTTATCTCTTTGCTCATATTTTTCTCGAATCTCCTTCCCTGTAGTTCATCTGTCTTATAATCAGTTATTCTGTAATATAGGTACTCTACAAATGCCGATTTATCTTTCTTAATGATAACAGAAAACTCTATGATTGTCCATAAACCTCCGCAAGAAAATGCGGAGGTTTTCTTGGACAATGATTCTGTTATCTGCCGCCTGCTTTACCGAACAAGGCTGATTTGTATTTTGGGGCGATGACCTGGAGCAGATATCGCTCGTTTCCACAGCGATAAAGGCAAGTACCCTGCGAACTGAAACGAATCAGCTGATACTCATTCGGCTCAACCATAAGCGCCTCTTCATAGTCCTTGGCGTTGATGTTGCCGGGATAGAAAAGGAAGTGGTGAGTCGGGATGGAGAACAAGGGCTTTGTGAACTCCTTGATGTCGGGAAGCAGGAAGTCCTCGATGTTCTGCGAAGCGAGAATCACGGAGCTTTCCTTTTTACGGACGCGTTTCATGGCGTTTCGGATATACTCGATGGCTGTACGGTTACTCAGAAAGAGATACAACTCGTCAATGGAAGCGACCGTGTTGCCGATGCCAAGGAGCTTGTTGCTCATATACGACAAAATATTGAAAAGCATGGCGTCCTTGAGTCGGCGGTTCGTATCAAGCAAGCCCTTCACTCCGAAGCACAGGAAAGTGTCATCAGTGATGTTGGTGTGTCCGTTGAAATATTTTGATTCCGCACCGATACACATAGAATGCAGACCGAGGCATACCTCCTGCAGAGTCTGTTCGGTATAAATGTGCTTGCGCTTTGTGTCAAAAGATTTGAACTCTTCCTCGCAGATTTCATAGAGGTCTTTCATGATTGGGAAGTCCGTCGGTTTCTTCTGACTGTAGTCAGTCGAGTCTGTAATGCCGAATCTGGCGTAAAGCTTCATCAGAAGTATCTCGATGGTGTCAAGCTGCTGATCCGTGAAATCCTTGTAGGCGCGGAAGAAGTCTTTGAGAAAAGCAATGTGCTGGCTCAGCCTTGTGACGCGCTTGAAAGCGTTGGGCGTGTTCTCATCGTTATCTTCATCGCTGTTCTCTCCCCAATCCTTCGGTTCGAGCGGATTGATTTTGTATTGACCGTTCATAAAGTCGATATAACAGCCGCCGAGCGAAGTGGTCAAGTCTTCGTACTCAGCTTCGGGATCCAGGCAAATCAAAGCCTTACCGCTTTCACGGATATTGGTGAGGAGCAGTTTCAGCAGGAACGATTTGCCTTGACCGGAGTTGCCAAGGATCAGGACGTTGGAATTTGTCTTGTCCTCTGTTCTGCGGTCAAAGTCCACGAGGATATTCGTGCCGTATTTATCGCGCCCGATATAGAAGCCGTTGGGATCTGTCTTGCCTGAGAAGTTGAACGGAAACATATTTGCCACCGAGCTTGCAGGCAGGACACGCTCATAGAGAGAGCCGAACATATTTGTGCCGAGAGGATTCACAGAAAGGAATCCTTCTTTCTGCCGAAGTGTGAGCTTGTCCACCTTAATCTTTGAACGTGCCAGTTCCATATCGATATCCGTCTGAAGTTCTCTGAGCTTCTTCTTGGACTTCGCTTTCAACTCAATGAACACTGAGCAGTGGAGCAGGATTTCTTTCGAGCGCTGCATATTAGTGATCAGCGAGGTAACGTCCTGCAAGTTGCCCTGCGCCTCGATGGTTTCGGATACGTTATTGCCTGTCGACTGGAGCTTATTCTTTCTCTCTGCGTTCTGCAAAATCTTTCTCTGCTCGAAGGGTTCAACAAGGCGGTTGAAGATACGCAGCGTTACGCCGTTGCGGTCTGCAAGTTGAGATAATAACGCCTGTTCCTCTGTGGAAGGCGCGTACTCATGAATCACCCATGTACACCGGTAGCTGTCGCCTACGATATAGTAATTTGCTTTGAAGCTGATGGTCGGAGGAAGGATCATATCAAAGAAATCTTTTGTGTAGATCTGTTCCTTCTCATCAGGTGTTAATTCTTTCGGTTTTCTTTTGAATAACCATTTGAAAAAAGACATTTTTACCTCCTGTCGCGTCATTTGCAACGGGAGGTATTTATCAGTCATCCGCATTGCAAATGACTGATAAATAGTTTAGGTCTTATCCCTTGACGGCAAGTACCACGATCCTGTCATCCTTCGCACTGCCGCAGCAAGTGGAGAGCGTCAGAATCTGCTGACCGTATTTCGGAATGATTCCCGTATCATAAATGGAATTCTTGAGCGCATAGCCGATTTTGGTATCATACTTTCTCTCCGTTTCGGCTTTCAGAAAGTTGTACCAATAATCGTTACCCTTGATTCTCATAACGGAAAACACTCTGTATGCCGCCGCACCATCCTTTGTTTCAAGCACTACATTGGGATGTGCGTTTCTGTAGCTTTCGTACTGATAGTTGCATAGGTCGGCAAACATAGTGCCGCCGTTCATGTGGTGTCCGTAAACTATGAGATTGTCATCGTCAGACGAACACCTCGCGTCAAGAAAAGGCGTACCGCTGTAGCTGTAGTTGCCATAAAAATCTTTATACAGATACCTTTCGGGATCTGAGGGAGTATGCATGACAGGATAGTTGATGTTCGTTCCGTCAATACACACCCAACCGAAGCAGTCATCATTCATATTGATGAGCTCCGCAATGGAGTGAGGCTGATAGTATTCCGGCTGCTCATATTCGACTACTGCCATATTCTGCACTCCGGTATCCTCGCTGTTTCCATCAGAGCTGTCGTCGTTGCAAATAACGGGACTTGGGAACCTGATGCGCGGCTTGGTCACTGTTTCCTCGATTTGAGAGAAGGTGTCTTCAGCCTCTTTCTCGTTATTCGATTTGTTCACGATAGAGTAAATGCAGGCAAAAATCACAATGCCGAATGCAAGGATAACAGCGATCGTGCCGCCGATCCCTTTCCAATTTCTTACTTTCTTTCTCTGCATAGGTTAATCATCCTTTCCGTCTTTCAAATATTGGATCCCGTCATAGTCGGGAATATTTTCGCCATTGAGACTCGCGTCGTAGTAGATGGCGAGAAAACGTTTGATATCATCCTTCTTCAACCGCTTGATGTCGAAGTTCTGCTCACTGACGATTTTCTCTACCCTGTTGGCAATAGTTAGAACTTGATCGTCGGATGCATTTTTGCAGCGAACAATAAAGAGAAACTGTCTTGCTGTTGAGCCCTCCACATTAAGATTGTCGAGGAATTCAAAATCCTTTTTGAGCAGTTCTCTGACTCCCTTATGAGGCTCTTTGTCGATGCGCTTAAGAAGATAGCTCTTGTTGGTATCAAAACACTCAGCCGCATCGGTGCAGTTAACTTCGATATCAGGCACAGCAGAAAGTACCATCATCAAATGGTTGATCTTGATTTCAATGTTCTCGTATGAGAGAACAGAGATGTTTGTCGGTACTACGCTGAACAACACGAAGGTGTGCTTTCCGACCTTGATGCCGTGCTTAGTAAAGGCTTTGATGCCGAGAAGATCCTGCACGGATTGTCCTTTTCTCTTCTTTTTGTTGATACTCTTAAGCTTTTTCCGTTGTGCTTTCAGAGCTTTCTTTTCCTCTTTCGTCATTTATCGTTTTCCCTCTTTCCAGATGAATTTCTGTTGTGTGAGCATAAAGTATTTAGCTGCGTACCTTATGAAATCCAACACGGTAGTGTCCGTAAAGCGGATCGACAAAAAGGCAAAAGCCAATGTCAGTGCAAGAGGGACAACGATTCCGGTCTGCGAAAGAATAAGGATCGAGAGCAACAAGGCTACACACATAATGGCAAAATCACGCAGCGACCACAGCCAGAGGTTGGCTGTGGCGCGCAGATTCTGCGGATATAAATAGGTTTTCATTTGATACCTCCGATTGAAAATTAAGAAGCCGCACGGACAACTGAGCGCGTCAGATTCACTGCGGTCGTTGTGGCGTGTACTACCGACATCATATTGACCTTAACACTCGAATCCAGACCGAATTGTTCGGCGATTCTCGGCACTTCGTTTGCCGAGAGCATAACGCCAAGTCCAAGCAGCATATTGTCAGGGAATATCATCAAGCCCAAATACAGCAGAGTTGTCTGCATAAATGCCGTCAGACAGATTGCGATCACCTGTTTCATCCACTGATTGAAGCCGTCCTGATAACCTCTCGGCAGACTGAACATATACAGCGAGCCGACCGCCATCTGGATAAGCAGGATACCGCCGCGCTTGATATTGGCGAAGAATATCTTGACAACACAATAGGCAAACGCAATCATCGCAAGGATATTGAACAAGCTGAAAGATACATTGTTGGTAAGCGCAAACGCGCCTTTCCACAGTTCGGTTGATTCTTCAGCTAATCCGAGCGATTTTCCGCTTGAATTAAGAAGCGACAGATCCTTTGCGAGTGAATTCTGCAATGAAATACAGAACTTGTACAACTCGACAGGAACTATCCCAATCAACGAACAGGCGAAGAAGCCTTTAAGAATATTGATAGCAGTTGTCTTGATTGATGCTCTGCCGTTCTGATACTCTACCGCCACATCAAACACGGCGACTACCGTTCCTGCGGCGAACAGCGCCCAGCCAAACAAAGTAAACAAACTGATTGTTGACTGGACAACTCCGAGGTCAAATATCTCAGCGCCCATGTTGCCCATCTGCGTAAAAAAGTCTGCTACGGCGTTATAAATTTGCTCGTAGATCCACTTCATCATAACATCGAAGATGGCGCTTGAGATCTGCTGACCTAACGATCCGAATGCATTTCCTAATAAATCACCTAACCAATCAAACATTTAAGAACCACCCCTTAACCGAGGACAGTCCAAATGTACATTGGTGCGGTTAACGCGAATACAAGACATCCAAGGGACAGTGCTGTGCGCCGCCATAGCAGTAGAAATCTTATTATATACATCCTTTACACCGGGATTCATACCGCCTGCGCACATACCGTCAATATACTTGGTGTTGGTACACTTGAAGCCCTCGTTGGTATTTCTGCAACCGCTGATAAGTTCCCAGACAATCAGCTGAGTAGCAATCCACTGCTGACCGTCGGTGTAGCCCAAGTTTTTGCTGTTGCCGGGCTTGCCGTAAAGCAGTGCAATATTAATGGCTTTTCTTGTCGCGGCAGGAATACCATTCCAAACGGATGACTTGCCCTCGGTCAAGGTGTTGCCGGAATAAAGGCTGTAGCCGGGTTCGATGCAGTACGCGTCTTTACCGTCAGCGTAGATTCTGCACAATTCCTCACCGGGCGTACCTACTGTAACGCTGCCGTTGGTAACGGTTTTTGCGAAAGTGATAATACCGCCACCGGTGTCGTAGCAGTAATCGAAGGTGATGGTTGCGGTATCTCCGGTCTTTGCGCTTACGGGAAGGGCAAAGAACATAGAGAGGATAGTTACTGCCGCAAGAATCAGCGCAGCAACTCTTTTATATTTTTTACTTGAAACAATCTTGTCCATGTGTTATTCCTTTCTTAGATAAAATAGAATAGGCAGAGGTGTTTCCTCTGCCGCATTGAAATAGATTTACTTTTCTGTCGGGAACCAATCGATAATATCAGCTGATGCTGTCTGCTCGAATTGGCTGCGACAACTTGTCGCAAATCATAACCTCATCACCTGCCTCTCAAAATAGATTTCCGTACATATATCTCGGGTAACATTAGGTACTCATTAGCTATGATGTTGAGCGTTTCAATATCATCCATTGAGTTAAAGACATCTTCATCGATCTGAGGAATACCGCTTTGAAAATCATAGTAAACGCAATCCTCAATGTTGCCCGCGCCAATCTTTTCGGCGAACTCGTGGAGTTCGTCGATACCAATCGGAAGTTCGAGCCAATGCGCACTATTTAATACCTCACTCGGATCCTTCACGGGAGCCCTTGATACAAGCAGTCTGAACACAGCGTTTTCAAATTCTTCCGTCTGCGGAATATGCTCTCCGTCATAAACTTCGGGACGTTCATAGGCGTAGGTTGCAACATAGAAACCATTGATGAAGTATCCTTCATCATTCTCCATCTGCTGTTTTCCGATAGCTTCATAATTGAGAAACTTTAATGCCGAATCAGGCAAATTCTCTAAATCGGTGATAAAACTGTTCTCTACAGCAAATCTGCCGAGCTCTTCAAGGTTGGTTATATCCGGCACAATCGGAATCGCATCCAACCCATAGGTCAGATTGATCAAGTCTTTGACGGACGTGAGTTCTTTTCCCTCTTTGGCAAAGTATTTTTCCGTTACCGCGTCGTAAGCGATCTGTTCATGGCGCTCTAACGAGTTTAGCCGCTTCGTGAGGAAATTTAGTTCCTCAATGCTTGTTGTTTCCAATCTAACATTGTCAAGACCTATATCAGTTGACTCATATACCGATATATCATGATACAGATTATCTGAATCCGTATACCGAGCTTCCTGTTTAGCGTTTTCAATCTGCATCTTAGTTGCGGGCAGATCAAGTGAAGCATAGAAATAGCCGTTGCCGTTTGCTTTTTCTGCTGTTAATTCAATTTGAATCTGTGCCATAATGGTTTCACCTCCTACATCTTCATGGTGTTGATTTCATCTTCATCGGGAGTGTCATCTACTCCCCAAGGTTCAGCTTCGTAAATTGTTTTTCCTCTGTAGGAGATTGCCGTAATCTCCTGCGGATAGAACCGTGAGCCTTCCTCAAACATATTTCGGAAGTTCTCTCTGTCCTTTGCGGGCATATCCCAAGAGTGGTAATCCATATATGCGTTACAGCCGAGATTGAACGCCGGGTACTTGAAGGTGAAATCCTTTCCGTCACGCTGGATCGTAACATTCACGGACTTTGCACCGCTTTCATTTACCGCCTTACTGATATTTCTCTGGCGATGGAAACGGGTATCTTCTTTTGCTTCGAGCTTTTCAAGGCAATCCCTGACGTGTTCATTCATATACAATTGCAGAAGCATATCGTCCTGATGCGTCTGCCAATACCCTGTCGCTGCTTCCTCAACTGCGGCAGACGGATATTTGAGAAACCGTATCATCTGTGATTCTTCAAACCTGTCGCAGTCATAATCACATTGGAATTTCACATCTTCTGCAGATTCTCCATCCAAGAATTTTTGTCGAATCACCGCTTCAGCGTAGTATTCTTTGAAATGATCCAGTTTTTGCTGATAGCTTTCATTTTCAAAGAACGGACTGCGAAGGTTATCCACGTTATTGTCAACGATGTCATTGATGAAGCAGCGAACGGCTGATTCAAATTCGTCTTGGATAGTACGGATTGTTTTACCTGAATCCAAGTCGGACACGTCATGTTCCTGAATGATACATCTAACCAAATCTCGGTTAGCTTCCAAAAACCATTCAGCTTCATCTTTGACGATTTCAGACGGGTTATCGACATATCGAATCATACTCATTTGACCGAGGAATTCAAAGTGGAAATGAATCTTATAACTGATGTCTTCAGATTTGATTCCTTTTCGAAAACAATCCTGTGCGTCCAATTTAAGTTCCTCTTCATCGCACCATTTATATACTTTTCCCAGCGCTTTATCCACAGACAGTGATCCCCTTATTGTATCGGCATTTTTCTCAAAGTATTGAACCAGATATCTGCGCACGTCCTGATTAAAGCTTTTTTGCAAAAGGCTGAAAGTTTCACCGCTGTCTATTTCCGGCAGATTTCCTCTTAAGGGGAATTCGGAAGCATAGAGTTTGCCGTCCTTCTTATTGTAAATGCCGCAATAGTAGAACGGCAGCTTCGGAGCAAGAGCATGCGCGTCAATCACTCTTTGATGATAAATCAGGTCAATTTTCTTACTGAAAGAAACTTTCATGAAGTTTTCCTGACGGTCATAATCACGCACAAAAGTGAGATTTGAGTCAGAATCTTTCAGCCAAGCATAGAGCTTTTCGAATTTCACAGTTTCATTCCTCCGTTCTGCTGTTGAGAAAGATATTCGTTCATCTCATTCTCATCGTAGATAAAGTAATCATCGCCGGAATTCCACATGGATACATAAAGGTCGCCGTCCTCGGTTTCGATAGGTCTCTGTTCAAGCCCTTCTCCAAAGCCGTCCGAATTTTGACCGCGCACCCATTCTCTGACCTTTTCCTTTTCTTCTGCCGTGAAAGGCTCACGGAGTTTGAAGTCGACTTTGCCGAAGAGTCTGCCGTTCATCTCAGCGACATCCCATCTGGCGGTTACCATTTTTGCCTGGGCGTTATCGTCATCGTAGAAGTAATCCTTCATATCACCCAAATCGGCGTCCTGCTCTTTTTCCACGAGTTCGCGGATATCCCATTTATAATCCATGAGGAAGGGATTTCCCACCTCGTACTCGTCATCATATTCTTCATCTTCAAGCATACCAACAAGCGGAAAGTAGAATGTTTCGGTATATTGTCCGGCTTCAAAAGTCTGCTTTTTGACATCCTTGATCAGTTCATCGGGCGTAGAGTACTGATCGTTAAGGATATCCGATTCTAACGCCTCTTTGACTTCATCGGGAGCGTTCATCACTGCATTTGCGAGATTATTGACATCTCTCAGTGTATGACTGTCATTGAACAGCTTGATCATGTGTACACCAATGTCGCTGTCGGCTGACAGCTTAACTGTAACATCGCTGTCGGGATCTTCTGTTATGAAAGTATTGTGGGATAACTTTTGCCCAATGGAATTTAGCTTGGTATCAAGATCCATTCTGTCGCGCGGCATATCTACCACAAGAGTATTGCCACGGTTATTTATAACTGCTGTAATCAGCATAATTTCACCTCATTCCTAATTATTGGAGTATAGATTGTAAATTCCGAACTGCCGTGCGGATGCACATCGGGATGCGTGAGGAATCCTTCCCCTCGTCCTGTGTAGGCCGCAACCTCATACTCGTTTGCCGTGAACACTTCGCCCTCTCCATAGAGGAAGGACTCAACTTCTGCTTTGATTTCACGGCAGTCGATGTTATCGCAGATAAACTTCTGATAAATCAGCCAATCCTCCAAGTCATAGTTGTTTGTGGGGATCCCGCAGCACAGAAGCTGCGTTGAATTGCCGTTATCGGCAGTCAGTGTCACTTTTGAGAACAGAACAGCCATTACATTCCTCCCATTCTCATAGAACTATCGACGGTATCAAGCTGATCGAGGATCTCATCCAGTCCGGTATAACCTGTATAGTAGATAAAACCACCTGATACGAATTGACCTGAATGCTCATCCGCGATATATTCTCCGAATTGGTCGAAGTTGAAAAATTCCTCCAACTCCTCAGACAAGTCATAATCATCAGAGTTGTTGATGAAATATCTGCCGATCTCGTCATAATCGCCCTCATAAACATCAGTTATGAGTTCGAAGTCATCAACGCTGTCTATCAAGACGTTGATGTCGCTAGCCGAAGTGACACCTTCTATATTGTGGGCACTACACTCGCTTCTTCCGTTTCTTGCATAATTATTACA
>CAMVTS010000017.1 GCA_947170465.1 uncultured Clostridia bacterium
GCATTTTTTAGCTTTACTACTTGACTTTTGTTTGCAGGTCTAAAAACGTGCCCCCAAGACCTTTTCGATAAAGAAGGTCAAACAAATGCTTTTGTAAATCAGTCGGATTTTTAAATTTGTAGGATAATAATTCAAATCTTAACGGAGGTTTTACAAATGAAAAACGAAATCACTTATACGCAGCAGGGCGACTATCTATTACCCGACTTGAAATTGCCCGAACAGCCGAAAGTCGAAATTGGGTTCTGGGGCAGACGGCACGAACGTTATATCAAGCAGTATCATAAAATCCGCTATTTTAATTTTTTGACAAGTGGTACACTTGCTGCCTATCTCGCAGATATTGATAGAGAAGCAGCAGAAATGTTTGAAAAGCTCGTTAATCAGCTTGCCAAAAAAGAAGGCGTGACGGAACATCTCAAAATGGAAAATCAAATGTCATGGGTTGGTCGTATGAATAATATCTGTAATCGAGCAATAGAAATAATAAACAGCGAATTAATATATAAATAAAAGCTACAGGCGAAGGTGATTTGTTTCATCTTCGCCTGTTTATTTTTCCTTCGTTTAGAGAATTTTAACTGCATTGTTAAGCAGTGGAAAGTTAAAATTAGAAAGAAATATGTAATTAATTATAAAGTTATTCTTTCCAATTCTTCTCCCACTAATGTTTTCGTATTATTCTGTAAGTGATAAACGGATATTCTTTTTAACCAGTTTCTATACGTCTTTGTTTTTTCACCAGTATTCTTTTTTGTTTTTATGGCATTCACAATTTTTCGTTCACCACTATTATCACCAACTTTCAATTGACATTCGCCCATCAGACCGAGCGTCCATCCCTGAGCGCGATAATCTCTCAATTTATTCTTAGAAATGTTGTATGCTTTTTTTATTTGAGGAATAATTCTTATTATTTGTTCTTTTTTATCTGTTATATTATTCTTTGAAAGAATCAATTCCGCTTCTAAAGCTGTGCTAATTACACTCGGATAGAGGTTATATATAGAAATTCTCTCTTTATACTTTTTCAAAAAAAACTCTGCAACATCATATTTTTTTTGCGATATACTTATTGTTATTATAGTGGATAGACATTGTGACCAAGTTGTAGTTTTTTTGACTTCCTTAGAAGTGTTTTTTACTAATTCGATAAAACTATCAAACGAGTCGTCTATTTCTAACTCGCTTTCTAATTCAACACAAATCCTTTTTAATTGCATGATAAGTTCTTCTTTTGTTATTAATGACTCTATATACTTGGGAATTTTAGTATTTAATATCGCTTTTAAATCGTTTAAAGAATTTAAACTAGGTTCATATATTGATTTACAGTGATAGAAAATATACCAAATCCAAGGATCCTTTGGGGTAACATTTTTATCCAAATAGTTTTGAATAACTGAGATATATCGTCCATAATCCGAATAATCCATAGCATTTTTTCTCATTTCAAATATAATTCTCTCATAATCTTGTTTTATACTATCTTGAATTGAAGAATTTAAACCTAGACAATATTCAAAACACTTACAGCTAAAATAGGCATTCTCGATTTGCGGAGAACGGTTTTTACTAATACTATAGTTTCTTGCATAGTACTTTCCCATGGAATAAATAACAAATAAATAAGCTATATCGTTTGTCTCCCACTTTTCAAATGCCTTTATGTATTTACTATTGTTCTGATAGTAAGAAATAGAATATTCCTCTATCAAACCAAATTGTATCAATTTTTCTTCATAGTTTAAATTATCAAAAAAATATGAAGAGTTTTTTTCATCTATATAATATTTATTCGTTTCTTTACAAATAAAATTAATAAGTTTTTTACTGTATTCCTTCTTTTTTCTAAAGCAAAGTGCTTTGTATAGTACCTTTGTCTCTTCAGATATCTCTTCAGGTATCGATGAATACTTATAGTTTTGTTGTTCGTAACTTGCCATATTAGAGCAATTCTCGTAATTATAAACATCAACTGATAATAAGGCATCTTTTTCCATTACTAAATAGACAAAAAAATCATGTTCGGAATTAGAAAGAATACTAAATATTTCAAAAAACTTTTCCGCCATTTCCGGCTCAAAATTATTAAGAATTATAATGGTTTTGTCGAGGCGTTCGCATAGTAAATATTTAAATCCAGGACCATTGTTGTCCTTTGGCATACTAAAAAATGAATAACAGTCATTTAGAAATTCTGAACATACCTTGTCATTGTTTGTTTCAGAATTAATATCGTAAATACGTATTGCGTAATCTGTGAAGTTTTTGAGGAGCATCATATATATTGAGGCTAGTGCACATTTTCCAGTTACATAATAGATTTTTTTATTGTTTTTTATAACTTCGTGAGTTATTGATGAGTATGAACGGTTGGCAATAGCAGATTGCAGTCTAGTTAATTGCTCTGGGCGAAAAAAGATCTCGTGGTTGTCATCTTCATCAGAATATTGGTTTCTAATCACATCTATAAAACCCTTCGCTGCATCTATCCAGGTATGATTAGATAGAGCATTACGAAGATAAAGCGCCCTTTCCTTGTAATACGATTCTTTATTCCTTATAGTACGAAGAGCTTGCGAAACCCCCTCTAAATCCTCTTGGCAATATCCTTCTTCATTTGTCGAGCCTTTAATTTCCAAATGATATACAAAATCATTTAGCTTTTGTTCAACTAAAAACTGATACAATCCTGTATTCTCAGATATTATAAGAGGAACTCCAGCAGCAATGGCTTCCAGACCTACTAATCCAAAGCCTTCATGAAATGATAGCATCATTACAACAGATGCATTGGTAATTAATTCTTCAAGATCTTTTCTATTGGAAACAAATGGCATTGGTACAACATTACAAAGCCTTCCAGCAAGGTCTGATGATATTATTTGTAATCTATTAACTTCGTCCTCCAGAGAATGAGGGTCAGAAATATCATAACCAACCACAGTGAGCATAGGATCGTTTCCGATAATTGCGATTTCACTATCCATAGAAATTGCTTTTGCAAAAGCAGAAATTGCTAACTCTGTTTGCTTAACACGCACATTGCTTTTCTCAACTCGTCCAAAAACAAGTGGACGGAATCTAATTTTTAACTCTTTGACTGGCTTAAAATCAGATAAACCCGGATAAAAAATTTCGACTTTTTTTCTAGTAACTTTATCTGCTGCAGACGCGTACAGTTTAGGCCCGACAGCAAATACTAAATCAGCTTTTTTTAAAACGTTTTTTTGCTGTATAATTTTTTGTTTATACATAATAGAGTCTTTATTCTTAAACAAATAGTAAGATTCATAATCCATATGGTGAAAAACAATGTTTTTTCCACTGCTTTTTTTTGCGAGTGCAAAAGAAATTTTACCTGAATAAATATCATGTCCAACACAAATCACATTGCAGTGCTGAGGGTAATAATGCCTTAATTTAGGTTTTTCGGCGATTTCTTGGTGAATAAATTTAACAATCTCTTTTTCTGAAGCTTTAAATACATTGTGACTCATCGTAATTGGAATGATTCCCGCGTCTTCAATTTCATCCAAATCAGATTCGTTTAAACCAGGAATTACACAGCAAATTTTTATATTTTCTTTATCATGCACATAGTCAGCACAAGCTCTTGCTAAATCATAATTCAAGGAATTAATACCTCCGTTTGTTGTTCCCCACGCACCCGCAATAAATACTAATAAATACATATTTAATTCGCTCCTAACTGTTATTATATAAATATATTCTAACATGTCTTACTAAAAAATGACAATAACTGACACTCCAAAATTCCCTTTTTCAATTTGTTAATTATTAACAAATTTTTGTATACAAATCTGTGAATAGCTTAATATAGGCCAAACAAAATATGCTCTAGTATCTCGTTTTTTTAATATTGAAGTCTAATAATTGCAGTTATGCATTTTAAGTTGTTAGAAAAATACATAATACTTAGACTTTGTAATTATTCACCGCTTCATATTCTAAGCATTATAACGTTATACTACGAGATAATTAATTGAAGTAACTATAGATCAATAAATTGGGCGAAGATGACTAAATCATCTTCGCCCAATTATACGTTTATAAAACTCTCCAGCAGAATTGAGGTAGTTAAAGTATCTACCAAATTTTAATAATTTGAAATGCTAAGAAAAAATGATTATTTACAACTATATTTACAATATTTTCTTATTCGCTCATTATCTGTTTTAGCGGTATTCTTTTCATCGACTGACCGTAAGCAAACATAATGCCCTCATATACAACAATAAAGACAGCAAGCGTGATAAAGCACACAGGGAAGTCAAATTCATATTCGGGAACGCCCTCAACACCTGCAAAAACGATATCGACCATGATTCTCAACAGAGCATACTGATACACAGAACCGATGACAAATCCGATGTATGCCGCAGGGCGGTAGCCGTCGAGGACAGAGCGCTTGCAATCCGCGCTGTCATAGCCGAACACACGCATCATGGCGATATTTTTTTGGTTGGAGCGGATGACGGTAGTCACGGCGATATAGAGCGTCGTAAAAGCCAGAACAATGCCGATAATCAATATCATCAAGCCCATCATTTCACTTGACAAATCCTTCATGCTTGCCGACATTTGTATCATAGCAGAGAAGCAGAACGAGGAAAAGGCGATGAAGAACACCAGCGTTTTGCGGCTTCTTAGTACCGAGCTTCTCATTTCGGCAACAAAGGTCTTTTTATCTCTTATGTTTTTACTTTTACCTCTCGCTTTCACAATGCCTTTCAATAGGTTGACGCAAGGCTGACGGAGCTTTAACAGACTGTTGCATACTGCAATCACAGCGAAAACTACCGTCGGAAGTATCACCAACAGGACGAATAATATCCAATGAAAATGAATAGAAAGCTCCAGCAAGTAGCCATCTTCGTTTTGCAGTTCATAGAACTGCGGCATTAACACGAAAGACAGCAGATAACCTATCATACAACCGATAAATACGCTCAACCCGAATACAGAGAATCCTTTGGCAATTTTGAAATCAGAATAACCAAGAGCCTTTAATATTCCAATCTCCTTTGAGTGGCTGTCAATGTAATGCTTGATGTAAAAGAACAGCATCACAACGGTAGTAATCGCCAAACAGCCGCCGCTGACGGCGCAAACGACCTTTGCCGTCATGATTTGTGCGTCATAGAACATCTGCGAATAAGGGTTGTCATTTAAATCAGCTATTGCAGTTAAATCTAAATAATAGTTTAAAAACAGATTGCAAACGGTAACGGCACAGCAGGTCATAATGGAAATACCAAACAGCTTTACGATGTCCTTTATACTGACTATCATACCGTCACCATCCAATCTCATAGGCTGTCTTTTAGGCGGAGTTTTCGGTAACGCTGACGATTTTGCCGCTGTTCATCTTAATGATTCTGTCGGCAGTTTCGGCTATATTGCCGTTGTGCGTCACCATTATCATCGTAAAGCCCTGCTCCTGTTGCAGCTTGATGATGTAATCGAGCACCTGTCTGCCTGTTTTTTCGTCCAGCGCACCTGTCGGTTCGTCAAGAAAAAGCACTTTCGGATTCTTTGCAAGCGCCCTTGCTATGGCGACACGCTGTTGCTCGCCGCCGCTGAGTTCGGCGGGAAATTTTTTTCGCTTTTCGGATAAGCCGACTGCTTCAATAAATTTTAGGTAATCTTTATTATTGTCAAGGTCAGCGCCCATCCTGACATTCTTTTCCACGTTCAGATGAGGAAGTAAGTAATACTGCTGAAAAATATACGCGGTGTTGTCGCGGCGGAATTTTGTCAGCTCCTTTTCGCTCAACTTGTCAAGCTGTCGGCTGTCATAGTCAACAGTTCCGCCGTCCGAAGGTTCCAAGCCCGAAATAACATTGAGGAATGTAGATTTTCCCGAACCCGAAGCACCGAGAATGACAATAAACTCGCCGTCCTCAATGCGAACGGAAACTCCGTCCAGCGCCTTAAAGCGGCTTTCGCCTTTGCCGTAATACTTTGTAAGGTCTTTTATCTCTATCATTTTGATTTCCCTTTCAGCTTATCCATTAACAGTGATTTGAACACATCCGTCAGCATATTGCCGATTTCTTCTCCCGTAAAGCGGCACATTGAAGTGGCGCAGAGAGTAGCAATACCGTGAGAATAGATCCACAGGTGACGGTACAAGACAACGGCGTCGTCTGTCGAAACAGGATATTCATCTGTAATTGATTTTAAAATAACAGGATAGTTGTCATCAATTTCGGGAAGTATTTTATTAACGCCAATATCTCCTGACAGCTTTCGCATAAACAAAAGCTCAAACAGCTTTGGCTCCCTGATTGCGAACTGAATATACGCCTGACCAACGCCCTTAAAGGCAGGGCTTTTCTGTAAACCTTGCTGAACATAGTCGGAATAGATTTCACGCGCCTTTTTTTCAATTCCGTCAAGCACCTCGCTCATATTCTCAAAAACCGTGAATATCGGTCTTGCCGAGCTGCCGAGGTAATTGCCGATTTCTCTTGCAGTAACGGCAGAAATGTCACGCTCACGCAGGATTGCCAAGCCTGCGTCGATAATTTCTTTTTTTGTGAATTTTGCTTTTGGTGGCATAACAATCTCCTTTCTAAAACAATCGTTTTAAATCATCTGTTTTATTATAGCCTGTCATTCTATTGTTGTCAAGTAAATCTTTATAAGCGAGCAGGTCTTAGGGTGTCCCTAAAAAGCGTGTTTTTACGGGCAGGAGTAAAAACGCACTGCTTGTAAAGTCGTGACATCATCTCGCCGTCGCAATATGTCGAACGATTTTAATTGACAACTAAATCGTCACCGGATATAATTAAAACTGTACACAGAATGTACACTCACAACTGAATATCCTGTAATATTAAAGAGCTAAATAAGCAAGGATTTATCTTGCTTACACTACAACAAGCACTTTAAATTATCAAAAAGAGGATAGAATAATTTAAAGTCAAGTTATATAAGGCTTCTAATACCAAGGGGATAGTATACCCTTTTGCGTATGAGAACGAGCCTTATCATAACTTGGCTTTTTGTTGTGTTTAAATAATAGAAAACCGAACACAAAACAGTCACTGTTATAAGTGACGGAAAGGAAGAACTTATGACTAAAGGACAACTAATTGTTGCTATGACACTCGGCAAAGCCAACCGCAAGGGGTATCCGAAACTTACGGAGAATCATCCTTTTTTCGGAAGGTTAAGAGCATTTATGGCCGGGAAGCACTATTGGATGGGAACAGCTACTGACTTACTTACCGAAATGAATGACACCAACACACCGCCAAATACAGTTACTAAACTACTCAATAAATATTCTTTTGAACTGTATTGCAGTAGCGGTATTGATGTGAATTTTAGACGGACAAACCGAAGAAGGATTATTGAGCTGTACAACCGCAACTAACCTTAAGACAAATTTAGGTGACGGCTGTGTTGACAGTTATTCTTCTAATTTGAAGAACTATGTTGCATCTGAACAAGCAGACTGTTTTTACTCCTGCTAAGCAAAAACAGTAAAAATGATAGGGACACCCTAAACCCAATCATAAGAAAAAGAAAGTGAGAACTAATGAAATATTATGACGATCTAGGTAACGAGTTAAATATTCGTACTGAATTAGACGATATGCTTGACGAGCTATATGACAAGCTTGACAAGATGACTCCGGAGGAACGGATGGCTTGGTATAGCAAAGGTATGTACGTCAAGCCGTTAAAATACACGCAGGAGATTGATAACACAACCTACATTATCCGTACTAACTTCAATGAAAATGCTGATTTAACCGTTTATGATACGGTTGAGAGAATCACATCAAAAGATATATGATTTATCGCTTTAAAGTGTTGAATTTAGCGGTTAGATATGTTATAATATGATTATCCTACAAAGACATATCCGACTGTGGAAAGGAGTAAAATGAGTAAACAGTCAGATAAAGACAAAATAACCGCCCTATACTGCCGACTTTCCCGTGATGACGAGAATGAAGGTGTATCAGGTTCAATCAAAAATCAAACAGAAATTTTACAAAAATATGCTGCCGATAACGGCTTCAAGAACACTCGCTTGTTTATAGACGATGGTTGGTCAGGCACAAACTTTGACCGCCCTGCCTTTAATGAGATTATGAAGCTCGGAGAGGAGGGCAAAATTGGAACGCTGATCGTCAAAGACCATTCCCGCCTCGGACGTAATCGCTTGGTGGTCGGAGCCTTGATGGAAGAAGAATTTGACCGTATGGGCATTCGCTATATCGCCATCATGGATAACATCGACACCAAGAACGGTATCAGCGACCTTGTACCTATGCAGGACTTATTCAATGAATGGCACGCCAAGAATACAAGCGATAAAGTCCGCAGAGTGTTTCAAAGCAAAGGTAAGTCAGGTAAACCGCTGACTACCAATCCGCCGTTTGGATATATGAAAAACCCTGACAACAAAGACGAATGGATCATAGATGAACCGGCTGCCGAAATTGTCGGGCGTATATTCAAAATGTGCGTATCTGGTATGGGACCGTCGCAGATTGCCAATCAGCTAAAATCTGAAAAGATTCTAACTCCCACGGAATACTGGTACAGTATAAGTAGACAATCAGGCAAGTCACCGTCAAAGCCGTACAACTGGAGCCCTGCAGCAGTTTCCAATATCCTCTCAAGGCAGGAGTATTGCGGAGATACCATCAACTTCCGAACGAAAACAAAGTCTTTCAAAAACAAGAAAATAATCAAAAATCCGACGGAAGAGTGGGCTATCTTTGAGAACACACATCCTGCAATCATTGACAGAGAAACCTTTGCGATTGTTCAACAGTTGCGTAAACACAAACGCAGACCGACAAGACGAGGCATCACGAGTATATTTTCGGGAGTGATCTTCTGCGCAGATTGCAAACGTAAGTTATACTATCATACGGAATATCACAAGACAAATAATCCTGCAAATTTCACTTGTTCTTCCTATGTGATTGATACTGATAATTGTACTGCGCATTATATCAGAGAACGGGCTGTCAAGGAGCTTGTCCTTGAGAACATTCAGAGAGTGTTTTTGAACATCCAAGCGTATGAAAAGGAATTTGCACGAAAGCAGATGGATTGCTACACTGAAGAAAAGCGCAAAGAGCTTGCTGCAAAACAACGTGAGTTAAACCGAATAAAAAAGCGTATAGAGGAAATTGACAATCTGATAATAAAAATCTACGAAGATAATGTTTGCGGCAAGATTTCAGATGAACGCTTTGAATCATTCAGCAAACGCTACGAGACGGAACAGCAAGAGCTAAAAGCGAAAATTCCTGATCTTGAAAACTATCTCAACACTGAAACAGATAAAAGTGATAATCTGCAAAAGTTCATTAACAAGGTGAAAAGGATAACAAGACCAGAAAAACTTACAGCTGAACTTGTAAATGAGCTGATTGACAGAATCGAGGTTCACGCGCCGAGATATATGGATGGCAAGCGCTATCAAATGATTGACATCTATTACAAAGGTGTGGGGATTATTAATGTTCTCAGTCCTGAAGATTTTGAGAAAAGTTTTCAGAAGAATATGGCAAAACGCAGACAACAAAAAACGGCATAGCAAAATGCTATACCGCAATAATCAAAACATCAAAAGCTGCCGGAGGCGCACCTTCTTTATGTAAAGCGCCCTCCAGCACGTTTTCTTATCGCTCGCCTTCGAGTCCCTGCTGGTGCGTTAACATAGGAATAATGAAACAGAGGCACCCTTTATGGGTACCTCTGTTTCATTACTGTCCTATCCGTACAAAAAAGATTTTTTTCGGCGGATTTGTTTCAGGGACTTGAACCACCGAAAGAATTCTTCTTAGTCACTGTCTTGGCCAGTCAGTGACTAAGATAGTGACTAAGTCACTGACTGAGATAAAATCGCAGGCTCCTATATGGAAACATATTTTTGCATTTTGCTGTTGGGCTTATCCGGTATAGTCAATTTTAGCTTACCTTGGTCAATTAACGGTTTTAAGAAATGACGTGAAAAATAGGTAAGGTTCTTATAGCCTAAATGCTCGCAGATTTCTTTTCTGCTTTTTGGAATAACGCAAAATTCAAGTATTTTATCAAAAATATTCTCTTGAGGAGTATCTTTTGTAAGGCTTGATTTGGTCTCGATGTAATTCACATTCTTCATAATCACATGAAATTCTGACAGAGTCGAACGAAACTCCGGCTTTAGTTTTTCTGTATATCCGGGCAGCTTCGCGGTTTCGTCGATAATCTTCTTCAAACCGCTTCCACGGCGTTCCATGAATTTCATACGGTGAAACAAATCTGCAATAATTGGATTGCGGCGTATGGAACCGACTTCAAGAATATTGCGTTTCTGAATTTCCTGACCTTTATACATACCACCGGGTGAATAAATCTCAACAATGCCGTCCGCCTTGTAGTAGTACGGCGTATTTCGCCCTGATGAAACGCTCAAAACAAGAATGGTTTTGTCATTTTCAAGCTCAGGTGTTAACACAAAGCTTGAAACAGGTGTAATGCGCTCCTTAATCAAACGGCTGATTGCCTCTGCGTCACCCTGAGCGTCGTCAAGTCCGACAATCGTTTTGTTATCGTCAATCCCAAAGAACAATGTGCCGCCGATACCGTTCGCAAACGCGCTTACACTTTTGAGCCAGCTTTTCGGCTTGCGTTTTTCCAAAGCAACCTTAAAATCACATTCCGTCGCTTCGGCTATCACTTTCGAAATCATCAGCACACCTTCCTTATTATTAGAATTTCGTCAACCATTCATATTATACTTGCACTTTTATTTTTCGTCAAGCGATAATGACTTACAAAATGGATATATAGATTAACCCGGTTTATCATTAAGGATATTTTATGTTATCATTCTTCTTGCGAAAGGAGTCTGATAAAATATGAAACATATCAGCAAAGAAACAAAAGCAAGTATCATTAACCGCTATAACAACGGAGAGCCTGTTTCCGAGTTAACCGAAGCCACAGGTATTGCACGGAGTACGATTTACGGATGGCTAAAAGCCGATCGCGAATCAGCTAAAAAACCGGTTACCAAAAAGACCGTCAACGATTTGAACCGGGCTATTATTCGATTGTCAACGCTAATTGAAATTTTGCAAAAAGTATTTGACGTAGAAAAAATTCCGACGAGGATTAGACTGGAAAAATTGGAACGGCTGTATGGAGAGTATAATATCCATAATCTCTGCGACGCGTTAATGGTTCCGCGCGGTACTTTTTACAATCATATTAAACGCAATAAAAGAGGCAGTTCGTGGTACGCACAGCGCCGTGAGGTTTTACAGGAACAAATACAGGAAATATTTGATGACAACAGACAGGTTTTCGGGTCGCCGAAAATAACTGCTGTTTTAAAGTCTCGTGGTGTACGTGTGAGCGAGGGAATGGTGAGGCAGCTCATGCAGGACATGGGGCTTATCAGTATTCGAGAAGGTGCAAAGGAGGACTATGACAAGGAAAAGCGACCACATAAGAATTATCTTAATCAGCAGTTTCATACTACGCGTCCAAACGAAGTATGGGTCAGCGATATCACCTATTTCAGATACAACGAAAAGAAGTATTATATTTGTGTTATCATTGATTTGTATGCGAGAAAGGTAATCGGCTTTAAGATAGGGAGCAAGAATAGCACACAGCTGACGAAAAGCACGTTCAAGCTGGCTTACGAATTACGACGTCCTGATGGGAACCTTATTTTTCACACCGATAACGGGAGCAATTACACTTCAAAAACCTTTCGGGATTATTTGAAAAAACTTGGCGTTACGCAGTCTTTTTCAAGACCTCATATTCCATACGACAATTCTGTAATGGAGAGCTTCTTTGCTAATATGAAGCGCGAGGAGCTTTATCGTTCAAAATATCGTTCTGAAAAAGAATTCAGAAAAGGTGTAGAGGAGTATATTCGGTTTTATAATGATGAGCGTCCTCACTCAAAGAACAAATACAAGACTCCGTCTCAGAAGGAAGCGGAATACTTCAGTAAACAAGCGGAAAATGCCGAGTAGAATCCGGACAAACAAGGGTTCGGATTCATTCATTTTACGTTTTTCGATTTCGTTTTTATGCGATTTTGGTTTTTGTGTCCAAATAAAAACTCCATAAGAGCTGTCAGAATAGCCGCATAAAATCTGACAAAAATAAAACTTCCTGTTGATGTCCGAAACCTCTGGGGTTCAGATTTCAACAGGAAGTTCAGGTTGGTGCACCATCAGGGACTCGAACCCCGGACCAACCGGTTATGAGCCGGTAGCTCTGACCAACTGAGCTAATGGTGCATATACTGTTTTATAGGCAATGCTTATTATACCAAAAAAAAATTTCCCTGTCAACTGCTGATTTGAGAAAATCCGCTTGTTTGCGGTGTCGAAATATGTTATACTAAAAGATAACCGAGAAAAAAAGGAGAAATAGATTTATGGCTGAAATCAAAGCGTTTCGCGGAATGCGATATGACACCGGCAAGGCTGGCAGCATCAGCACCCTGTGCTGTCCGCCCTATGACATCATCAGCGAGAAGGAGCGCCTGGCGTTCATCGACGAGAATCCTTACAATGTGATTCGTCTGGAGTTGCCGCGCGAGGGTGAGGACGTGTACAAGACCGCCGGAGAGATTCTTGACCTCTGGCGTGACAAGGGGATTCTGATTCACGAGAAGAAACCCGCGATTTATATCTACGAGGAAGAATTCAACGCCTACAACAAGCGCCGCAGCATCAAGGGCATGATTGCGCGCGTGAAGGTGGAGGCGTTCTCCAAGGGCGTGATTCTGCCGCATGAGTTCACGCTGTCCAAGGCGAAGGCTGACCGCTTTGAGCTGATGAAGGCAACCAACTGCAATTTCAGTCAGATTTATGCGCTCTACATGGACGAGGCGCACACCACCCAGCAAACGCTGGAGACCTGCTCTCAGGGCGACCCTGACGCGCAGTTCACCGACAGCGACAACGTAACCCACCGCCTGTGGATTGTAACCGACGGGGACGTGATTGCCAAGCTGACGGCGGATTTCGCGGACAGAAAGCTCTATATCGCGGACGGTCATCACCGCTACGAAACCGCGCTGAATTACCGCGACTACTGCCGCGAAAACGGCATTTCCAAGGAAGGCGACGCGCAGGATTACCAGATGATGTTCCTCATGGACATGGAGCACCCCGGTCTGGTGGTTTTCCCGACTCACCGTCTGGTGCGCGGTCTGGAAGGCTTTAACAGGGATAAGGTGCTCGACGGCTGCGAACAATATTTTGAGATTTCTGCTTTTGACAGCGTTTCGAACATGAACGAGCAGCTGGCGCAGGCGTACAAAGCCGGCAGAAAGGCGTTCGGCTTCTACTGCGGCAAGGGAGAGTGGTATCTCCTGGTGCTGCGCGACCTCAAGGTCATGGCGCACGCCCTGCCCGACGTGAGCGCCGCTTCCCAACAGCTCGACGTCAGTGTGCTGCATACGCTGATTCTGGAAAAGATTCTCGGTATTGACAAGGAGAACATGGCGCAGCAGATTAACCTGACCTACACCAAGTTCTTTGAGGAGGCGATTATGGGCGTCGATAAGGGCGAGTTCCAGTGTTCCTTTATCCTCAATCCCACGCGCGTCACCGAAATCCGCGACGTTGCCGCTGCCGGAGAAAAAATGCCGCAGAAATCCACCTATTTCTATCCGAAGATGATTACCGGTATGGTAATGAATGATATTGATGTGGAGTGAGAGTGATAAGTGATAAGGGGTAAGTGACAAGTTGATTTTTCAATCACGTTTCGCTCATCAATTTGACTTATCCTTTCTTTCACTGATCACTAACCACTAGCCACTTACCACTATTCTATGACGATTCTGACAATTTTTACCGGCGGCACGATTGCCTGTTCACGGACGGGCGGCGTGCTCTCGCCGGACGGCGGCAATTCGTATCTGCTGCTGGATTTATACCGACAAACCGACAATGCCGTTGCCTTTGAAACCGCGCAGCCGTATTTCATTCTCAGTGAAACGCTCTCGCCTGCGCATTGGGAACGGCTTTACAACTGCATAAAATCACATGATTGGAGCCGCTTTGACGGCGTGATTGTCACCCACGGCACAGACACGCTGCCCTATACCGCGGCGTATCTCGGCTTGCGGCTGGGCCTTTGCGAAAAGCCGGTGGTGCTGGTCTCGGCGAATTATCCGCTGACCGACAGCCGTTCCAACGGACTTTCAAACTTCACCGGCGCGGTGGACTTTATCCGTTCCGGCGGCAAAAAGGGCGTGTTCGTCAGCTATCAGAACACCGGCGAGCCGCTGCGGATTCACCGGGCGACGCGCGTGCTGCTGCAAAAAAGCTACAGCGACGACGTTGTCTCCGTTCACGACGGCTGGTTTGCGACCGTGGAGCACCATCAGGTAACGCTGAACCCTGCGTTTTCCGATGATGAACCGGCGCTGCCCTCCGTTGCCGGCGACGGCAGGGTGCTCTGGCTGAGAGCGCACCCCGGCATGGTCTATCCGGAGCCTGTGGGCTGCAAGGCGGTCTTGCTGGAGGGCTACCATTCCGGCACGCTGAACACCGACAGCGAGGACTTGAAGGCGTTCTGCAAGCAGTGCCGTCAATTGTCCGTTCCGGTGTTCCTCACCGGCAGCGAGGAAGGCTTTGACTACCGGAGCAAACAGGCGTTTGAAGCGCTGGGAATCCGCGTTTTGCCCTCCGTGTCGCCGGTGACGGCGTATGTGGGGTTGCATTTGGCACAACATGAATTTATTGCGTAATGAATGGTGCTTATGCACATGAATTGCAGCAAAGCGGCAAGCGGGGAGCCCAGCTAACGCATGGGTGTTGTTACCCAAATCGAAGATTTGGACAACACCTCAACGAGGGGCTCCCCTACAGATACTATCCTACGTACAAACTTGTATCCGATTTTTCCAAATTAACCGCGCTGTCCAACTGACAACTGATAACTGCGCCACAGGCGCAACTACCCCCTTGATTTTTCCTTGCAAAAGGTGTATCATGCTTGTATAAAAACTATCGGGAGATTTGTCTCCCTTTGTCATTTTACGGAGTGCTTATGAAGATTATCATTGTAGGCTGCGGCAAGGTCGGCACGGCGATTGCCACCGAGCTCATTGTCGAGGATCATGAAATCGTTGTAGTAGACATCAACCGCGACGCGGTGACGCGTCTGTCCGATTCGCTGGACGTGCTGGGAATCGAGGGCAACGGCGCAATTTATGAGACGCTGGAGGAAGCGGGCGCTTCCAATGCCGATTTGGTTATCGCGGCGGCCGCGCGTGATGAGGTGAACCTCTACACCTGCCTGATGGCGAAGGCGTGCGGCGCTCACAACACCATCGCGCGCGTGCGCAATCCCGAATACGCCGGCGACCTGTTCCGCGTCAAGGACTTGATGGGACTGTCCATGTTCATCAACCCCGAACAGACCGCGGCGCTT
Organism: uncultured Clostridia bacterium; assembly: GCA_947170465.1. Taxonomy (GTDB): domain Bacteria; phylum Bacillota; class Clostridia; order Oscillospirales; family Acutalibacteraceae; genus Ruminococcoides. Next base: position 15,469 of record CAMVTS010000017.1, read on the forward strand.
GAAATCAGCCGTATGCTGCGCTTTTCCGGCGCGCTGGAGATTGACAGCTTCTCCAAGGGCATGGTCGACTTAATCAAATTCGAGATTTACCGCGGCGGCGCTCTTGACGGCAAGGCTATCAGCAAAATCGACAACCTCAAGGGCACCGTGCGTATCTGCACCGTTGAGCGTGACGGCGAGGTTTACATTCCGAACGGCGATTTTGTCATTCAGGCAGGCGACCGCGTCTCGATTGTCGCCCGTACCGAATCCGCCGTGCGGTTTTTCAGAAAAATCAACGTCTCCGTCGGCAAGGGCAGAAGTATTTTCCTGCTCGGCGGCGGCAAGATTTCCTTTTATCTGGCGCAGCGGCTGCTGCGTTCCGGCGCGAATGTCAAGATTATCGAGCGCAATCCCGAGCGCTGCAACGAGCTTGCCGAAATGCTCCATGACGCGGTGATTATCCAGGGCGACTGCATGGATCAGGACTTGCTCCACAGCGAGGGCGTTGAACACGCCGACGGCGTTGCCGCGCTGATGGATTACGACGAGGAGAATATCCTCATCTCCATGTACATCAAAAATATTTCCAAGGCGAAAATCATCACCAAGGTCAACAACGCCTATTTTGATTCGATTATCAGCCAGATTGGGCTGGACACCGTAATTAACCCGAAGCACATCGCCGGCGAGTATATCGCGCGTTATATCCGCGCCATGCAGAACTCGCTCGGCAGCAACGTCGAGACGCTCTACCGCCTCAGCAACGACAGGGTAGAGGCGCTGGAATTCCGCGCCAGAAGCAGCTCCAGGCTGCTCAACACGCCGCTTTCCAAGCTCAGCCTGCGCAACGATTTGCAGGTTATCTGTATCGCCAGAGGCGGCAAGATTATCCTTCCGACCGGCTCCGACGTGATTATGGCGGACGATTCCGTGGTCGTGGTTACCAAGCACAAGGGCTTGAGCGATCTGGACGATATTCTGAGCAGGCGTTGAGGTTGGTATGAATAAAAGACTGATTGTTTATATTCTCGGGTGGGTGTTGATCGTAGAGGGTATCGCTATGCAGGTGTGCACGATTACCTCCGTCATTTACCGTGAGAACGAGGGACTGTATTTCCTGATTACCGGTGCTGTCAGCGCCGGACTGGGCGTGCTGGCTGTCAAGGTCAGAAAGCCCAAAAACATGGTATTGTATCAGAAGGCAGGCTTCTGCGCCACGGCGCTGAGCTGGATTGTGCTTTCTCTTGTCGGCGCGATGCCGTTCTTCCTCAGCCGCGAGATTCCCAACTATGTCGACGCGCTCTTTGAGACCGTCTCCGGCTTTACCACCACCGGCGCGACGATTCTGGTGGAGGTTGAGCAGCTCAGCCACGGCATGCTGATGTGGCGCAGCCTGATGAACTGGCTGGGCGGCATGGGCGTTATCGTGTTCCTGCTGGCACTGATTCCCAAGCTGGGCGGTCAGCAGAATATCTACCTCATGCGCGCCGAAAGCCCCGGACCCATTGTGGGCAAGGCGGTGCCCAAAATGCGCGATTACGCCGCGCTGCTCTACGGCATTTACTTCGGGCTGACGCTGACGGAATTCCTGCTGCTGTTCTTCGGCGGCATGGACGTGTTCGACGCGATTAACACCAGCTTTGCCACCGCCGGCACCGGCGGCTTCGGCGTGAGAAACGCCAATATCGCCGCCTACGACACCTACTATTTCCAGACGGTCATCGCCGTCTTTATGATGCTGTTCGGCATCAATTTCAGCTTCTATATCCTGCTGATTGGCAAAAAATTCGGGCAGGCGTTCCGCATGACGGAGCTGTGGGTCTATCTCGGTCTGATTGTGTTCTGCACCGTCGTGATGGGCTTCAACATCATGTCGCTCTATCCCACGGCCTACGACGCCTTCCACCAGAGCTTCTTCTACACCTCGTCGATTATTACCACCACCGGCTTCGGTATCGGCGACGTCAACCACTGGCCGATGCTCTCACGCGCCTTGATTCTGTTCATCACCTTCACCGGCGCCATGGCAGGCAGCACCGGCGGCGGCTTCAAGATTTCGCGTATTATCCTGCTGGTCAAGGAAGCCAGAAAGGAGTTCTTCCTGCTGGTGCATCCGCGCAACGTCCGCGCTGTGGTGATGGACGGCAAAAAGGTTGACCACAACACCATGCGCAGCACGACGGTCTATCTGGTGGTGTACATTTTGGTGTTTATCGTCAGCTTTACCCTTGTTTCGATTGAGGGAAGGGGCTTTGTCACCTGCTTCACCTCCATCGCCGCCACGCTGAACAACACCGGCCCCGGTCTGGGCGCTGTCGGTCCTGTCGGCAATTACGCCATGTTTACGCCGCTTTCCAAGTTCGTCCTGATTTTCGACATGCTCGCCGGCAGACTGGAGCTGTTTCCGGTCATTCTGCTCTTCATTCCTGCCGCGTGGAAGAAGTCATAATGAATTGACGATGAATAAAGGGTTCGGGCGACCGGACCCTTTTTTGGTTAGTGATTAGTGGTAAGTGGTAAGTGGCTAGTGGCTAGTGGCTAGTGGTTAGTGGCTAGTGGTCACCCGAGGCAGGAAGCAAAACGTTTCCGTACACTGTAGTGACAGGGCTTGTCCCTGTCATCACGCAGAACCTGTCCTCCAACACCGGCTTTCGTATACGAACGCCATACGCAAGCCGGGAGACCGCAAGGGTCTCCCCTACAAATCAACTAACCACTTGCCACTTACCACTTACCACTGCGCCGCAGGCGCAACTATGTACAATTAACTAACCACTAATCACTTACCACTAACCACTACTCCGGAGGTATATGATGAAACGATTACTCTCCCTTCTGCTTGCGTCCGTCCTGCTGCTCTCCGGCTGCTCGGTCAATCCCGAAACGCTCAGCTTTGAGTGCATGGACACCTTCATGCAGCTTTCGGTTTACGGCGACAAAAAAACCGCCGAAGCGGTTCGTGATGAAATCCTGCGTCTTGACGCGCTCTTCAACGCCAACGAGCCGGACAGTCAGGTCGGCAAGCTGAACCAGTCCGGCTTTGTCGAGGACGCAGATGTTTTTAGCGTGCTCGAAGGCGCGCTCAAGGTCTGTCAGAGCACGGACGGCGCGCTTGACCCGTCGGTCTATCCGCTGGTCGAGGAATGGGGCTTCATCAGCCGCGATTTCCACATTCCCGGCAAGGCGACGATTGACGAGCTGCTGCAGCACGTTGACTACACCAAAATCGCCCTCAATTTCAACCGCGTCTACATTCCGGAGAAGATGAAGCTCGACCTCGGCGCTGTCGCCAAGGGCTACGCCGCCGACAAGGCGAAGGCGCTTCTTGCAAAAAACGAGGTCAAGTCCGCCATTCTCAACCTCGGCGGCACCGTGGCGGCTGTCGGCGCCAAGCCCGACGGCTCCGACTGGAAGGTCGGCATCAGCGACCCCGGCAGCACCGGCGGCTACTTTGCCACCGTCAGCCTGCACGACAAGATTGTCGCTACCTCCGGCAGCTATGAGCGCTACTTCGAGCAGGACGGCAAGCGCTATTGCCATATCCTCGACCCCAAAACCGGCATGTCCGCCGACAACGGTGTTGTCTCTGTTTCCATCATCAGCGACAACGGGCTATACTGCGACGCGCTTTCCACGGCGCTGTTCGTTATGGGCGCAGAAAAAGCGCAGGCATACTGGAAAACCCAGCAAGACCTGCCGCCGTTTGATTATATTTTATTAGATGACACCGGAAAGGTCTACGTGACCGCAGGCGTAGAGCTGACCCTGACGGATAAGGAGAAGTATGAGGTGGTAGAGGTCAGTGATAAGTGATAAGTGATAAGTGATAAGTGATAAGTGATAAGTGGTAAGTGGCAAGTGATAAGTAGGGGCGACCATTGGTCGCCCAGGGCAGGAAGCAAAACGTTTCCTTGACACTGTAGTGACAGGGCTTGTCCCTGTCAATTAGCTGAACCTATCCTATTATACCAACTTTCTTATACGAACGCCAAACGTATGCCGGGAGCCCGCGAGGGGCTCCCCTACAGATTTTATCATACGTACTGTGTTGAATATGAAGCCTATCCGCACAATTAACTAACCACTTGCCACTAGCCACTGACCACTATTTTTCAAAGTCCCAGTCCGGAATATAATCTGCCGTCGCTGACGACAAATCCTGTGTAAAGCCGTCCATTCCCAAGCGGAAGAGGGCGGCTTTTACTTTGTCGTATTCCCGGCGCGTGATGGTTCTGCCGAGCTTCGGGTCGTTTCTGACCTCGCCCCAGGGGACGTACTGGCACATCAGGCTGACGAGGATTTCATCGCCGAAATGCTGATTCAGCAGCGCCAGCGCTTCAATGCTCTGGCGTGTATGCGCCGGCAGAATCAGGTGACGGACAATTACGCCCTTCTGCATCATGCCGTCGCCGTCGTACTGCGGCGTACCGACCTGACTGAGCATTTCCCTGATGGCGGCAAGCGCCGTGTGGACGTAATTCGGCGCGTGAGACAGCCGCAGCGCCAGGGCGTCGTCGCTGTACTTGAAGTCCGGCAGGTACACATCTACCAGTCCGTCCAGCAGGCGCAGCGTTTCGGACGAAACGTAGCCGCCGCAGTTGTAGACGACCGGAATTTTCGGACGGTAGCGCTTCAGGCTCTCCGCCACCGCTTCGGCAAAATGGTCGGCTGTCACCAGGTTGATATTGTGAACGCCGCTTTGTTCCAGCTTTTCATAGCACCGTGCAAGCTCCTCCGGAGTGAGCGCGGTGCCTTTATTTTTGACCGAAATTTCGTAGTTCTGACAGAACACGCATTTCATCGTGCAGCCGGAAAAGAACACCGTGCCGCTGCCTTTTGTGCCGCTGATACACGGCTCCTCGCCGTAGTGCGGCGCCACCCTTGCCACCACCGGCAGCGTTCCCATGCCGCAGAAGCCGTTTCCTGTGTTTTCCGTGCGCAAGGCGTTGCACCTGCGCGGACATAAATTGCAAATCATCGAATCACCGGCATTATTGTAGCATAAGAAGGGGAAAGTGGCAAGTGATAAGTGAACGTTTCCTTGACATTGTAGTGACAGGGCTCGTCCCTGTCATGGCAAACGCAGTTTTACTGCGTTTGCCGGGAGCCCACGAGGTGCTCCCCTACAGAAAATTAAAAACTTTTTCTCAGAAATTGCATAGAAATATGCAATTTTTTCCGTTTTGGAGGGGGGTAGATGAAAGGCGTTTTGCCTTTCATCAAAACGGAGGTGACGGTTATCAACAACAAGCTCACGGCAAGGGAGAGGCGGTTCTGCCTTTGCTTTGTCAGGACAGGAGACGCGGCGTATGCCGCCGCAAAAGCCGGCTATTCCCAGCCGGAGACAGACGGCGAACGGCTTCTGAGCGCCGACTGTATCTGTGCGGAGCTGGAACGCCTGCAAGCGCAGCGCAGCCGGCTTCTCGGCGGATTGGCGGTCACGGGCTATCAGCGACTCGCCTTTGGCGACGTGTCGGACGCGGTATCGCTGCTGTTCGAGGACAACCCGACGCGCCAGACGCTCGGTCAGATGGATTTATTCATGGTCTCCGAAATCAAGCGCCCAAAGGACGGCGCGATGGAGATTAAATTCTTCGACCGGCTCAAGGCGCTCGAAAAGCTCGAAACGCGCAGTCTGGAAACCGGTTCGGCGGACAGCCTGTTCGACGCGATAGGCAGGAGCGCCGCAGGATGTGACGGCGATGATTAGCGAGTTTTCCAAAAAGCAGCTGCGTGTGCTGGGCTGGTGGCACCCGATGTCGCCGGACAGCCGCTATGACGCGGTGATTTGCGACGGCGCTGTCCGCAGCGGCAAGACCTTCAGCATGTCGCTGTCGTTCATCATCTGGAGCGCCTACTTCGGTGGCAGCGGTGATTTTGCGATTTGCGGCAAGACGATTCGCTCTCTGCGGCGCAACATGATTACGCCGGTGCTGCCGCTTTTGCAGTCGCTCGGCTTTGTCTGCGAGGAAAAGCTCAGCCAGAATCTGCTGATGGTCCGCTACCGCGGCAAACGCTGCCGTTTCTATCTGTTCGGCGGCAAGGACGAGTCTTCCGCTTCGCTGATTCAGGGCATGACGCTCTCCGGCGTTCTCTTTGACGAGGTGGCGCTCATGCCGCGCTCCTTTGTGGAACAGGCGCTCGCGCGGTGCTCTGTCGACGGTTCGCGGTTCTGGTTCAACTGTAATCCCGAGCACCCCGAGCACTGGTTCCACACGGAATGGATTCGCAAAAGAAGCGAGAAAAACGCGCTCTACCTGCACTTTCTGATGGAGGACAATCCTTCCCTTTCAGAGACGGTGCGCAGGCGCTATGAAAGTCTGTATTCCGGCGTATTCTACGAACGGTTTGTGCAGGGCAAATGGGTGGCGGTGCACGGCGCTGTCTATCCCTTCATGGCAAGCAGCGAGATGTACTGCGAACAGCCGGATGAGCCGCTGGAGGACTATGTGATTTCCTGCGACTACGGCACGGTCAACCCGGCTTCCTTCGGGCTGTGGGGCAGGCACGGGGAAGTTTGGTACCGGCTGTGCGAGTACTATTACGATTCGCGCGCCGAGGGTGCTCAGCGTACCGACGAGGAGCACTACCAGGGCTTGCGCGCGCTTGCCGGGGAACGGCGGATACGGTCGGTCATCGTTGACCCCAGCGCCGCGAGCTTTATCGAGGTGATTCGCCGCCACGGCGAATTTACCGTCATTCCCGCGAAAAACAACGTTGTCGACGGTATTCGGAGAGTCTCGCAGGCATTGCGCGACGGCAGTATCCGCATCTGCAAAAGCTGCGCTGACGCAAGGCGCGAGTTCGGGCTGTATCGCTGGGACAGCGAACGAAGGGCGGACACGCCGGTCAAGCAGAACGACCACGCGATGGACGACATCCGCTACTTTGTGACAACGGGCATGAAGGGCGGCGGCACCCTGCCGGTGTTTGCCGCCCGTAGATAGGAGGAACGTGATGTTTGGGAGAAAAAAGCGCGGCGAAAAGCCGGTTCCCGCGGTGCAGACGGTTGCCCGGTATCCGTCCGGCAGTCTGCTGTCGCAGCTCCGCCGTTATCCGGCGCAGCGCCATGCAGAGCGCGAGCTGTATGACGCACTGCGCGAGGCGGTTCCGGCGATTGACGCGGCAATCGGCAAGCTGATAAGGCTGCTGGGCGGCTTCCGGATTCATTCCGACAGCGCCGAATGTGAGCGCCTGGCGAGGAATTTCGCCGCCGAGGTACAGGTGGACGGCTCAGGCAGAGGGCTGCGCTGCTTTGCCGAGCGCTACCTCGACAGCCTGCTGACCTACGGCGAGGCGGTCGGAGAAATGCTGCCCGACTATCGGGACTGCGGTATCCGGGCACTCTACAACGCCTGTCTGGACGATGTGGAAATCGCCGCCGACGGCTCGCCGATGAATCTGGTTGTTTGCCGCAGAGAGCCGGGAGAGAGCGTGCCGGTCAGCTATCCGGAGCTGGTATTCGTCTCGCTGCTCAATCAGCAGCCCGGCACGGTGCACGGCGTTTCGCTGCTCAGCGGACTGCCGTTCGTCAGCTCGATTCTGCTGCGGATTTTCAACTCCATCAAAAGCAACTGGGAGCGTGTGGGCGACGTGCGCTTTGCCGTCACCTACAATCCCGACGGCGGCGTGTTTTCCGAGGAAAACGCGCGTCAGATTGCCGAGGAATGGCGCAAGGCGATGCGCAGCGATACGGTGTGTGACTTTGTGTCGCTGGGCGACGTCAATATCCGCGTCATCGGCGCGGACAACGTGATGCCGGACTGCGAGGTGCCGCTGCGCGCCATTCTGGAGCAGATTACCGCTAAGCTGGGTATACCGCCGTTTTTGCTGGGCTTTTCGTGGTCGACGACCGAGCGCATGAGCGAACAGCAGGCGGATATTCTCACCAGCGAGCTGGAGTATTACCGCTCGGTGCTGGAGCCGGTGCTGCGGCGCATTGTGCGTACACATCTGCTGCTGTGCGGCTGCCGCGACCGGTTTTGGATTGAGTGGGAGGATATCAACTTGCAGGACGCGGTGGAAATGTCCACGGCGCGCCTGAACAACGCGCAGGCGGCTAAGCTGGAGCGCGAAATCGGTTGGGAGGATGAGAATGAAGGATAATCGGGTGAAAAAGACGGCGGCGGCGCCTGTCGGACTGAGTACGCCAAACGAGGAGGAGCTGCGGATGATTAACCGCTACGCGCGCCGCGAGATGAAGGCGGACGAGGTGTATGTGTTCCCGGTCGTGCTCTGCGACAACGACGTTGACCGCGACGGCGAACGCTTTCCGGTGGAGTCGCTTTTTGCGCTGGAAAAGCTCTTTGTCGGCAAGACCGGCATATTTGACCACAACCCCAGCGCAAAAAATCAGGCAGCGCGGATTATTTCCTGCGCGGTAGAGAGCGTGCCCGGCAAAACCACCGCCACCGGCGATGATTATTTTCAGCTGCGCGCCAGGGCTTACCTGCCCAGAAGCGAGAGTAACGCCGGATTGATTGAAGCGCTGGACAGCGGTATTCTCCGCGAGGTCAGCGTCGGCTGTGCGGTGAAGGAGGTGCGCTGCAGCGTGTGTGGAGAGCCGCTTCACAGCTGCTCCCACAAGACAGGGGAGACTTACGGCGACAAGCTGTGCTGCGGCGAGCTCTGCGAACCCTACGACGCGTATGAATGGAGCTTTGTCGCGGTGCCGGCACAGAAAAACGCCGGCGTGACAAAGTCGTTTGGAAAGGAGCGTAACATGGAGGATTTGATGAAAGCGCTCGGCAGCGGCAGGGATGTTACCCTGACTGCGGCGGAGTGCCGCAAACTTGAGGAATACGTGCAGAAGCTGCGCCACAGCGCGGCGGACGGCGTGTATTACCGTGAAACCCTGAGCGCCGACGTGCTCCGGCTGTCGGCGGCGGTGCAGCCCGACATCTCACGCGAGACAATGGAGAGTGTGATGAAAAGCATGACGGTTGCGCAGCTCAGAGAGTTCCGCAGCGCGTTTGAAAAACAGCGCGCCGACAAAATTGGTGCGGCGCCTCAGCTGTACCGCGAGAAAAACAAGAGCGCCGACGGCAAGAACGGCGCATTCCAGATTTGACGGAGGGATTGACATGAAAGTAAATTTTAATGGCTTCAACGAAAACGTGACCACCTTTCTGGCGGACACCAGCGTGACCGCCGCCGGACAGCCGGTCAAGATGATTGAAAACGGCAGGGTCGCCGCCTGCGGCGCCGGCGAACCGTTCTGCGGCATTACCACCGGTGTGAGAGACGGCTACGCCGCCGTTCAGCTTGCCGGTTACATCCGCGTGCAGACCGCCGCCCTGATTCCGGTGGGCTATCAGAAGCTCGCCGCGAACGCCGCCGGTAAGGTCGCCATCAACGAAAACGGCAGAGAGTATCTGGTGCTCGACTCTGACAGCGGCAGCGCCGGTATCATTCTTTAAGATTCGGAGGTATGTATTATTATGGCTAAATTTGAGAATATTACCATTGAGAAGGGTATGTACCAGACCCGCGGCGGTCTGACCGCAGCGCTCGAACAGCTCGACCCTTCCGAGAACTACGCCGGTACGGCGCTCGAAGGTCTGGACGCGTTTTCCAGACAGCTTAAGCGCTTTGACATCCGCGTCAGCGGCAGAGGCAGCGACACCGTGGAGAAGTTCTTCCAGACTTCCAATTCTGCGGCGCTGTTTCCGGAGTATATCAGCCGCGCCGTCCGTCAGGGCATGGAGCGCGCCGATATTCTGCCCAACCTCGTCGCGACAGTGACGGATATCGACGGTCTGGACTACCGCAGCATTGTTTCCGAGCCCGGAAGCGACGACAAGGAGCTCAAGGTCGTCAACGAGGGCGCGGCGATTCCGCAGACCGCCGTCAAGACCAGAGAAAACCTGGTCAAGCTGCACAAGCGCGGCAGAATGCTGGTTGCTTCCTATGAAGCGCTGCGCTTCCAGCGCCTTGACCTCTTCACCGTGACGCTCAATCAGATTGGCGCGTACATTGCGAGAGCCCAGCTGCAGGACGCGATTGACGTGCTCGTCAACGGCGACGGTAACAACAACGCCGCGCCCGTCGACGCGACCGCACAGTCCGGCAGAATTATCTACGCCGACCTGGTGGCGCTCTGGGCGAACATGGCTCCCTATGAGCTCAACACCATTCTCGCACCCACCCAGGAGATTCAGCGTATTCTTTTCCAGCCGCAGTTTATCGACGCGGAAGCCGGTCTGAATTTCCACGGCACCGGCAATATGGCGACGCCTCTCGGCGCAAAGCTCCTGCACGCGCCCGAAATGCCGGACGGCTCCATCATTGGTCTGGACAAGAACTGCGCCCTTGAGATGGTGCAGGCAGGCGGTGTGATGACCGACTACGACAAGCTCATCGACCGCCAGCTCGAACGCGCTGCCATCACCTGCACCGCAGGCTTTGCCAAAATCTTCCGCGACGCGGCAAGAGTCGTCACCGACTGATGAGGTGAGCGCATGAACATTGAGGGAGTGAACGAGCGTTTCCTGCTGTTTTCGGGTATCGAGATCAGCGAGCTTGCGCGGTGGCAGCCGTTGATTGAGGACGCGTGCCGCGCCGTCAGCGCACGCTGTATTGTCCCGTCGCCCGATGAGGAACAGCAGAAGCGCCTGGAAGCGCTTGCCGCCGCCTACGCCTTCCGGCTGTTCTCACGCTGCGGCGGCGAACAGATTTCCTCCTTCACCGCAGGTGACGTGCACATCACGTCATCTGCCGGCGCGGAGGAAAAGGGAGAAGCTTTATGGAGGTCGCTGTGCGAGGAGTCCTCGGATTTGCTCAAATCCGGCAGCGGGTTTTACTTTGAAAGGATTGTGATGGAATGAGCCTTATCAGCGCGATTTCAAGCTCAATTGCCCGGCTGGGCGGCGAGGTGGCGATTACCGCCGAGGACAGCCGCCAGTGCGCCAGAGCCATTGTGGAGCCGCTGCGCCGACGCAGCCAGATTTATATCGGCGGCGAAATGCGCAGCCTGGGACAGATGAGCCGCGACAGGTACCTTTTTATCGGCACGCCCGACATCGCGCTTATGCCCAACCGCTCTGTCATAGAATCGGTCGGCGGCAAATATATTGTAAAACGATGCGAGACGTATTTTGTGCGCGACAAGGCGGTTTACGTCTGGGCAATCCTGACGCCCTACGGCGATTGCAGGGAGGATGAATATGAACCGGATTTATGATTATCTCGACGCGCTTGTCCTCCGTCTCAAGCGGCATACCGCGCTTGACGGCGTCCGGTTTATCCGAGCGTACGGCAGCGAGCAGGCGGAGCGTCCGATTCGCGGATTCATGGCGGTTGTCGGCGTGACGAGCGCTCGTCAGTCACAGGCGTTTGTCGGCGAGCGTCTCACGCCGTCGCTCAGCGGCGAGCGGTGCCGCGCCGAAGCCGAAATCCGCATTTACGCGCCCGTCGGCGGCAACGGCGCAGGGCTTTCCGCCTGTGTGTTCGCGCTGATGAACGCCCTGCGCGAGGAGGACGAGGAGGGCTTGCTCTCCGATATCGCCGCAGGCTCCATCGAGTTTGACAACGACAGCAGCGTGGTGTTCCGCCGTCTGAGCTTCTCCATGGATTTCTGCGTGTGCGGGGAGGGAGAGCATGAATGAGCATTTTTTGAACGGCAGAGAGGTGACGGTCGCCGTTGACGGTGAAATCCTCGGCGGCGTGCTGTACGCCGGGACATGCAGCCATACCGAGGCGGTCAGGGTAGAGGAGTACCTCAATCCCGAGCCGGTCGCCCGTCTGCCGCGCACAGTCTATATCATCAAGCTGCGCCTGAACCGTCAGCCCTATGCCGACATCGGCTTTTCGCCGGAGAGCGTGGAGCTGCGGTACAGGGGTATCACGGAGCGCTACAGCGGTTGCTGCGTTACCGAAATCAAATGCGAGGTGCTGCCGCGCTCGGTGGTGGAATATGCCGTGACAATCGAAGCGGATGAAAGGAGTTGGCAACATGACAGATAATGAGATGGAGCGCCTGAGCGAGCTGCTGGAGCAGGAGAGCCGGCGCTATTGCCGTCCGCTTGACGAGGAGGACGAGGTGAGGCAGCGATGAAGCTGGTCGCCATGCGGTTTGACGGCGTGGTCTGGCACCACAATCCGCGTCAGATTCGCTTTGAAAGCGAAGAAAACGTCCATACGCTCACTGCCGTTCAGCCGCCGGAGGTGGTGCAGCATTCCGGCAGGAAGAACGTCGTCATCGACGGCGAAGGCGCGCTTTACGGCGCGGACTGTCTGGAGCAGTTTGACCGCCTGCTGTCGCTGTTCCACAGAGGCAGGGAAGGCGAGCTCTCGCTGCCCGGATTCAAGCCGGTCATGGCGGTGTTTGAAAGCCTTAGCTTGCTCGCGCAGCCCGGTCCGGACGTGCTGACCTACCGCTTTCGCTTCCGCGAGGTGCGCGGTCTGGCTGAGGACAAGCCGCAGAGCGTCGTTACGCAGGGGGAGAGCCTGTGGGATATTTCCTACCGATTCGATGTGCCCATTGACGCGCTTGTCCGGCTCAATCCGCAGGTGAGGCGTCCCGACGTGGTGGAGGAAGGGACGGTGATTGCGCTGTGCTGAGTGTGCTGGTGACCTACACCGACAAGAAGCGCGGGGAGCTGCATGGGTTGCTCTCGCTGAGCCTGAGCATGGAGCTTGACGTGCCGGCGGACAGCCTTTCGCTGACCGTTCCCTATGCGGACAGGCTTTCTCAGGCGGATTACCTCACGGTGCAGGAGGACGGCGAGACGATTTTCTACGGTCAGACCGACGAAATCGCAACCTTCCTCACCGCTGAAAGGCGCGTCACGCGCATCACGGCGCGCAGTCTTGCCGGCGCTCTGCTCGACAATGAAGCCGAACCGCTGATGTATACCAATCCGTCGTCGGCGCTGATGTTTGAGCGCCATCTGCGCCCCTTCGGGGTGGAGGTGTACGACGCGGAGCGCCACCCCTACTACGGCACGCTCCGCATTGACAAGGGCATGTCGCACTGGCAGGTGTTGGCGAATTACTGCATGAACCGTTATGGCACGGTGCCGCGCATTGAGGGCAGACGGGCGTACCTCAGGGGCTATGCGCCTGAGGGGAAGGTCGCCTTTGGCGAAAAGGGCGTTGCCTGTACCGAGGTGCAGGAGTACCGCCGCCGTCACAAGCTGATTTCGGCGGTGCGCCTGCGCCTGAACCGCGAGAACGGCTATACTGCCGGTATCGTCAACAGCGCTCCGGACGCCGCCTTTATCCGGCGCGTCCGCTATGTCAACGCCGTCTCCGGCAGTGCTACGCCCGAAACCGCGCAGCGCATGCTCCGCGCCTCCAACCGTGCCGCCTATCAGCTCCGGCTGCGCTGTCCGGGCTTGCAGGTGCAGACGCTCGGCAAGCGCGCTTCCTTTGACGGCAGGGAAGGGCTGCGCGTCAGCGGCGTGCGCTTTTCGCTCTCGGAGCAGGGCGCGTACACCGATGTGATTTTGAGAAAGGATGATGTCTGATGTGGCTTCTGCGGTACATAACCAACCATTCGCTCACCGCTCCCGGCGCTGTCAGGGGCGACTTCCGCGGCGGCGCTTCGGTGGACGCCGCCGGTGAGCATAAAAACCTCAGTCTTTGCGCGCCCTATGGCTTTTTCAGCCTGCCGCCGGAGGGTGAGAGCGCCGTCGTGCTCCCCTTGGAGGACGGCGAGGTCTGTCTCGGCGTTATCGGCAGCGCGGACGGCTTGGAGGAAGGCGAAATCATGCTCCGCTCCAAGGGCGGCGCTTCGCTGGTGCTCAAAAATGACGGAAGGGTGCTTGTCAATGGAAGGGAGCTGGTCGTGTGACAGATGTCCTGCTCGAAAACGGCGTTCCCGTCCGTGACAGCAAAGGAAATTATGTGCGGCTCGGCGATTTGGACGCGCGGTTTCAGCGCGCCATTATTGCCATGACCGTGCGCCGCGGCTCGTTTATCTACAACCGCTCGCTCGGCGCCCGCCGCAACGACGTGGACACCCGGGATTTGGAGCAGTCCGTCACGCTCCTGCTCAATGAGGCGCTGGCTCCCTATGAGCGCACCTCTGTTGAGGTCTTTGATATGGGGGACGCGATTGAAGTAGACGTGACCGTGGACGATGAAACCAGAGAAGGAGAGGTGCGTACCTACGGATAACTACGAGGAAATTTTTCAGAGAATGAAGCGCCGCTATCAGGAAGAAAGCGGCTTTGAAATAGATGAAGCGAGCGACGTTGCCGTCCGGCTGCGCGTGCTCGCCGGAGAGATATACAACATGCAGACTGCGCTGGAGTGGACAAAACGGCAGTTCTTTGCCGAGACTGCCTCCGGCGAATACCTCGATTACCTGGCGCGTCAGCGCGGAATGGAGCGCCGTCACGCGGCAAAGGCGAAGGGCACGCTGACCTTTTCGGTGGACAATACGCTGAGCTACGCCCTGACGATTCCCGCCGGCACCGTTGTCGCGACGGACACCGAGATTCCGGTCAGGCTCGTCACTACGGAGGACACGTCGCTTCCGGCGGCGAATTATTCCGTCACGGTGCCTGCCGAGGCGGAGCTTTGCGGCTACAGCGGCAACGTCCTCACCGGCATGGCGACGGTGTTCGTCAGCGTGCCGTCGGCAATCAGCCACGTCACGAACGCCGCCGCCTTCCGCGGCGGCAGGGATGAGGAGGACGACACCGCCTTCCGCGAACGGCTGCGCGAGAACATGCTCGCGCCGCCAAACGGCATGAACGCCGGCTTCTATTGTCAGCTGGCGCTCTCGGTGGACGGCGTGGACAAGGCAGGCGTTGTCAGCCGCTTCAGCGGCGACGGCACCGCCAAGGTCTTTGTCCACGGAAGCAACGGCGCTGTCTCCGACGAGGTGCTCGCCGAGGTCAGACGCGTGGTGACGGAGCAGGGCTGCCTCGGCGCGAGAATCGACGCCGGAAAAGCCATCACCCAGCGGCTGGATTTGGAAATCTACGTCACGCCGCGTATCGGCTTTACCATGGAGGACGTGACCGTGCTGCTGACCGGTGCGTTTGAGCAGTATATCGACTCCATTCCCATCGGCGGAAGGTTTTGTTTGTCGGCGCTCGGCAAGCACCTGCTGGAAACCGGCTGTATCGACAACTACGAGTACGAGATGACCATGAGCGACATGGTTGCCGGCGGTTCCACCTGCTTTCTGCCCGGTGACGTGACGATTGGGGCGATGCAGACATGACGGCGTACCAAAGCATGAAGCAGAAGCTCCAGCCGCTGGGGCTCTATCGCCTGGACGACGGCGACGCGCTCGATATGGAGCTGACGGTCTACGGCGAAGAGCTGGACAGGCTTTATGACGCGCTTGACGAGCTGCTCCGCGAGGCGTTCATCGAGACCGCCGAAGGCTACGGACTGGATTGCCGCGAGCACTTTACCGGCGCTGTCCACACCGACGAGACCGTTGAAAGGCGCCGTGAGCGCCAGCTGACGCTCAGTCAGGACTACGGCGGCGCCAGAAACGCGGAAGGGCTGCTCCGTCTGCTGGAGAGCGTGACGGACTCACGCTGCGAGGTGGACGTGACCTACCGTCCGACCACCATCTACGTTACCACCCTTGACAGCACCACCGAAGCGGAGAGAAAAAGTCTGGAAAGACTGATGGATAAGGTGTTGCCGGTGCACGCCGACAGGATAATGACATACCGCTGAACCGTGAGGTTGCAGGACAGCTGCGCAGGCTGTCCTGCATTTTTCTGTTTTGGCGAAATCCTGCCCTTGATTATTCCTCCTGAATGATGTATAATAGAAACGTTACGAAAAAATCAATCCACCGGAGGAAAGTACAATGGCTGAAAATAAAAAAATGGTCGAGGCGATTACCAGCCGCGACGAGGACTTTGCGAAATGGTACACCGACATCGTCAAAAAGGCGGAGATGGTTGACTATTCCGGCGTAAAGGGCTGCATGGTTATCCGCCCCAACGGCTACGCTATTTGGGAGCTCATGCAGGCTGACCTTGACCGCCGCTTCAAGGAGACCGGTCACGAGAACGTCTACATGCCGATGTTCATTCCCGAAAGCCTTTTGCAGCGCGAGAAAGACCACGTCGAGGGTTTTGCGCCCGAATGTGCGTGGGTGACGATTGGCGGCGAGGAAAAGCTCAACGAGCGACTGGCTGTCCGTCCGACCTCGGAGACGCTGTTCTGTGAGCATTACAAGAAGATTATCAATACTTACCGCGACCTGCCCAAGCTCTACAACCAGTGGTGCTCGGTTGTCCGCTGGGAAAAGACCACCCGTCCCTTCCTGCGCACCTCCGAATTTCTCTGGCAGGAGGGTCACACCATGCATGCCACCGCCGAGGAGGCGAAGGAAGAAACCCTGCGAATGCTGAATGTTTACCGCGATTTCTACACCGAAACCCTTGCGATTCCGGCAGTTGTCGGTCAGAAAACCGAGAAGGAAAAGTTTGCCGGCGCGGAGGCGACCTACACCATCGAGCCGATGATGCACAACGGCGTTGCGCTTCAGGGCGGCACCTCTCACTATTTCGGCGACGGCTTTGCCAAGAGCTTTGGCATTACCTACACCGGCAAGGACAACAAGCTGCACTATCCGCACCAGACCTCATGGGGCGCTTCTACCCGTATGATTGGCGCGCTCATTATGGTGCACAGCGACGACGACGGCTTGGTGCTGCCGCCGAAGGTCGCGCCAATCCAAGTGGTGATTATCCCTGTCGCCCACCACAAGCCCGGCGTGCTCGAAAAGGCTGACGAGCTGAAAAAGGCGCTCGCGCCCAAGTTCCGCGTCAAGCTCGACGATACCGATCACGCGCCCGGCTGGAAGTTTGCCGAGTACGAAATGCGCGGTGTGCCTGTCCGCGTCGAAATCGGCCCGAAGGATATCGAGAAGAACCAGTGCGTCGTTGTGCGCCGCGACACCCGTGAAAAGGCGTTCGTGCCGCTCGACGGACTGACCGAATATATTGAAAAGCTGCTGGTCACCATCCATCAGGATATGTATGACCGCGCGGCGAAGAATACCGCTGAAAAGACCTTTGTCGCCAGAACCCACGAGGAGTTCCTCGACATCGCCAAGAACCATCCCGGCTTCATCAAGGCAATGTGGTGCGGCGACAGCGCATGCGAGGATCAGCTCAAGGACGAAACCGGCGGTGTCAAGAGCCGCTGCATCCCCTTTGAGGAGGAACATCTCGCCGACACCTGCGTCTGCTGCGGCAAGCCGGCAAAGCACATGGTGTTCTGGGGAAAGCAGTATTAATTCGCGTAGCGAAATTCATGGCTCAGCCAATTCATTGCGGAGCAAATTCATGCTGCGACAGCAGCGATTCATTTCTGTAATAAACAATGAGTGATATTTTATGTTTAGAAATGAATAGCGCATGGCGCATGAATTGTGTCCTTGACACATGAATTTCCGCAAGCGGAATGAATTGTCACATGCGCGACATGAGATCATCAACCACAAAGAGGTGAAACCAAAATGCCTATCAAGGTACAAAGCCATCTGCCGGCGATCAAGGTGCTGGAGAGTGAGAATATTTTTGTCATGCCGGAGGATGTGGCACTCAGGCAGGATATCCGTCCGCTGAAAATCCTGATTCTCAACCTCATGCCCACCAAAATCACCACCGAAACCCAGCTGCTCCGTCTGCTGGGCAATACGCCGCTTCAGATTGATATTGAGCTGCTGCAGATGGCGACGCACAAGTCCAAAAATACCTCGCCGCATCACCTCACCGTCTTTTACAAGACCTTTGAGCAGGTCAGAGAACAGACCTTTGACGGCATGATTATCACCGGCGCCCCGGTGGAACAGCTGGAATTCGAGGAGGTCGATTACTGGGATGAGCTTTGCGAGATTATGGAATGGTCAAAGCGCAACGTCTACTCCACCTTCCACATCTGCTGGGGCGCTCAGGCAGGCTTGTATTACCATTACGGAATCAAGAAATTTCAGCTTCCCGAAAAGCTCAGCGGCATATATGAGCACCGTGTGCTCAGTCCGCTCCATCCGCTTATGCGCGGCTTTGACGACACTTTCAAAATACCCCATTCGCGCTACACGACCGTCCGCGAGGAGGATGTGCGCCGTCAGCTAGGACTGGAAATTCTCGCCATCAGCGACGAGGCAGGCCCTGCCATCATCAGCAGCAAGACCGGCAGACAGCTTTTTATTACCGGTCACGCCGAGTATGACCGCGAGACACTGGCGAACGAGTATTACCGCGACGTCAACAAGGGGATTCATCCCAAGCTGCCCTGTCACTATTTTCCGGACGACGATGCGTCGCTTAATCCGCCCATGGTCTGGCGCAGCAACGCCACCCTGCTCTACACCAACTGGCTGAACTACTTTGTCTATCAGCAGACGCCTTATGATTTGGCGGAGCTGCTGAAAAAGTATAAATGAATGCGAGGGACACAACATGAAACATCAGAATATGGCGATGCTCTGCGACTTCTATGAGTTCACCATGTCCAACGGCTATTTCAAAAACGGCTTTTACAAGCGCACTGTCTATTTTGACGTGTTCTTCCGCTCGGTGCCGGACAACGGCGGCTTTGCGATTGCCGCAGGTCTGGAGCAGTTCATTGACTATATCAAGGAATTGCGCTTTGAGGAGGCGGATATTGACTATCTGCGCTCCAAGGGCATTTTTGACGAGGACTTCCTCGCTTATCTCAGGGAATTCCGCTTTACCGGCGATATTTTTGCCGTTCCCGAGGGAACGCCTGTGTTCCCGAACGAGCCGATTCTCACCGTCCGCGCGCCGGCGATTGAGGCGCAGCTGATTGAGACCTTCGTGCTCCTCACCCTCAACCATCAGAGCTTGATTGCCACCAAGGCGAACCGTATTGTCCGTGCCGCTCAGGGCAGGGCAGTGCTCGAATTCGGCTCCCGTCGCGCACAGGGCGCTTCCGGCGCGGTTGACGGCGCGAGAGCCGCGTATATCGGCGGCTGTGCCGGTACAGCGTGCACGCTGACCGACCAGCTCTACGGCGTTCCGGCAGGCGGCACCATGGCGCACGCCTGGGTGCAGATGTTTGACAGCGAGCTGGAAGCCTTCCGCACCTACTGCGAGCTCTATCCGAAAAATCCGACATTGTTGGTCGATACCTACGACACCCTGCGCAGCGGTATTCCCAACGCGATCGAGGTGTTCCGCGAGAAAAATATCCGCGAATGTGCCATCCGTCTGGATTCCGGCGATATTTCCTACCTCTCCAAAAAGGCGCGGAAAATGCTCGACGACGCCGGACTGACCGGCTGTAAAATCACGGTTTCCAACGCGCTCGACGAAAAGCTCATCCGCGACCTGATGATGCAGGGCGCGAAAATTGACACCTTCGGCGTAGGCGAGAGGCTGATTACTTCGTCCTCAGCGCCGGTGTTCGGCGGCGTTTACAAGCTGGTTGCGGTCGAAAAGAGCAACGGCGAAATTGAGCCGAAAATCAAGGTCAGCGAAAACACCGCCAAGATTACCAATCCGCATTTCAAGAAGCTCTACCGCTATTACGACAACGAGAGCGGCAAGGCGCTTGCCGACGAGCTCTGCGTCTGGGACGAGACTGTGGACGACTCCAAGCCGCACACCATCTTCGACCCGAACGCCACATGGAAAACCAAGACGCTCACGAACTTCACCGCGAAGGAGCTGCTGGTGCCGGTGTTCAAGAGCGGCGAGTGCGTCTACGACTGTCCTTCCATTCAGGAGATTCAGGTGTACTGCGCCGACCAGCTCGATAAGCTCTGGGACGAGGTCAAGCGCTTCGAGAATCCGCATAACTACTACGTCGATTTGTCCGAGCAGCTCTACCAAATCAAGAGCATCCTCCTGAGCCTGCATAAGATGTGAGGAGAGGCATTAGTTATCAGTAGGAAAAGTTTGATATGAAAAAACGTCAGCGTGAAGTGCTGACGTCAGACTGTAGAAAAAGTCCAAATGTGATTTGTTCAGGACAACGTTTGACAAAGAGAAAGCCTTCCCCCGAGGGGAAGGTGGCACAATGCCTTTTATCAGGTTTTCCAAAATAAGATGGTATGGAACCGATGAAAGTCGGTAAACAGCAAAGCAGATTGGCATTGTGACGGATGAGGGCAAGCGAACTTTTCCTCTATATCACGATTGATACTAATAGGAACACGCAGTATGACAAGATGAAACGGAACACACGCACTTATTATCTGACAATCTGCGGCAGGACAGGTTCGCTTGCCCTCATCCGTCACGGCACCTCATCAATAGCAATAAAATCAACGCTTGTTTTGGTGCCGCGACACCTTCCCCTCGGGGGAAGGCTTCAAAACGGTATAAAATTTTACCATCATTGAAAGACAAACGGTAGTTTTTCGACAAACTAAAACGTCAGCGTGGAGTGCTGACGTTTTTTATATTCAGATGAAATTGAATCTGCGGATTGCAATAAACCGACCTGTCCAGCCGACAACTAACCCAGCTTTTCTTCCTCAATGATTTCCGCAATCAATTCTCTCTCGTCCATGTGGTACTTCACGCCCTTGATTTCCTGGTAATCCTCATGACCCTTGCCGCAGAGGACGATGATATCGCCGTCCTGCGCGTTGAGCATGCAGTAGCGGATTGCCTCCTTGCGCTTGGGCACGACGACGTATTTTCCGTCCGTTTTGTGCAGACCGACCTCGATGTCGGCGATAATGTCCATCACGTCCTCAAAGCGCGAGTTGTCCTCGGTAATCACGCTCAAATCGCTGAGCCGACCGCTGACCTCTCCCATCTCAAAACGGCGCACCTTGGGACGGTTGCCGCCGGCGCCAAAGAGGGTGATCAGGCGGTTGGGGTGGTACTGACGGAGTGTGGTGAGCACGTTTTCCATGGAGAGCGCGTTGTGCGCGTAGTCAATCAGCAGGGAATAGTTACCCGGTACCCTGACCGGTTCGACTCTGCCCTTGACGTGAGCAATCCGCAAGCCGTCGAGGATTGCCTTGTCGGGAATATCAAAGAAGCTCGCCGCCGCGATTGCCGCCAAAGCGTTGTAGGCGTTGAATTTGCCGGGAACGCCGACGTCCGGCGAGAGCGTTTTCAAGCCCTCTGTCTCAAAATGAACGCCGATATAGCCGTTGTCCGAGAGCAGACGGTCGTTTTTGGCGCGGAGCTGCGCGGCTTCCGAGAAGCCGAAGGTCAGCATCTCGCCCTTGAAATCCTTGGTAATCGCCTGCCAGCTCCCGTCGTCGCAGTTGGCGGCAGCCCTGCGGCACTGACGGAAGAGCAGGCTCTTGCAGTAGAGGTACTCCGCCATGTCCTTGTGCTCGACGCCGCCGATATGATCGTCCGAGAAGTTGGTGAAAATCGCCGCGTCAAAGGTCATGCCGGCGAGACGGCTGTGCTTTAAGCCAATCGACGACGCTTCAATCACCATCGCCTTGCAGCCGGCGTCAATCATGCCGCGCATAGCCTTTTGAATCTCATAGGATTCCGGCGTGGTGTTGTCGGTCTTGTAGGTGTTGCCGCCGTAAACAATGCCCAGCGTGCCGATAGTGCCGGTCATGACGCCCGCCTGCGAGAAGATTTCCGCAATCATGGCGGCGGTGGTGGTTTTGCCCTTGGTGCCGGTAATCGCAACGGTGATGAGCTCCTGCTCGGGTACGCCGAAGTAACGGCGGCTCATCAGCGCGAGCGCTAATCTCGTGTCGTCTGTCTTGATGACCGCGACGTTTTCCGGCGCCTCAAAGCCGAGGTCGTCGCTGATGACGAGCGCTGACGCACCCTTTTCCACAGCGGACTGTGCGTATTGGTGGCCGTCCGAGGTGTAGCCCTTCAGACAGACAAACGCCGTACCCGGCGTGACCTTGCGCGAATCGTAAATCACATCGGTGATGTCGGGATCGAGGGGAGAGAGGGCGGTGTAGGAAACGTCCTGTAATAAATCGTATAGTTTCATGGTAATCCTCCGGATAGTGGTAAGTGATAACTAATAACTATTCCCATTATACCAACTTCCCGTGACGATTACAACCGCCTTTGAAAAATGACTTTTTGTACAATTAGTGAAAATTCACGAAAAAACTGAAAAAAATTCTCGGTCACCCCCGAACAGTGGGCAACTCTATTGACAAATCGGTTGTTTTTTTCAAAAAGAAATTGTTTGGTTGCACAGATTTTACAAAAGGGTAACGGTTATATTGCATAAAAAATAATCATAAAATTCATCAGAATAGGCAAAAGCTTAGAAAAAACAGGTAATATTATACAAAAAAATAGCTTCAATTTAACAAGTTAGATAAAAAGTACAAAAGTAGTTGCAATTTGCTCCGTTTTTTGATATTATTTAATTAGTGAAGCAGAATGTCATTTGTGCAATTTGCTCCATCAATATTAAAAAATTTTTTTGAAAGAGGGCTATTCCAATGAAAAAGATTCTCGCCATTTTATTGGCAGGCATGATGACCGCAACTGCCTTCGCAGGCTGCGGTGGCGGCGGTTCAAGCTCCCAGGCTTCCGAAAGCAAGTCCGGTGACAGCTCTGCGGCTTCCTCCGACGCTGGCGCTACCGACGAAATGACCAAGGACGCCAACACGGTTGATCCTTCCCTGTTCGGTGATGAGAACAACATCACCCTGAAGGTTTGGGCTCCCGACAAGGCGGTTTCTCTGGTTAAAGAGCAGGTTGAGGCGTTCAAGAAGGCTTATCCCGACAAGACCTTCACCAAGATTGAAGTTATTGCACAGGGCGAGGGCGACGCAGGTACCCAGCTTCTGAACGATGCTTCCGTAGCGGCTGACGTATTCAGCTTTGCATCTGACCAGCTCAACAAGCTCGTTGACGCTAAGGTCATCTCCGAGGTTGCCTTCGCCAAGACCGTTACCGACATGAACTCTCCCGAGACCATCACCGCCGGCACGCTCAACGGCAAGCTCTACGCTTATCCCGAGACCAACGACAACGGTTACTATCTCGTATACGACAAGACCGTCGTTCCCGAGGACAAGACCGCTAAGCTCGAGGACATCCTCGCTGCTTGTAAGGCTGCAGGCAAGAAGTTCATCTTCAACTGCGGCGACGGCTTCTATGCATGCACCTTCGCCTTCACCGCAGGCGTCAAGATTGACGGCCTTGAGGAAGACGGCGTAACCCAGAAGTTCACCCAGTACGACGAGGCTGAGGCTGTCAAGACTCTCCAGGCGTTCTCCAAGCTCATGAAGGAGTACAAGGGCACCTTCACCTCTCTCGACGTTGCTCAGATCGCTTCCGGTTTCTCCACCGGTACTCTCGGCGCAGGCGTTGACGGTTCCTGGAACACCACCGCTGACCAGGACGCTCTGAAGGATAAGTTCGGCGCTGCCAAGCTGCCTACCATCAATGTTGACGGCACTGACAAGCAGATGATCTCCATGTTCGGTTACAAGTACATCGGCGTAAACGCTTCCTCCAAGTTCCCCGCATCCGCTCAGATTCTCGCTTACTATCTCGCAGGCGAGACCTGCCAGGAGCAGAGAGCTGAGAAGCTCGGCTGGGGTCCCTCCAACAAGGCTGTACAGGAGAAGCCCGTTGTTAAGGACAGCCCTGTTCTGCAGGCTATCGCTCAGCAGGCTCAGAACGCTTGCCCGCAGGTCAACATCGCTCCTACCTTCTGGAGCCCGATGGGCAACCTCGGCAACAAGCTCATCGCTGATGAGACCAAGGCTGACGACGCCGCTTACTTCACCAAGCTCCTCAAGGACACCATCGCTAACGTCCGCGACGAGGCTTAACCGGTCGATTTAAGTTCATTCTGAAAAATTCATACGCTTCGGGGCGCTTTGGCGCTCCGAAGCACCCTGATTTACGTTTTCTGACGCTCCGCCGGTTCTCCGGCTCAGCGTTATCTACACCAAACGAATAATGTTTTATTATGGGGAAAACGTAATCGTAATAAAATATTATTAGTTTGGTGTAACCCGTAATAAGAGAGACAAGAGAGATTTTCAACAATAATAAGGAGAGCTTATATGACATTCGTTGAATATAAAATGCTCAATCCTTTCCAGCGGTTTGCCTACAAGTTCAAGAAGTTTTTCAAGGCAATCCCGGGCGCAATCGGAAGATTTTTCAAAGCAATCGGCAGATTCTTTGTAAAACTCTTCACCGGCATCGGCAAGGGCTTCAAGAACTACGGCACCACCTTCGTGAAAGGTGACTGGGCAACTAAATTATCATATTTGATCTTTGGTGTGGGCGATCTCCACAAGGGCAAGATTTACAAGGGTATTCTTTACTTCCTTGCGGAGGTTCTCTACATTCTCTACATCGTTTTCTTCGGCTGGCAGTATATTTCCAAGTTCAACAGCCTCGGTACTGTCGAGACTCATGTTGAAAAGGTCGGCTTGATTCCGAAAACAGTTCCCGGCGACAACTCCATGCTGATTCTGCTTTATTCCGTATTGACAATCGTCATCACCATCGTGGTGTTTGCCATCTACATCAGCAACATCAAGGACGCTTACAAGCATCAGGTGATGAGAGCCAACGGTGAAAAGCCCACAACTCTCAGACAGGACGTCAGAGAGTTCCTCGACGGCAAGTATCACATCACGCTTCTTTCCTTCCCGGTACTGATGATTTGCGTGTTCAACATCCTGCCGCTCATCTTCATGATTCTGATTGCGTTCACCAACTACGACAAGCAGCACATGCCGCCCGGTACGCTGTTTACCTGGGTTGGAATGGAAAACTTCGCGGCGCTCTTTGACGTGGTTAACACCCCGAAGAAGGCGACCACCTTCCTTGAATTGACCGGCTGGACCCTTATCTGGGCAGTTCTCGCAACCTTCTCCAACTACATTCTTGGTATGATTGTCGCGCTGATGATCAACAAGAAGGGTATCAAGCTCAAGGCTCTCTGGAGAACCCTGTTCGTTATCGCTATCGCTGTTCCCCAGTTCGTATCCCTGCTTCTCATGAACCAGATGCTCCAGACCAACGGTGCGCTCAACGTACTGTTGTCCGACATCTCAAGGATGTTCGGCGGAGGACCCGTTGAGATTCAGTTCCTCAACAGCTCGACGCTGATGGCGAGAACGACGGTTATTATCGTCAACATCTGGGTTGGTATTCCGTATACCATTCTTTCCATGTCCGGTATTCTGATGAATATCCCCGAAGATTTGTATGAATCCGCGCGTATCGACGGTGCAAGCCCTGTCAAGACCTTCACCGCGATTACCCTGCCTTACATGATCTTCGTAACCACTCCGCAGCTGATTACCCAGTTCGTTGGTAACATCAACAACTTCAACGTAATCTACCTGCTCACCGGCGGCGGTCCTACCACGCAGGACTACTATCAGGCGGGCCGAACCGATATCCTAGTTACCTGGCTGTTCACCCTGTCGATGAACTCGCAGGACTACGGCCTGGCGGCGGCAATCGGTATTCTGGTATTTATCGTCTGCGCAACCCTGTCGCTGATTATCTACAACAACTCGAAGTCTATGAAGGATGAGGAGGCGTTCTCATGATAAAAAGTTATAAACTCAGAAGACATATCGCGAATGCCATTATCTATGTCCTTCTTGCCATTTTAGGCCTTCTCTGGATTTCTCCGTTCGTTTACCTGCTCATGCACTCCTTCCGTCTGGAGTCCATGACAACGGTTCCTTACCTGATTCCTCACCAGTGGGGCTTTGATAACTACATCGCGCTCTTCCAGAACAGCGGTTCCTCGGCTATCAACTTCCCCCGTTGGTTCCTCAACACGCTCGTAGTTGCTATCTTCAGCTGCATTATTTCCACCATCTCCGTACTCGCTGTTGCTTATACCTTCAGCCGTCTGAGATTCGGTGCCCGTAAAAAGCTGATGAACGTTGCCATGATTCTCGGTATGTTCCCCGGCTTCATGACCATGATCGCAATTTACTACCTGCTCAAAGCAATGGGTCTGAACCAGAACCTGATTGCGCTGGTTATCTGCTACAGCTCCGGCGCCGGTATGGGCTTCCAGATTTCAAAGGGCTTCTTCGATACGATTCCGCGTGCGCTTGACGAGGCGGCTACCATCGACGGAGCGACCAAGAATCAGATTTTCTGGAGAATCATTCTCCCGATGTCTAAGCCTATCGTTGTTTACACCGTACTGACCTCCTTCATCGGTCCGTGGTGCGACTTCATTCTGGCGAAGATTATCATGGGCGACGCGCGTGACCTGTACACCGTTGCAATCGGTCTGCAGTCCATGGTCAGCCCGGAGTTCATCAACCAGTACTACAAGCAGTTCCTTGCCGGTTCTGTACTGGTAGCCGTTCCGATTACCACCCTCTTCCTTATCATGCAGAGATACTATGTAGAGGGCGTTACCGCCGGCGGCGTAAAGGGTTAATTTTCCCACACATTCGCATTTGCTCTATTTGGGCGGCAGTCAACGGCTGCCGCCCTTATTATTACATGAAAACAGTGTCGCAGTGCGGCATAACAAGAGGAATAAACATGAAAAAAATTATTTCACTGCTTCTTTGCGGTTTGCTTGCCGGCTCGGCAGTGCTCACCGGCTGCTCCGGCGGCGACGTGATGGACAAGCGCGAGACCAAGGCTTCCACCGACAAGTACCGCAACTACTATGAAATTTTCACCCAGTCCTTCTGCGATTCCAACAACGACGGCACCGGTGATTTGCAGGGTATTATCTCTCAGCTCGATTACCTCAACGACGGCGACCCGACCAAGGGTGACGACCTTGGCATTGACGGTATCTGGCTGACGCCGATTATGCCGTCGAAGTCCTACCACAAGTACGACGTCGAGAATTACTACGACATCGACCCGGCGTTCGGTACGCTCGACGACTTTGACAAGCTCGTCAAGGCGTGTCATGACAGGGGTATCAACCTGATTATTGACTTGGTGCTCAACCACATTTCCTCGCGCAATCCGCTATTTACGCAGGCGGCGTTTGAGGCGACGGACGGCAAGCTCGACGGCAACGCCAAGTACTTTGAAATCCACAAAAAGGATTATTTCAGCCCTGATACGCAGGTGATTGCGCTCGGCGACTACGCTTGCGAAGCAAATTTCTCCCTTGACATGCCCGAATGGAACCTCAATTCCAAAGAGACGCGCGAGGAGTTTACCAAAATTGCCAAGTTCTGGCTCGACAGGGGCGTAGACGGCTTCCGTCTGGACGCCTGCAAGTACTACACCAACAAGGAGACCGACGGCAAGGAGTTCCTCGGCTGGTTCGTCAAGACCTGCCGCGGGATTAAGCCCGAATGTTACATCGTCGGCGAGACATGGTCGGACGATTCCGATATTTCCTACCTCTACCAGAGCGGCATTGACAGCCAGTTTGCCTTCAAGTTCTCGGCAAATTCCGGCACCATCAATGAGTTCATCAATACCCAGAAGGGCAAGGCGCTTGTTTCCAAGGCGAGCAGCTATGAAAAGAAGATGCGCGAGGCGAATCCCGACGAAATTAACGCCATGTTCCTTTCCAATCATGACCAGACGCGTATCGGCAATGCCCTCGAATCCAAGGGACTCGATTACGAGAAGTTTGCTGCGGCGGTCTATATGCTGTTCCCCGGCAACTCCTTCACCTACTACGGCGAGGAAATCGGCATGACCGCGCCGTCACCGACCGGAGACGCGAATTTCCGTACACCGATGGTGTTCGACAGCGAAAACATGCAGAAGATTTCTGTTGACAGCCTCGGCGATACCTTTGAAGCGCCGAAGTACGGCGGCGTCAAGCAGCAGCTTGCCGACAAGGACAGCCTGCTCAATTTCTACCGCCGCATCATCAAGGCGAAGCTCCAGAATCCTGAAATCCAGCGCGCCAAGTCCATTGACCCGGTTGACGTGGGCGACGACAGGGTAGGCGCTTACACGCTCGAAAACGACGGCAGCACCGTGATGATTGTCCACAACTTTGACACTGAGGAGACCAAAAACCTTGAAATCAAGTCCGACAAGCTGAGCAATCCGCAGATTGTCGCGGATTTCATCACCGCCAAGGACGCCAAAGCTGAATTAAAAGACGGCAAGCTCACCCTGCCGCCTCATTCCTCCGTCATTATCCGATAAACAACCAACCCCCGGAGCTCATGCTTCGGGGGTTTCGTTGGCGATTTTCTTTTCCAGCTCCTCGCGTCCGACGGCGAGCATGAGCTTGATACGGTTTTCCTGGTTGACCTTCGGCGCGCCGGGGTCGTAGTCAATCGTGACGATATTGGCGTTGGGGTTGATTTCCTTGATACGGCGAATCGCGCCCTTGCCGTTGATATGATTCGGCAGACAGCCAAACGGCTGTGTACAGACGATATTTTCGTAGCCGGTTTCGGCAAGCTCCAGCATTTCGGCGGTCAGCAGCCAGCCTTCGCCCATTTTGCTGCCGTAGCCGATAACGCCCTTGACAAGCTCC
The DNA here is from genome assembly GCA_947170465.1 of uncultured Clostridia bacterium. Taxonomy (GTDB): domain Bacteria; phylum Bacillota; class Clostridia; order Oscillospirales; family Acutalibacteraceae; genus Ruminococcoides. The sequence continues at coordinate 43,786 of CAMVTS010000017.1, forward strand.
TTGGTGTGCGCGTACTGGTGAGGCGGCACAAAATTGAACCGCTTAGCCGCTTCAATCATCAGCGTTTCGAGCTTGGTGACGTAGTCGAGCAGTGCCTGACAGAATTTGTATTTCAGCCGGTTGCCGCCAAACATCTTGTAGTCCTCAATGCGGTTGTCGACCTTGAAGGAGGCAAAGCCCATCAAGCCGGGGAGGCAGACCTCGCAGTCCTGTTCCGCGAGAAAATCCTCCAGACCGTTGTTTGCCATCTTGGAATATTTAACGTAAATCTCACCGACAATGCCGACTTTGACCTTCGGCACGCGGTTGACCTCAATCTTGGAGAAGTCCTTTGTCAGCTTGTGCAGGTTCTCGTCAATCTCCTCCAGTGTGTAGCCCTTGCCCTCAATGAGCATGTTGGCAATCCGCTCGCTCCATGTCTCGACAAGCACCATGGTTTCGCCCTTGTTGACCTCGTAGGGCTTAATCTGGTTGGAGAGCAGCATGAGCTGGTCGCCATAGACCAGACCGCCGACAAAGCGGCGAATCAGCGGCAGCGTCAGCGAGAAGCCGGGGTTATGCTCCATGCCGAAGGACAGCGAGATGACCGGCACAAATTCAAAGCCTGCCTTTTTCAGCGCCTTGCGCAGCAGGAAGATATAGTTGGACGCGCGGCAGCCGCCGCCGGTCTGGGTAATCATCAGGGCGGTCTTGTGCACGTCGTATTTGCCGCTTTGCAGGGCGTGGATAAACTGTCCAATCACCAGCAGCGCCGGATAGCACGTGTCGTTGTGGACGTACTTCAAGCCGGTCTGGGCGATTTCGGGACCTGTCGTTTCGAGCAGCTCCGCCTTGTAGCCGTAGTGTACGAACACGTTCTTGAGAATACGGAAGTGTATCGGCGCCATGTTGGGCATGAGAAT
>CAMVTS010000018.1 GCA_947170465.1 uncultured Clostridia bacterium
TGACATGACAGGTCTGACAGACATATTCAATATCGAATAATCGCCCGAATTCATACTCATACCTGAATCCGTGAAACTGAAATGATAATTTATCACCCATTATGTAGGGGGACGGCTTCCCAGCCGTCCCCTTAGTTTGTCGAAAAACTAGCGTTTGTCTTTCGATGATGGTAAAAATAATGCCATTTTGAAGCCTTCCCCCGAGGGGAAGGTGTCGCGGCACCAAACCACGCGTTGATTTTATTGCTATTGATGAGGTGCCGTGACGGATGAGGGCAAGCGAACCTGTCCTGCCGCAGATTGTCAGATATTAAGGGGGCGTGTTCCGTTTCATCTTGTCAGGCTGCGCATTCCTTGTGGTATGCTTCGTCATATAGAGGAAAAGCTCGCTTGCCCTCATCCGTCACAATGCCGCTTACCTTTGCTGTTTACCGACGTTCATCGGTTTCAAACCGTTTGTTTTCGGGAAAAACGATAATAGGCATTGTGCCACCTTCCCCTCGGGGGAAGGCTTTCTCTTTGTCAAACGTTGTCCTGAACAAATCACATTTGGACTTTTTCTACAGTCGTAGGGGACGGCTTCCCAGCCGTCCCCTACGATTAGGTTTATCTTTCACCATATAGGTGTTTGTTATTTTTCACGTTTTTTCGTTATTCTCTGCCTTTTTAAGGTTTTGTATCCGGAGCTTCACGGATTCAGGTCAGAAATGATCAAGATGATAAATATAGGTTTCCGCCCAGCTGTACTGCCTGAGAAATTCGCCCCTGTACAGATTGCGCGCTTCCGGCTTTTGCTCCAGAAAATCGTAATAATCACATTGTATCAGGTCGGTGTTGACAGAATAGGCGTTGCGGCTATGCTCCAGAACATCCTCCAGCTGATATTTGGAAAAATCCTTTTTGAGGGACTGAACGGCTTTTTTCAAATACTCAAAGCCTTTCTTCTCGTTGCTTTCCTCAAAAAGATTGGCGCAGATTTCTCCTCTGGTGGCGGAGGTTCCCCTCAGACACACCAGGTACGCGAACAGCTCTTTTCCCTTTTGCCGTGTAAAGCGAACCGGCTTTTCTCCGGCATACACCTCAAAATTGCCGAAGCACCTTACCGTTAGTTTTTTCACCGCGTCTTTTGCGTTGCCGACCGGCTTGCGGAGGTTGTCGAGCGCTTCCCGGAGCTCGTTGTCGTCAACCGGCTTGAGCAGATAAGCGCTGACATAAAGCCGAAGCGCGTCCAGTGCGTATTCCCTGTACGCCGTAACCATGATGATGTTGACGTCAGGGTTCAGGCGTTTGATTGCCTGCGCGAGCGCCAGCCCGTTTTTCCCCGGCATATTGATATCCAGAAACGCGACGCTTATCGGGTTGTTTTGAATCTGCTCAACGGCTGTTTCGTAGTTCTGCGCAAAAAAGAAGGTGTTTTCGTCCGACGGAGCCACTCTTTCAACGGCTAATTTCAAATCATACCGCATACTCATTTCGTCGTCTGCTATCAAAATGTTCATGTTCCACCACTCCGGAATGATTCTATTCGGGTATCGTGATGACGGCGCGCGTGCCTTTTCCCGGCTCGCTTGAAATGGTCAGCTCGCCGTTGCACATAAGCTCGACTCTGTTTCTTGTGTTCGTGATGCCGACAGAGCCTTTCTTTTTCAGCTCGCCGGTATCAAAGCCTGCGCCGTTGTCTTCCACGGTCACTATCCGCCTGTTTTTGTCCTTTTTAGTGGATACACGAATGTATCCTTTATTCCCCTGTCCGCTTTTGAAGCCGTGATGAACGGCGTTTTCCACCAGGGTCTGGATGGAAAAGGGCGGTACGTCAAATTCCGTTTCCTCAATGTCGTATTCCACCTTGATGCTGTCTCCAAAGCGCTTTGACTGTATGCGCAGGTAGTTTTTGACAATATCGAGCTCCGCTTCCACAGAAATGCAGTCCTCCTCCGTCAGATAATCGGTGATACCCCGCAGGTAATTGGAAAACTCGGATACCGTTTGCACCGCTTCGTTCGGCGCTGTCAGGCACTGATACCGGATAAGCGTCAGCGTGTTGAAGATAAAATGCGGCTGCATCTGATGGTTGACAAGCTTCAGCTTATCCCGGCTCAATTGCTTTTCCTGTTCAACCAGAAACTGAACATAGCTCGCTTCATAGGAAACAAACAGGATAATGGCGGAAACAACGATGGCGATGGTAACAAAGGGGCTTTGCGGATAAAACAGCTTGATGATGATACCTACCATCGGCAAAAACAGAAAGGAAACGACAGCCACCCTTTCCATCGGCAGCATATATTTGCTGTATTGCAGCGCAACCGCAAGCGTCGTTATAATGCCCGTGAAGCCAATCAGGCTCGGCAGCCAGAAGAAATACGGCATTCTGACATAGCTGCCCGCGTCGTCTATAAAGAAAATAAACGGGTAGATTGCGTTGACAATCAGCGCCAGCGCGCCGACAATAAATATGCCCCATTCTACCAGCTCCCAGTACAGCTTGAAACCGCCGGAGCGCTTGTAGATAATCTGAGAAACATACTGCGCCGAAAGCGGAATAATCAGAAAGCTGAGAAAATACACGGCAAATGTTGACCAGCGTTCCACGGTCACCGCCTCCGGTGAAGGGTCTCCGCGAAAATAGATGGACGCGCCGTCGCATATCATCAGCGCCGCCGAGCAGAGCATGGCGAGCATCAGCTTGCGCGAGCCGGACTTGTCAAAATGTCTTGTCAGCAAAATCGTCAGAGCGGCAATCAGGCTGAAAAACGCGCCCCATATTTCGATACTAAAATAAACAATCTGACGTTCATCCATTCGTCTGTCCTCTTTCCGTTGCCCTGGCAGCTTTTTGTCTGAAAAAAGCGCAGGCTCACCGCACTGTGCCTGCGCTTAACTCACGATTTGGTTAACGCGGCTAAAACAGCGTTAATCTTGTCAATTATTTCTATATCATTATACCGAAATCACCGCGGGATGTCAAGAATTCCGCAATGATTTCCCGCGTCCCGCGCACGAAAAGTTATCATCAAAAAACCTCATCACGAAAAATGTTTCGGATTTGAATCGGGAAACGCCGCCGGATTCCGGCGGCGTTCGATATTGAAACCAACCCTTTCCCAAGCATTGTAGTGACAGCCCTTGTGGCTGTCATGGCAAACGCAGTAAAACAGCGTTTGTCGGGAGCCCACAAAGGCTGCTTCTCATAAGGATGATTTGAAATCACAAGAGAAATCGCCGATTGGGAGTCAAAATCAAAACAACGAAGTAAGCGTAAAACATCCACTGTGTAGAATTTTCACAGTGGATGTTTTGACGTTTACGTTATCTACGCTCGCATAACCCACATTGGTTATAGAATTTGAATATACATACCTTAACGTGATTTGTGAAATCGTACCGAAAACAAAGATGATCTGGATATTTCTTCATTCGAAGACGGGTCCGGATATGTTAAAATTCATAAAAATGAAATTGATTTATTTTTTATCAAGAATCAATTTAAACCGTTTAGCAATTAACAGTAAATGAATCGCAATAATCAGTACAATAGAATAAACTATTACTGAGAGAATATACCACACACTCTCTAAATTTGCTAAGTTGCTAACATCGATAAATAGAAAAACAAATGCGATGATCAAATAAATCGCGGATAAAATGATATTGACTGTTATAATACTGATAGTCTCAGATTTCAGGTTTTCGAAGTTTCCTTTATCTTTTTCTGCGCTGGTATCGTTATTTTCATTGCTGATTTCCAATTGTTTGTTACTAATCAGATCAATCAATACAAAAAACACAGAAAATAATATAGTAGCTATGATATTGATGTTGTCAAGTATTTCGTTGGAAACTTTCTTTTGATTCGAAATACCGATTGCGCAAAGAACAGGAGAAAGATAAAATATAAAAAATCTGAATTTATTATGCTTAAAGATTTTAAAATAGTCAATAAATATTGATGAGATATTTAAGAAATTGTTGTTTTTTTGTAAACTAATGATGATCAAAAGAAACAGCCCGGCTAATATAAAAATACCGGTATTAAAGAAAAAATCCAAATACATATCTGTTTACCTACTACTCTATTTTCAATACCAGATCTTTCAAATAATCATTTGCTACTTCCAGAAAATAGTCTATTAATTCAGGCACTTTAGGATGACCGTCTTTACCTATTATTTTGTCGGGAATACTTTCAATAATACTTAACTTGTCTAAATTGTGCAAATTGATTGTTCTCTGTGAATCCTGTATACGTACGCCTAACTTAACATTATCATACCATTGATTTTCAAATTCATACAGATTGGTTTTACCGTTTATAAAATCCTTGACTTTTTTGAAAACCGAATTTTTTTCGAGTTTTAGATCAGTTAATTCTCGAGTCTCTTTTCCGTAGCCGATATATAGGTTATCAGCGGTATCTGTTGACTTGTGGTTTTTTATCAAATACATCTTGTTAATTTCATATTGATCAAAAATTTTTCTGATAAATAATTCTGGTGATATCGTTGCACAGTGTAAAGTTATGTTTGTTTTTTCCTTAAAATAACTTTGCATATACTTTGTTGTTATAGTTTTAACGCCAAAAGGTCCAACATTTTGAAAAAACATCATACCTTTCTGCACTTTAACTTTAATGTTATCTTTCGGGATAACAAAGAACAATATAAACGGCTTTACATCGGCATCTTTATTCTTTCTTCTATATTTTATCTTTTGTGTATCTATATCTACAATATCAGATGAACTACCGTAATTTCCAGAATATATAGTTATATAGAAATACTTGAAAGATTTACATTCGCCGATATTCTTAGTTTCAAACTTGACTCTAAATGTTTTTTGCTTTAAATCGTCTTTTACCGTGGTTTGAAAGTTTTCAAAAAACTCCGCAAAAAGATCTATAACATTGTTATAATATTTTTCTCTGCCATCATCATATATATAAATATAAGGATCGTTCAAATTATATACATTAAAATTGTCGCTTTGACTTTTTCTGAAGTAAAAACTACACGCAGTAAAACTTATTCTAAACATAACCATTCTCCCAAACAAATTCTAAAATTGCAACTATATTTTAACATATAAATCAACAAAAATCCATAATTATATGATAAATGACAAAATAACTACTCCCTTGTGTTTCAATTAATACAAAAACAAAGTGCAAGTTAACTGACAACATCCTTTACTCGGTATAATCTGCTGTCAGATTAATCACTGCACCGAGCAGTCAATTCGCATATACATCATAGAAGTCCTCTGATCATTTGATTATTCTTTATGTGCTTTTATCACAAATGCCGTCGGCAGCATCAACGATTTCCTGCCAAAGTCTGAATCAGCAGCTATCGCTTTATCCTTATCGTTTTCTTCTACAAACTGTTCAATCACAAATCCATTTCTCGCTAATGCATTGATATATGTACTCAGCATACGGTTGGAAAGGATTATTTGTTTATCGCTCATATCCGCACGATACCATTCCTCGTTGAAATAGGAATTGCTGAAAAAAAGCTGACCATTTTCAATTGATACACATTTATGAATCGGGTGTGACCAACCGAAAACGAATTTACCGTTTTCTTTCAAATATGAGTTAATGAGTTTGAAAGTAGTATCTAAATCCGTAGACCAGCCGATCCCATAAACAGAGTAAACCACATCAAAATAGTTTGTCGGTAAGCCGCATTCATTCTCCATAGGGGAGCAAATAAGATTGGCAGTTATTTTTTTAGTATTAAGATATTCTCTCGTTCTTGCAATTTGACTTGCTGAAATGTCCAATCCCCACAACTCGGTTACGCCATGACTTGCTGTGTATTCCAACGAATGTCCATTACCACAACCTATTTCAAGAACTCGTTTTCCCGACAAATCCCCAAGTAAATTCAGTTTATCCTCCGACGGTAAAAAACCTCCCCAACTCGGTAATGCAGTTGAGCCTAAAAAATCGCTTCCGATTGTATCCCAAAACTCTGTGTTTGTTTTATGTGCAATATCAGGGTTCTTATCAACATTTTCAGATTGACCTAATACATTGCCGCCGACAATGTTCTTTTTCATAGAGTTTGCTTCTTTAATCAGTTTCATCATATTTTCCTCCGCTTTCTGTTTATAGTCAGCGTCGGTCAGTTTCTCGCCAGAAAACAACTCATTGAGATTGATTTTTAAAATTTCACAAATTGGTAGCATTAGAGATATATCCGGCATTCCATTGCCACATTCCCACTTGCTAACGGATTTATCACTAATACCAAGCAACTCTGCGAGCTCGCGTTGAGTAAACCCTTGCTCTTTTCTCATTTGAGCAATAAATCTTCCTATTTTAACCTGATCCATGCCGACACCGCCTTTCTTGAGAATATTATATGATAAAACTTTTATGTATCACACCCACTGATAGTAGATAATCTGAAGCCTATTAATTTAGTAACTCATAAACAAAAACACCAAGTTAAATATAATCATTATAAAGAATAAACAACAGCTAAGTATTGATACCACGCCTTTTTGGAATACGCCTTTAACCTTGATATGTGTATACTCTTTATCTATATAACCAAGAATTTCATTATATTTTTTGAGACACAAGTTAATCTTTTTCCCAAAGAAATAGAAACAAACATTGCAATTATTGACAGCAAAATTGCTATTATGTGAAATACAGATGGTTTTATTATTTGATTTAATTTATCGCTGATAATATTTGTGAACTTAATATATGGGAACACGCTTATTAGCAAAACAGCAAAAAAATATGTAAAAGTATGTCGGTTGTATACTTTGTCTCTGTGTTTCCACTCCTCTAAATATAGTTTTGCAGCTTCGATTTTTTCTTGCCTTTTATCCATAATATATCCTCCATTAATTAATCAACTTTACAATGTAAAATAATCTCGGAAAACGGAACAGTATTTCACCGTTCCTTTGTATTTTATAACGCTGTTTTATTTCATTATACACATCATTAATAAAGTCATCTGCATCAGATTCAGTAAGCTGTTCAAGATAAGGGCGCAGACCTGTGCCTTTGTACCATTCAATAATACTTTCATAACTTGACATACGGTGGCAATAGGTTGTTTCCCATATTTCAAAATCACTTGAAACATCAGATAATACATCATAGTATTCCGTGGTGCTAAGATTGTTGTATTGTCTTGGTGTGATTTTATCACTCCACTTTGCTGTATTTGCAAGCTCGTTAATAATAATATGAACAGGATGCTCACGCTGCATAGGTATCTGAATTGCAAGAATTCCGTTTGGATTTAACAAGGCCATTAACTTTGGCAGCAATTTTTTGTGATTTGGCAGCCACTGTATGCAGGCGTTTGAAAATACAATATCAAACTTTTCGTTTACTTCGTGCAAATCACCATTTGCATCGAGATTGATAAACTCAATATCGGGATATAATCCCTTTGCTTTTTCAAGCATTTCATCGGAATTGTCTGCCCCGATTATCTTGGCGGTTGGAAATTTATCCTTTAATACCTTTGTGCTGTTACCCGGTCCGCAACCTAAATCAAGTATGCTGTTAGGGGCAAATTCTTCAAGTCTGTTTGCCAAATCAATTGCAGGCTGTGTTCTGTCTTTCAAAAACTTTTCATATTGTATAGGATTCCAGTTTTGCATTTGCATTACCTCTTTTTATTTCAATCCAAAGTGTTCGATCAGTTTTTGTAACGTGTTTTCAATCGTACTGTTATTATCTCTGACAATCGTATAAAACCCACTGCTTGCGTATTTCTCATAAACCTCTTTTGAGTTTATCTTTTCAAGGCATTTGCGGTAATTCGACATTGCTTTTTCAGGATCCTCCGCTTGATTGAGTTGGTCAAGAATAAACCGCTTCTCGGGATCGCTTCTGTCGAAAAATCTTTCTACCGACATACTCTGCGGACAAAGCATAACCGCGATGTGCTGATAGTCGGAAATCTCTCGCAGTGTTTCCAAAGAGATATTCGTATCGACAAAGATTTTCTTATCTTCTGCAACCAACTGGAACAGTCTAATAATCTCTAAACTCTCTCCTTCTTTGGAACAGCCGTCAATCCAAGCTGCATATTCATCGGGCTTTCGGCTGATAAACTCCTGCCAATCCTTCATCGTATCGAAATAAGATAGATTGGGCTGATGTTCTTTATTGATATGCTTCATAAAAATATCGTGATAGTTTTCGCCACAACAAATACCGTCAAATCTTTCAGCCAATAGTTTTACGGCAGTTGACTTACCGGCATATGCCGTTCCGGTGATGAAATATACGTTTTGAAACACACTCTTTATGATGTTGTTAAATATGTTCATTAGCCTACCTCTTTGTATTAATCGGAAAGGTTCTTTAAATCCTGTTATGCTCCTATGCTTTTGATAAGTACAAATCAATCGTATCATATATATTGATTATCCCGCCGACTTCATCAATCGCTTGTTTCATATCCTTTTCAAACGCAAACCTGATCTGTTCGGGCAAAGCGTTATGATCAGAATAAGTTCTGATTAGATTCACATATTCCTCACTTGTCAGCGTTCTTGTTCGCCGATATATTTTTGATTGTATATCTCTGAATCCGTATTGAGCAAGCTCGTTGATTATGACTTGATATTTGGATTCATCAAACTGTATCGGCGGCTTATCATTTGGTCGGTATTTTTGATAAACCGCCATACTTGCAAGGTTGGTTTTATCTTCTGTGTTGCTAACAAATGGGTGATTCCAAAATAACGCAAGAACACCATTTGGCTTTAGTAGTGACTTAATTTTTGCATATCCACTATCTTTTGATATCCAGTGAAACGCTGTTGCGCTAAATATCAAATCAAAATGTTTTTCGGGTAAATCTGCTTTAAGAAAATCGGCGTTGATTATATTGAATTTTTCATACGCAGAAAACTTTTGCTTGCAATATCCGGCTAACCTGTCGCCTAGCTCAACAGCGGTTAGGTTGCAACCCTTTTGAAGAAACGGCAAGGTTGCTTGTCCTGTGCCGATACCGATTTCAAGGACATTACTGCCGTAACATAGGTTAGAATAATAAAATATATCCTCAAACAACTCAATCGGATAATCGGGACGTGATTTGTCATAGTTGTATTCATCTGTGTTAAATGTTGTTCGTAAGTCCATAATTACAATTTCATAAACTTTTCGTTGGATAGTTCAAAAAATACTTTAGGTGTGGTATGTTCATCTATTCCTAATACCTCAGGAGTGGAATACCATAACATATACTTTTCCAAATCAATATAATCTCTGACTTTAATGTGTGCGCCATCACGAAGCAATAATCCATCTTCTGCAAGTCTTTTTGCGTTCAAATAAAATCTCGCTCCGGCAATATATGATTGATTTAGGTCTGTATTGATAATGCCGTTTGTTTTTGACGCGGTAATAATTTCATTGTTTTGAGAAACACCTGAAAGCATAACATAGTTTGAAAAATCATCAATATCGCCAAGCAAAGCGCCTATCGGTTGTTCTTCCCAATTGGGCTTTTCTGATTTCAGTATGTTCCATGATTTCAGTTTCCTTGAAAGTAAAATGCTTTCTACATTTTCTTTAGGTGTACTATGTACCATAATTTCGGATTCATAATTTCTTAAAGTGTGTTCATTGAATTTATGGTTGCCGTATAGTTTTCTCGCAAGAGATAAATCAGTTTCATCTATATGTAAAATAACCTTAATGCCTGTGTTTTTATAGAAATCAATCAAATCGCAAATATCATAATACCAATAAGTATAATTCTTGCTGATCTTCAAAGTGTAGATTCCGTTTTCACAACAATTTAATTGCCTGTATTCTGTTGAATTTGTTAGTAAACATTTAATCTTCATCTTTACCTGCAACGCCCTCTATCATTCCCGTAACTACCTCATTCAGTCTTGCGGCGTTATCTGAGGTAATTACCGGCTTGCCTGTTTGTGCTTCGATTTTTTTCCTTGCGTCGCCTGCGATTTTGCCGCCGCTTTGCGCTACTTCTCTGTTTTCTTCCAAGCCATATGGGTTTTGTGCTTTAGTCAGTTCTGTGGTAGTTGCTTCGGCAAGCATATTCAACGCAAGTTCAAGCGTGCTCATATTGTCACGGAGGTTTTCCTTTTTCAAGCCTTTGAGGTTTTTATACTGGCGTGTCGTCATACCCGACCACGCTTTGGTTACTTCATCAGTCAGGATAGCGTATTCTTTACCTTTCTCTACACCGTGAGCCTGCCATTGATCCGTCAGTTCCTTGCGGGCACGGATAGTCTGCAAACGCTGGTTAATCCAGTCAGCGGGATAGCCCTTTTTGACATATGTTTCCAATGCTCTTTCTATTGTCAGTTCAGGATCAATAATTTCTTCTATGCGCTCGCTGCCGACCTGTGCCAACCACATCTTGAACGGCTCTGCTTTCTTAGACGGAATAGATTGAATGATACGGAGAATGCCTTTTGTATCGGCGGCATTGATTTTTCTGAATTTGCCGTCGGCGGTAATCATCCGAACAGGGGTACAAATTGTACCCCACTTGGAATTTAGTTCAGAGTCACGGCTTCTCATTTTCTTTATGTATTGTTTGACGTCCTTGCTTTCGGATAAAATCTCAACTACGTCGGAAACTGAAAAATACCATTCCTCTTTTTCTTCATCCCACGCCGTTCTGATAGGTTGATTTTCAAATCTTTTAATATTATCCATTTGATCCACTCCCAGCAATCTTCATAGCATATTAACTCTATATAATTTTACCACGAAACAGGTGATATGGCAATTGAAATATTAATTTAACTACGGACTTTATTGATAACTTGTCGTAAGAAAAGGAAAGATAATAACCACTCTCGAGGATTTATACTACGGCAAAAATACTTCGTATGACGTTCAGATATTCAACGCTAATTAGTGTAATAATATGGTTGCAAAGCTGGTATAACGTTACCGTTACTAAACGAGTTAAATGTATCATTGACTGGGCAGAGAAAAGAAACGTTTCAAAAATTCATGGACAATCACACAAAGTTGATGAACCTCGGTGAACGCGACGCGTTTTGCCGGGTTTTTTCATTAGCTGTCACACTTCTGACAGAAGCCATGAGTTTCAAAAACTAACGCGCGAAAATTCGCCCTGTTTAGCACAAATAAAAAGTGCACAGTTGTACCCGAAGTCCTGAAGCAAAGCCAACACAACCGATTTGTCGCGGTTTGTGGACGCAAAAAGGCACAAGCTAAGAGTTCATAGAAATTCTTAGCTTGTGCCTTTATTGTTGATAATTCCAACGGTCAAAATCTGATATGCTGTAATCAAAGAATACGGAATTTATTTATCCTTCCTCTTTCTGTTCGGGAAACAGCCCTCAAGCCAGTCGATGTACTCCTCGGTAGTTATATTTCCGGCAGAGCATTCGTTACGCTTGACAAGCGCCTTATACTTCCATTTTTTGAAATCAGCTTCCTTGATTTGGTTAACTTTCACGCGAGCGGAATAACGGCGATAGTATTTTCTATAGATTGGCAAAGCCTCGTTCTTTTCCATTTTCAGCTTATAGTTCTCCTCGGCAGCGAGGTCGCGGCAGGAACGCAATTCGCCTAAATGAATCCGGTTGCAGTATCGCGCGTCATAGTTGCCCTTGTAGGTAAACCACTGTCCGCAGCGTTCGCAACACTTTAATTTGATGTCGTATTCAAGCAGCTTGCTAAGCTCAAGCTCCAAGAATTCATGCAGGCTCTCACAGCGGTAACGGAGAACCGGATTATGATTGAAGTTATGAAAATATATTAGTGTGGTTGTATCTATACCATGTTCCTGCGCAAAATCAGAAAACGCTGAAAAATCATAATCCGCCTGAGCCTTTTTGTCTCCCATTATCAACCGCTGTTCTTCGTTGAACTCAACGAAGGGCGGCATGTTGTTTATCTTCCTGTAAAGATAATACCGCGCGGAAGGCGTCATATCGCTCAACACTTCAGAATAATACTTCGTTTCAAAACAGAACTCCAAAATATCACGGTATTCCTTTTGCAGCATTATCAGGTATTTATAATAGTCAAGCATAGCCGCCGCCAAATCCGCATCCTGCGTAATAGCAGGCGGAAACAACGCGGAAGCGGTTGAGCCAAACGCCAAGTGATTAATCAACCACTTATAGTTGCGGTAGATTCGATAACGATTAATCATCTCCTGTACTTCATTATCAGCATTTGGTAAATCAATATCTTTATACAAGCAAAGGCATACTTTGACCTCCTCGTACAGCGAGTCGAAATCTGCATAAACAAATTCAAACAACGCTTCACCCAACGGCAGAGTAACCTTGCTTCCGCTGAGCGGGTTATTTTTCGGCTGTGGTTCAATGTCGGGGTTTTGCTGATAGAACATTTTTTCAAATTCATCTCTTTCGGTTGAGTCAACCGGAAAGCGAATACAATCAAGCCATTCCGAATCATCATCATTTTTGTGCTCCTGCAAGGAGCATACCTGTTCTTTTGCGTTCATGCAAAGCATGATGAATTCATCGTCATTAGATTTCATCAGCTCGGTCGAGTTGTTATCCCTATGATATGTAACATAAACCATACCATCAGTAAACGCAACATTCTCTGTTCCGGTTCGTTCCAGTAAATACTCTTCATATTCAGATAACTGATAATTTCTTAAATCCATTTTGATACCTCGTTTTGTACAATCCAAATTTTGCGTCAAATCAACAATCTAACTGAGTACGATTTATATTGTACAAAACTATTGAAACTTTGTCAAGACTCGCTATAATAAAAATTGTAAGAACGTTCTGAACTTTATAAAAACGAGGTGAAGTCATATATCTGACTACGACATTTATGATTTAGACATCAGAAAAACATTCAACTCCATTGACGGAGATACGCTTCTTGATATGGACTTGCCCGCGACAAAATTCGTGATAAAAGATTTGCTCCCTCAAGGACTTGCCATCATCGGCGGCTCCCCGAAGGTTGGGAAGTCTTGGCTGATGCTTGACTGGTGTGTGCGTATCGCGAAGGGCGAAAAGATTTGGAATTTTCCTGTTACGCAAGGAACGACCCTCTATGTCAGCCTTGAAGATACCGCAAGCAGGCTGCAGGAAAGATTACTTTCCGTTACCGACGAGGCTCCAAATGTTTTCTTTACTACTTTCAGCTTTAAGATCGGCGAAGGACTGGAAGAACAAGTCAAGAACTTCATTGCAGAGCATCCCGACACTGTGCTGATTGTGATTGATACGTTCCAGATGATTCGTAACACCGGAAGCGAGATCAGCTACGCTTCTGACTACAACGAGGTTGAAGCTATCAAAAAGCTCGCGGAAGAACTGAAGATAACGATTCTGCTTGTTCATCATCTGCGCAAGCAAGGCGACAGCGACCCGTTCAATATGCTGTCAGGCACCAACGGACTTGCCGGAGGCGTAGATACGATGTTCGTTCTCGACAAGAGCAAACGCTGCTCTACCAACGCAACTCTCTACTGTTCGGGTCGCGATATTGAGGACAGAGAGATTGAACTTTGCTTTGACAAGGATAACTGTGTTTGGAATTTCGTTTCCGACAGCTCGGACAACCCCGAAATGCTGCTGCCGGATGAAATGCAAAAGCTCATTGAAATGATGAAGAAAAACTCTTTTTTCTCCGGAAGTAATTCTGACTTCATTGAACAGTACAATCAATACGCAGGCAGAGAAATCAAAGCAAATTCTCTAAAGCGGATGATGAACCGCTACCGTTCGGAGTTGGAAGATAACAACATTTATTTTGAATCATCCAAGCGCAACAACGTCCGCGTTATCGACATCTACTATGAACCGAACACAAACGATTTGTAAAAAGTACGATAGGTACGGTATGTACGACATTATACTGCCCTCAAAAACATCGTCTTTATCGTCCATATCGTCCGAAGTCAAATTTTTGCACTGTTCGCCCGAATTTAAATGAGTATGCAACGCCGGTTTATTTAACGACAGATTTAACCGCAGGGAAAATTAAATATCTGTAACAAACGAGGGTTAGGGTTACGCAGATCACAGACTTCAGTCTGTGGCAAGCAGAGCGTCCGTCTGTCCGCTCGGTCGCATAATGCGGGCAGAAGCCCTGCGCCCAATTTCATATCAACAATGGGAGGTATTATTTGGCAAAAAGAAAACGAAATCAAACCATATCTATTCGTCTTACGGCAGAAGAAAAGAAGGAAATTATTACCAAAGCGAAACAAGCAAAATTGACCTTGACGGACTATCTGATTGAGTGTTCACGCAACACAGAAATCACTGTAACGGATTTGTCAAAGGTGTTGATTGAGCTGAAACGTATCGGAAACAACATCAACCAAATTGCGCGGAAGATAAATTCAAAACGGTTTTTCTTCGGTAAATTCGATTCTGTTGTCGAAGGTCAGCGCAAAATCTATAACGCTATTCTCAGCCTGACAGGAGATGATTAACCATGGCAACCGTCATGTATATCCCCGAACATCGGCAAAATCGTTTCGCCATGAAAGCGGTCATCAACTACTGTCAGCAGGAGTACAAGACCTACGACAACAAATCCAAACGGCAATTAATCAGCGGAGTCAACTGTGACGGTGCTAATTCATTCCGAGAATTCATGGCGACGAAGAAAATTTACGGCAAAGACAACGGATTTTTCTTCTACCACTACGCGCAATCCTTCTCTCCAAAAGAGAAAATCACTCCTGAACAGGCGCACGAAGTTGCTCTTGAATTTGCCGAAAAAGCATGGGCAGGTCACGAAGTTTTAGTCACTACCCACTGCGACGCCGCCCATATTCATTCGCATTTCGTTATCAATTCCGTCGGTTTTGAATCGGGTATGAAGCTGCGGCAGTCGCCTTCCACGCTGAAACAGTTGCGCAAGCTTAGCGACGAAATCTGTATTGCTCACGGACTTTCCGTACTCCAACCATACCAAGGCGGCAGAAATAGTGTGTCGTCAAGAGAATACCGCGCAAGGTTAAAAGGCAACAGTTGGAAAGATAAGCTGGCAAAAGATATCGACACAGCAATGTCGTATAGCGGCAGCAAGGACGAATTTATCCGAAACATGTCCATACTCGGTTACCGTATGACGTGGACGAACGAGAGAAAATATCTGACCTTTCACTGTCCCAACGGCAAAAGCTGCCGTGATATCAAACTACACGGCGACAAATATCGCAAGGATAATATCGAGCGTGAGCTAATGCACAGGGAGTTCCCCGATAGTAGTTTAGATGAAACTCAGCCGACAGGCTGGGAAGATTCGCGTGAACTTTACGAGCAACACCTCAGAGAACGCGCTCAATCCAAAGCTGAAACGCAGAGAATTTCCGACAGCGATTCCAACGTCGGTAATGGAATTAGTACCCTTGCCGGAGCTGTTTCTAAAATCGTTGACAACGATTCCGAAGACCCTGACGAGCGAAGAAAACGTATCGAAGCCGAGGAAAACGGCTCCGCTCTCGGTTCCGTTCTCGGTTTAGGTATCTGCATGATAGCCAACGCAGTAAATGAAACGCCTGAACAAGAGCTTGATTATGAACAAGAAGAATACAAAACCAGAGAAGAAATCCTCGAAGAAATCTTCGGCGCTGACGATTATGATTACGATGACAGTGATGATGAAGATGAAAGCGAAGGCTTCTCAATGTCACTTTAGAAAGGACTATTATATTGACGGATGATATTAGAATCACCAATGAAAACGAATACAATTCTGCGCTTGCGAAAGCGATCAACCGCAGAACCAACTTTTTGATTACAGACGGTCAACTGATGACGCAACACCGATATACCATCGGCAAAAAAGATTATATCGTTAATTCCGTTTTTGATTTAAACGGAAAGCAAACAGTTGCCGACGGAATAAAAAGACTGATTGATAACGAATTCAACAGCGCGGCATAAATAAGTCTGGACATTTCTTCCGGTTGGGAGTATTGTGTTGTTGCGAAAACGCGCAGACTCCCAATCGGTTTGGCAACAGAAAGGAGACAAATTTTATGTCAAACCAAGATAAAATCACAGCGCTATACTGCCGCTTATCCAAGGACGACCTCAACGTCGGTGACAGCGACAGCATCGTGCACCAAAGAGCCATACTCGAAAAGTATGCGAAGGATAATTGTTTTCCTAACATTCGCGTGTTTGTTGACGACGGCTATTCCGGCGTTAGTTTTGACCGCCCCGGCTTTCAGGAGATGTACAAACTGATTGAAGCGGGCAAGGTCGGAATCGTTATCACGAAAGACTTATCCCGTCTCGGCAGGAATTATATCGAGGTCGGCAACTACACCGAGTTCGTATTCCCGAGATTTGGTGTCAGGTATATCGCTATCAACGATAATTACGACTCTCTGTTCAGCGATAATAATGAGCTGGCACCGTTCAAAAATCTGTTTAACGAATGGTACGCCCGTGATACAAGCAAGAAAATCCGCGCTGTGTTCAAAGCGAAAGCCGAGCGAGGTCAACGCTTGGGGACAACCATTCCATACGGTTACCGCCGTGACCCTGACAGTGGAAAAGAATGTCATCTGCTGATTAATGAAGAAACCGCTCCGGTGGTAAGAATGATATTCTCAATGTGTGCGTCAGGAATCGGACCGAGCAATATTGCAAAAGCATTAAAAGGAAAGAAAATTCTCAAACCCACCTTCTATCGCTTTCAAAAGGAAGGCAGGTACGGCACGCACACGGACACAGATAATCCATATAAGTGGAATGAGCGCACAATAGCCGATATTCTCGACAACGAGATTTATATTGGAAACACAATTAACTGTCAAACGCGAATCGCTTCATTCAAGGACAAGCGCACCATCAAGGTTCCAAAGGAAGAACAACTCCGTTTCGAGAATACTCACGAGGCTATCATAGACCAAGAAACTTGGGACATAGTCCGCAAGGTACGCGAGGGCAGAGTCCGAAGAACCCGCATAGGAGAGATTGATAAATACAGTGGTTTGGTTTACTGTGCCGATTGCGGCAAAAAGCATTTCCTCTATCGCGGACGAACCATAAAGCGTGAAAGCTATAATTTCATATGTGGAAATTATCGTAAGCATGCAGGCAAAGAAAAATGCACGCCGCACTCTATCCGAGAGGTTGTGCTTGACGAGATTGTGCTGGAAGAAATCAACAGGGCGATTTATTACGCGAGAAATAACACAAAGGAGTTCACTGATTATATCAGTAAAAAGACTTCCTCACAGTACAGAAAAGATTTGAACGCCAAAACCGCTGAACTGTCAAAAGCTGAAAAACGAATTGTTGAGTTGAAATCTCTCTTCAAACGTTTGTATGAGGATAATGTACTTGGTCGTATCAGCGACGAGCAGTACAGAATGTTATCCCTTGATTACAACGATGAACAAAAGGAGCTTGAGCAATCAATTCCTGATTTGCAAAAAGAAATTGATACACTCAAAAGCGAGTGTACCAATGTGCAGAAATTCCTTGATATTGTCAGGAAATATGTTCATGTAGAGGAACTGACGCCGGAGGTACTGCGAACCTTCATCAGCAAAATCGTTGTTCACGAACGTGAGAAAAAGCACAGTCAAACCTCACCGCAGCAAATCGACATCTATTTCCGCTACATCGGAACCTTCGCTCTTCCGAGCATAACCGATGTAACAGAAGAAACCGAACATGGCAAAAGGCGGACAGCCTAAACTGTCCGCCTGCGTATAGGGCACCGCTTTAAACTGAAAACATCCTTTTCGGAATCAGCCTAAGGGGCTCCCCTACAAATTCTATTATACTTGTATTGTATATCAGCGTTTTTACCCGGCTTCGCCGGGCACGGTCGCTTCAAGTCCGGTCGCCTTTGAACTGAAAAAAAAGAAACCAGAGAATGTCCGTTGGACATTCTCTGGTTTCTTGGTGCCGGCGACCGGACTTGAACCGGTACGGGGTTTATTCCGAGGGATTTTAAGTCCCTTGTGTCTGCCGATTCCACCACGCCGGCTTGTGGTAGTAATTGCGCCCCTCGCTTTCGCAAGGGGCGCTTGGTGACCCGGACGAGAATCGAACTCGTGTTACCGCCGTGAAAGGGCGGTGTCTTAACCGCTTGACCACCGGGCCGTTTGGTAGCGGAAATAGGACTTGAACCTACGACACTTCGGGTATGAACCGAATGCTCTAGCCAGCTGAGCTATTCCGCCACGTATGCTGAAATCAGCTTATTTATTATACTATTTATCTGCCGCTTTGTCAATAGCTTCATCAAAATTTTTTCGACAAAGCGGCAGAAGGTGGTTTACATCAGAATAATCGGTTCGCCGTGGGATACGATTCTGCCGCGGAAAACCTCTGCCGGTTTTTCGTCAATCAGGTTGGTGTACACGCCGTCGGGATAGTCAACGCTGACAAGCGCGGTCTTGCCGGTGACGGCAAAGACGCCGAGCGCCTTTCTGCCGTTTTTCTCATGGCTGGCGACAAGGAAGTCCTCTCCCCGCGCTTCCACGCGGTAGGTGCTGTCGGCAAAGAGCGCGTCTTTTTTTATCGCGGCGAGCCTTGTCATGAGCGCCGTCAGATTTTCATTCTCCCAATTGAACCAGTCCACCGCGTCCTTATCGAACAGGCTGGGCAGATGGGACACCGCGTACTCCTGACCGGCATAGACAAGCGCGAGTCCCTTCTGGAAGAAGTTGAACGCCGTCCAGTTGCGCAGACAGCGGATGTCCGGAATCAGAAAACGCGCTCTGGTCTGGTCGTGGTTCTCCAGAAAACGGAGCTTGACGTAATTGTCGGGATAGATGTATTCCTGGCGGTTAATCACCTCGGCGTAGTCCGCCAGCGAATTTTCGCCGCAGAGATAGCCGGTGAATTTGCCGTAGCAGTCGTAGTCGTAGCTGAGGTCAAACGCGCGGTAAATCTCGGAATCCGAGAGCGCCGTCAAACCGCGGCTTCTCATGTGCAGGATAAACTCCGGCTCAACGGATTCGCTCAGCCATATCGCGCCCGGGCGCACCTGCTCAACGGCTTCTCTCGCCTTCTCCCAGAAGGCGACCGGAATCAGGGGCGCGACGTCACAACGGAAGCCGTCGACGGTTTCCGCCCACTGACAGAGGGTTTCAATCTGATAGTCCCAGAGGCCGGGCTGGTTGTAATCGAGGTCGATAATATCCGTCCAGTCACCGACGCGGTTGCCGAAGGAACCGTCGGGACGGTGATAGAACCACTCCGGATGGCTCTTGGAGAGCACGGAATCAGGCGAGGTGTGGTTATACACCACGTCGATAATGCACTTCATGCCCTTTTTGTGAATCGCGCTGACCAGGCGCTTGAAATCCTCCGGTGTGCCGAACTCCGGATTGACGGCGCGGTAGTCGGAAATCGCGTAGGGCGAGCCGAGCGTGCCCTTGCGGTTGAGCGTGCCGATGGGGTGAATCGGCATGAACCAGATAATATCCGTGCCGAGCGCCCTGATGGCGTCCAAAGACTTCTCAACGGCTGAGAAGGTGCCTTCCTTGCTGAAATTGCGGACAAAAACCTGGTACATGACCTGATTGCGGAGTTTTTTATCGGTATTGACAGCCATCACCGCACCTCCTTAAAGCGCCGAAAAGCCGAAGCTGTTGACAAGGGCTTCTATTCTTTCGCCGCGCTGGCAAATCGGGCAGTGATGGGGCTTGAAGCTCTGGTAATCGCCCAAATCCAGCGGATTGAATATCGAATTGACCGGATGACCGTCACATTCCTCGACGGTGGCGAAAATCGCGGAAACGCCGACAACCGTGCCGCCGTAATACTTAATCGCGTCCACCGCCGCGAGCACCGTCTTGCCGGTGGTGACGGAAGCCGCCAGAATCAGGACGTGCTTGTTGTGAATCATCTGCACAAGGTTGTCGCGAAAAATCATCTGACCGCCGCCGATATACTCCGGACTGACGACGTAAATCGTCTGGTGGGCGTTGAGGTTGACGTAGTTGTCATTCGTCAGCTCACGCGCCATGCATGCGCCGATGACCTCGGTGCCGTCCAGACAGAGGATTGTATCGACAATCGTGCTGGAGCTGTAGGCAAAGACCATCTCCCTCGCAACAGCCTCCGCTTCGGAAAGACGGGTTTTCTGCGTCGTCACATCGACGTAATAATTTGTATGGCTGTGCATGGTGGCAAAGTGGCCTTTTTTGACGCGGAGAAAGACGTTTTTGTTTTTGGTTCTGATTTTATATTCTCTGGACATAACGCGCCTCCTTGGATTAATGTTATCTCTTAGCTAACATTTTACATGATTTTTGGCGATTATGCAAGTGTTTTTTGTTGGTTTCATAAAAATGCGCAAAACCAAAGGCGGACAGCCTGCGCTGTCCGCCTGACAAGTATTATTTATTACTTGTAGGTGTGGGGGTTGTAGGAGATGATAAATTGAGCGCCCTCGTGGGTAGCGGCGTCATAGTTGGTGAGGTCAAGTAACAGATAAACTTCAGCGGATTCGACAATTTGGGGATCAGCCACAACGTTGAACTTGATGTCATTGCCGTTAAAGGTGGCATTGGTATATTGATTAAGTACAACCTCGGTGGAGCCGTCCTTCGCAACGCCCCAGTTGTTTGCCCATGAGCCGTTGGCAGCGAACTTGAAGGTGTACTCCGTGTTGATGTCCATATCTGCAAACTCAGCAGCCCAGACCTTATCTTGAATTTCCGTCATCTTAACGGAGCTGCCGGGCTCCCATGTGACTTCAAAAGCGCCCTCGTTGGTGCCGAGAACCTCGATATAGTCAACCACAAACTCGGTAATCTTCTGAGCGTGGTCGCCAATGACGTTGATTTCCTTGGTTTCGGGGTTGAAGGTGATGGTGACGTCACAGGCTTCGGTGACCGTGAACTCAACGTTTGCGCCGCCGGGAGCGCCGTAGCTGACATCCCAGCCGTGGTTCTCGCAGACCTTGAAGCAAATGCTTTTGGTAGCAGGAACGTTCTTGTAGGTAATTGCGTAGGTGCCGTCCTCCTGAAGCGTCATGTCGTTGGCGGTTTCGGAAGGAGTCCAGCCCTTGGTAAAGATACCGTTGTCACCGGCAACCGTGTAGGTCTTGGGCTCGTCCTGGGTTGCAGGCTCGTCCTGAGTAGCAGGCTCGTCCTGGGTGGCAGGCTCGTCCTGAGTAGCGGGCTCATCCTGGGTAGCGGGCTCGTCCTGAGTGGCAGGCTCGTCCTGGGTAGCGGGCTCGTCCTGAGTAGCAGGCTCGTCCTGAGTAGCAGGCTCGTCCTGGGTTGCAGGCTCGTCCTGGGTTGCAGGCTCGTCCTGAGTTGCAGGAGCAACGCCTTCGCCGGTAACGGTGATGGTGTAAACAGCGCCTTCCTTGGAAGCGGTGTTCCAGTTGGTGAGATCAAGGGTGAGCTTGATGTCAACGGAAGTGCCGGTGGAGTTGGTGGTGAAGTAGATGTTGCCGCCGTTGTAAGCAGCCTCTACGGTTCTGTTGGGAGTCATGTCGGTATCAGCGGTACCCCAGTTGATATCCCAGGAACCGTTGGCAGCGAACTTGAACTGATACTCGGTGTTAGCGTCGCAGTCGGTGAACTCGATCTCGTATACGCCTTCGGAAACCTTGGTCATCTCGTTGGCAGAGAGGTTCCAAGTCTCGTCGTCAAGGAAGCCGCCCTGACCTGCGCCGACAGCGTGGATAGAGTCGATCTTGTATTCGGGATCGGCAACGGTGTCGCCGGTCACGGTGATCACGCCGGTAGCGGGATCATAGGTAACGGTAACGTCGCCGGCCTCGGCAACCATGAAGTCAACATTGAGGTCGGTGCCGTTGTAGCCGTGCCATACAGCCTTGGCAGCGTCGCCTTCGATGAACTGTACAACCTTGATGCTTGCGTTGCTTTCGGTTGCGTCAGTGGCAAGGGTGATAGCGTAGGTGCCGTCAGCCTGCTTGATCATGACATAGCTTTCGGGATCAGGAGTCCAGCCGGTGGTAACGAAGTTGGTGGTACCGGCAATGACGTATACGTCCTCAGCAGGCTCTTCGGGAGTTGCGGGCTCGGTTACGGGCTCGGTCGGCTCCTCGGTTACGGGCTCGGTAGTGGGAACCTCGGTAGCAGGCTGGGTGGGAGTCTGGGGCTCCTCGTCGCTCATGTAAGCGTTGAGAGTACCGGTAGCAGGGTCGAAGGTGACAACAAGATAGCCGTCAGTGAGTGCGACAACAGTAGCGCTGCCAAGCTCGGGAGCAGCCTTGTGGTCAGCGGCGAGCTGAATTTTGATGATGGGCTTGAGCAGTCTGCCCTCTACGGGGTAAACAATGCTGTAAGTGCCATCAGCCTGCTTGGTCATGTCGTTATCGGTGTTTTCGGGATCGTCCATAGTGCCGAAAACATCAGCCTCCGGGAAAAGACCGAGCAAATCGCTTCTGTTGCCCATGACAGTGTAAACCGTAGCGGTAATGGGCTCGGTGGGCTCCTCAGAGGTCGCCGGAGTAGTAGGTTCTTCGGTAACAGGCTCTGTGGGCTCTTCGGTAGCGGGCTGAGTGGGCTCCTCGGTAGTAGCCGGAGTGGTGGGCTCCTCGGTAGTAGCCGGAGTGGTGGGCTCCTCGGAAGTAGCCGGAGTGGTGGGCTCCTCGGGAGTTGCCTCGCCGGGAGTAGCCTCTTCGCTGGTTGCCTTTGCGATCATGAGCTGAATCCAAGTCGCGTCGGTAATGTCAACAACGCCGTCGCGGTTAACGTCAGCAACCTCCAGGGACATATCCCATTCGCCTGCATCAACCTTGGCAAGAGCGGTTGCCACCTGTGCAACATAGAGCTGTACATCGGTGGCGTCGGTGATGTCCATTACGCCGTCACGGTTGACGTCGCCGACGATTTTCTGACCATCAGCCGCGAACACGCCGCAAGCGAAGCATGAAAGAATCATCGCTACAGCGAGTACCAGACTGACAAGTCTTTTTGTCTGTTTCATTATAGTTCCTCCTTGAAATATAAAATAAAACTATTCGTAAAAATTGCGAACAGTTACATTATAACAAAAGGAGTCTATTTTTGCAACAACTTTTATAAAATATTTTAAGATTTTTACACAATATCCATAATTTGTATGATTTCATGTTGGTTTTGTTTTTCAATTTTGTACATTTTAGTGAGAAAAAGTGATAAAGCGTTTGCTCTATCACTTTTCGTTAAATAATTTTTCTATTTTCAGCAGGTTTTCATCAGTACACACCCTGCCCAGACCGAGAAATCCGCCGGATTTTTCGTACACCCGGCACAGGGCGCTGTCTATATTGGTATGCCGCAGCGCGGTTCTGGAGAGGTCGAGCGCACCGCCGTTTTGGAAGCGCCTTGCCTGCGCGTCGGAAACCGTCAGCTTGGGATACACCGCGAACAGGCTATCCGTCGGCAGCAGAACGCTGTCGGCGCCGCCTTCCTCGCACAGCTGACGAAGCCGGTCGAGCGTGACGCAATCGCTGAGCGTAAAGCCGCAGGCTTCTGTCCGGCGCAGCGCCGTCATGACCGCGCCGACGCCGAGCGACTGCCCGATATCGTCAATCAGGGTGCGGACATAGGTCCCCTTGGAGCAGGACACGGAGAGCGTGCCGGTCCGGGTTTCTTGATGAAAGGAAACCAATTCGAGCGCGTAAACCGTCACCGGACGCGCTTCTCTCTCGACCTCCACGCCCTTGCGCGCGAGGTCATAGAGCCGCTGACCGTCCTTTTTGAGCGCCGAATACATCGGCGGCACCTGCATAATCTCTCCGCAGAACCGCGGCAGGAGCGAAAGAAGCTCGTCCTCCGTGACACTGCCGGGCGTTTCGCTTGTGACCGTTCCCCAGATATCGAGGGTGTCGGTGGTTTTTCCCAGCTGAAAGTCCGCGAGATAGGACTTGTCGTGATGGGGGATTCTGTCCTGCGCCTTGGTCGCCGCGCCGAGAAGCACCGGCAATACGCCGGTGGCGTTGGGATCGAGCGTGCCGGTGTGACCGGCTTTGCGCTGACCGGTCAGGCGGCGCACCACCGCAATCACGTCAAAGGAGGTGAAGTCCGCCGGCTTATCTATGACAATGACGCCGTTCATAAGACCTCGTTCACCGCCGCCCTGAGCGTTGCCTTTACCTCGTCAAGCGTTCCGGACAGCTGACATCCGGCGGCTTCGGCGTGACCGCCGCCGCCAAACCGCGCACAGAACGCGGCGGCGTTGACGTTCTTGCTGCTGCGGACGGAGATTTTGAACACGTTCCTCTCCTTTTCGCGCAGGGTGAAGCCGATTTCAACACCCTCAATCTGGCGCGGAATGGATGCGAGCCCTTCCAGCTCGTCGTCGCCCACGCCGAGACGCTCCTTCATCTCCATGGTAACCGCAATCATGGCGCAGCGGTCGCCTGCGCAGTACTCTAAGCCCTGATAAATCTCCTGCTCCAGTCGGATTTTCTTCTTGGTTTTGGTGTCGAACATCACCTTGTTGATGCCGGCGGCGTCAATGCCCATGTCGAGCAAGTCTGCGGCAATGCGCAGGGTGCGCGCGGTGGTGTTGCTGTATTTGAAGCAGCCGGTGTCCGTTGAAACGCCGGTGTACAGGCAGTTGGCAAGCTGTCTGTTGAGCTTCACACCCATCAGGGGGAAAATCTCAAACAAAATCTCGCAGTTGGAAGCCGCCGTCGCGTCTATGCAGCGCAGCTTTGCCGGTACGCGGTTAATCTGATGGTGATCGATACACAGCGCAATCCTGCCGGCGTAGGCGGCTTCGTTGGCGCCGAGCAGGTTTTCCGCCGCGACGTCAACGCTGACGATGGTTTCCGCTTCAAAATCCTGAAGCAGCACGCCCTCGGTGAGAAACACAAAATCCTTGGGGAGATTAGTGGTAATTACCCTTGCGTTTTTGCCGAGCTGCTGCAGCGCCAGACAAAGCGCGTAACCGCTGCCGAGCGTGTCGCCGTCGGGATAGGCGTGGGTGAGGATTTCGTAGTTATCGTGGCTGCGCAGAAAATCTGCCGCCGCCTGTTTGTCACACATCTTCGCCGTCCTCGCTTTCGCTGATATCCAGGCTGTTGAGGACGCGGCTGATATGAGCGCTGTATTCAATGCTGTCCGTCGCCGTGAAAATCAGCTCCGGCACGTGGCGCAGTCTGAGACGGTGTCCCAGCTCACGGCGGATGTAGCCGCCGGCGGATTTGAGCCCCTTGACCGCTTCCTTCGCCTTGTCCAGTCCCTCGATGGCACTGACGTGGACGGTGCAGTAGGACAGGTCGTTGGTGACCTCCACGCGGACAATCGACAGAAACGCGCCGGTGACGCGCGGATCCTTGAGCTCACGGAAAATCGCCGTCAGCTCACGCCTGATGTCTTCCGTTGTTCTTTCTATTTTATGACTAGCCATTTTTACCTCTTGGGAAATGCGGTCAGTAATGAACAGTTTCGGTATACGCGGATTACAGATATGCTTTTCTTATACCCTGTAGGGGAGCCCCTTGCGGGCTCCCGGCAATCGCAGTAAAACTGCGGTTGCCATGACAGCCACAAGGGCTGTCACTACAATGTTTTAGAAAGGTTTCATTTATTCAACTGTTATCTGGGTAAGTACAGATCAATAAATCATCGTTTACCCGGCTGCTGATCACTGACCACTAACCACTTACTCTCTGTATTCTTCTATGGTATAGACCTCGAACATGTCGCCTTCCTTGAGGTCGTTGAACTTATCCAGACCGATACCGCACTCGTAGCCCTCGTTGACCTCCTTGACAGCGTCCTTGAAGCGCTGGAGGGAAGCGATGGAATCGTCGGCGATAACAATGCCGTCGCGGATAACGCGGACGCTGGCGCCGCGCTGGATTTTGCCGCTTTTGACGTAGGAACCGGCGATGGTGCCGACGGACTTAATCTTGATGACGCTGCGGCACTCCGCCATACCGAGGACAACCTCTCTGGTCTTGGGCGCGAGCATGCCCTTCATTGCCGCTTCAATCTCGTTGATACAGTCATAGATGACGCTGTACAGGCGCATATCCACGCCGGAACGCGCGGCGTTCTCCGCCGCTACCGCGTCGGGACGGACGTTGAAGCCGACGATAATCGCGCCGGAAGCGTCCGCAAGCATGACGTCGCTCTCGTTAATCGCGCCGACCGCGCCGTGAATGACGTTGACGCGCACTTCCTCGTTGGAGAGCTTTTCAAGCGACTGTCTGACCGCCTCGACGGAGCCCTGAACGTCCGCCTTGACGATAATCTGCAGTTCCTTGACCTCGCCGAGCTTGAGCTGGTCAAAGAGGTTGTCGAGCGTGACCTTGGTCTGCGCGTTGAAGATTTCTTCCTTTTTGGCTGTCCTGCGCTGCTCAACCAGCGTTCTCGCCAGTCTCTCGTCGGAAACCGCGTCGAAGGTATCGCCGCCTACCGGCACCTCATCCAGACCGGTAATCTCAACCGGCACGGAAGGACCTGCCTCGGTGACGCGCTCGCCCTTGTCGTTGGTCATGACTCTGACTCTGCCGACGCTCGTACCGGCGACAATCGTGTCGCCCTTGTGGAGCGTACCGTTCTGCACCAGCACGGTCGCGATGGGACCTCTGCCCTTGTCGAGTCTGGCTTCGATAACCGTACCCTTTGCCGCACGGTCGGGATTGGCTTTGAGCTCCTTCATCTCCGCGACCAGCGTAACCATCTCCAGCAGGTCGTCGAGTCCCATCTTTGTCTTGGCGGAAACCGGAATACAGGGTGTGTCGCCGCCCCATTCCTCGGGAACCAGCTCATACTCGGTGAGCTGCTGCTTGACCTGTTCGGGATTCGCGCCTTCCTTATCCATCTTGTTAATCGCGACAATGACGGAAACGCCTGCCGCCTTGGCGTGGTTAATCGCTTCTACAGTCTGCGGCATGATACCGTCGTCCGCCGCGACAACCAGAATCGCGATATCCGTCACCTGCGCACCTCTTGCACGCATGGTGGTGAACGCTTCGTGACCGGGCGTATCGAGGAAGGTGATCGGCTTGCCGTCAATCTGCACACGGTACGCGCCGATGTGCTGGGTGATGCCGCCTGCCTCGCCTGCGGTGACGTTGGCGTGACGAATCGCGTCGAGGATAGAGGTCTTGCCGTGGTCAACGTGTCCCATGACAACGACGACCGGCGCTCTGCCGACCAGATTTGCCTCGTCGTCCTCGCTGTCGTCAATAATCTGCTCCTCGATAGTGACGACGACCTCCTTCTCTACCTTCGCGTGGAACTCCATCGCGAGCAGAGAGGCGGTGTCGAAATCAATGGTGTCATTCGCGGTAATCATGGTGCCCATGAGGAACGCCTTCTTGACAACCTCGGCAACCGTCGCTTTCAGGCGCAGCGCCAGCTCGCTGACGGTGATTTCGTCGGGAATCTCGATAACGAGCTGCTTCTTCTTGCGCTCCATGTCAATTCTTCTCAGGCGCTCCTGCTCGGTCTCGCGTCTGCCCTGACGTCTGCCCTTCTGCTTCTGGACGCGGTTCGAGAATTTCTGCTTCTTGGTGGTGTGGTCGCGGTCGGTGCTGCGCGACTTGGAGGTGCCGGAAGCCAAATCGTCATACTTGGAGTTGTAGCGCTCTACGTCAACGTTGGTCGCGCGCGTATCAATGACCTTGCGCTTGCGCTCCTTGGTCTCGACGGGCTTCTCCTCCTGCGGCTTGGCAGGCTTTTCCGCCGCCTTATCCGCAGGCGCCTCCTGCTTGGTCGGCTGCTGCGGCTTTTCTTCCTCCTTCTCCTGCTTCTGGGGCTTCTCAGGCTCCGCGTCGAGCTTCGCATTCCTCGCCGCAAAGTAGCTGTCCAAGCTCTCCACCGCATTCTCTCTGGTGATGACGTCAAAAATGACGTCGATTTCGCTCTCCTCAAGCGTCGTCATGGTCTTTTTGCTGACGCCACAGTATTTTTCGAGAATTTCTGTAATTTTCTTGTTCGCTACGCCTAAATCCGTGGCCATATCCTTCACCTTATATTTCATCAAATTCTCCTCTCTGTTCGTTTGAAATCATCGCGCGCAGCTTCTTGGCAAAGCCCTCATCTTCTATGGAAAGCACGCCGCTGAGCCGTCCGAGCGCCACGCTCAGCTGCTCCTTGCCGCGGCTCAGGCACAGTACCTCAACGCCGCAGGCTCCGGCAGCTTCCAGCACCTTTTTAAGACTGCCCCGTGAAAAATCCTCCGCGTAAATCACCAGTCTGCTTCGTCCGCTTTTCAGCGACTCGACGGTGACCTCCGCGCCTATCACGAGCTTTCCCGCGCGCCGGCATAAGCCTAAAAAAGACAATAATTTGTCCTGCATCGTTTTATCCTCATGAACTATCATCAAGACGTTTATTCCTCACGGAGCTCACGCTCCATGCGGTCGTAAACCTCCTCGGGTATCCGGCAACTCAGCGAGCGCTCAAAGCGCCTTGCCTTGCGCGCCTTGTCGAAGCATTCGATATTGCGGCACACATAGGCTCCCCTGCCGGACGCCTTTCCGGTCAAATCCAGGCTGACGGCGCTCTCGGTGAGCACGTTGCCCTCCCCGTCGCGCTTTTCGGGGCTTTTGACCACCCGAATCAGCTCGCGCTTGGGCTTCATCTCGCCGCAGCCGGTACATTTTCTCAGCGGTATCTTTTTCATCTTATTCTTCCGCTTCGGCTTCTTCTACAGGCGCTTCCGCTGTTTCCTCAGCGACGGGTTCTTCTTCCTCGTCCTCGCCGTAGAAGCCGCTCTCCGGACGGATATCAATCTTCCAGCCGGTCAGACGCGCCGCCAGACGGGCGTTCTGTCCCTTATTGCCGATAGCCAGCGAGAGCTGACCGTCCGGCACGGTTGCCTTGCAGCTCTTTTTGTCGGAATCGTCGCTGATGATTTCGACCTTGAGCACCTTCGCCGGTGACAGCGCCGCGGAGATGTATGCCTCCGGCTCGTCGCTGTAGATGATGATGTCAATCTTCTCGCCGCCGAGCTCCTCGACAATGCGGTTGACGCGCGCGCCCTTCTGTCCAATGCAGGCACCGATGGCGTCGACGTCCGGATTGGAGCTGCATACCGCCATCTTGGTACGGGAACCGGCTTCGCGGCTGACGGATTTAATCTCGACAATGCCGTCGTAGATTTCGGGAACCTCCTGCTCAAACAGCTTCCGGACAAAATCGGGATGGCTTCTGGAAATAATCGCGTGAGGTCCTTTTTCATTGTCCTTGACGTCCGCGATATAAACCTTCACGTGGTCGCCCTCGTGCAGCTCGCCGCAGCCAACCTGCTCGCTGTGCGGCAGCATGGCTTCGCTCTTGCCGATACGGATGGTCGCCGATCCGCTCTTGGGGTCGATTCTCTCGACGGTCGCGGTGACAATCTCACCGAGCTTGCTCTGGAATTCCAGCAGGCTCTGTCCCTTTTCGCCGGCACGGATGCCCTGACGAATGACGTTGCGCGCCGCGGAAATCGCGATTCTGCCGAGCTTCTTGGGGTCAAGCGGAATCTCTACGACGTCGCCGATAGCGATTTTCTTTCTTTTCAGAACCTTTTCGGCGTCCTCAAGGCTGATTTCGTAGCTGGGGTCAAACACCTCATCAACGACGGTCTTTTTAATCTTTACTTCAAATGAATTCTTTTCGGGATCCGCCTTGAATACAACGTCCTCGTTGCCGTCGAAGTAGTTCTTGCAGGCGATGATAATTGCTTTTTCAATCTGCGCCAGCATGTACTCCATGGGAATGTCTTTTTCTTTTTCAAACATTCTCAGCGCTTCAAATAATTCTTTGTTTACCATTTTTCCTATCATCCTTTGCTATGTGATTTCAGTTTGGTCAGATGTCAAAATCGTCGAGCTTTACCCAGATGGCGTCCTTCTTGCCGAAGGTCAGCTCGTTTTCGCCGGCGTGGTCGGCGATGGTAATTTCGCCGTTATCGTACGCCTTGAGCACGCCGTCAAATTCTCTGCCGAGACCTTCCACCGGCTGCCGCAGCTTTACCAGCACATCGGCGCCGATATACTGCGCAAAGTGCTCGTCGCGCACCAGCTCGCGCTCAACGCCCGGAGAGCAGACCTCCAGACAGTAGGCGTTCTCGATTGGGTCGAGCTCGTCAAGCGGATCGTTGACCGCACGCGAAACGTTTTCGCAGTCGTTGATGTCAACGCCGCCCGGCTTGTCGATAAAAATCCGCAGGTACCACTGCGCGCCCTCCTTGACATAGCGGACGTCCCAGACGGACAAGCCCAGCCCTGTCACAATCGGCTCGCACAGCGCCCAGACCTTGGCGACAGTCACGCCGCCCTTGCTTTTCGCCATCGAATCCCTCCATCGGTTTGAAAGATAAACACAAAGGAGCGGGTTTTGACTGCCCACTCCTTAGTTTCAACTTATTACAGTAGCTATTATAGCACCGGCGTTTAATTTTTTCAAGGGTTTTTTCCCGATTTTAAGCCATTTTTTGAAATTTGACAAAATTTTTTTGAAAAACTTTTAAAAAACATTTGAAATTTGCGAAAACATGTGTTATAATAAGTAACTGTTGAGACAACAACTCGCTGATATAGCTCAGTAGGTAGAGCGCATCCTTGGTAAGGATGAGGTCACCGGTTCAAATCCGGTTATCAGCTCCACAAATAACGGGTATCCATCGGGTACCCGTTATTTATTTATCCACGGCACAGAAATGATAACATAAGCAGACAGGAGTTTGGCTATGGCTTATGAGAAAAAAAGTATTCGGGCAATACTGAATGAAATCAACATCAGAAAAATCTATCTACCGGCTATCCAGCGAAAGTATGTATGGAGAGACGAGCAGATTACAAGATTGATGGATTCTATTATGATGGGATATCCTATCGGTACGTTCCTGTTCTGGAAGGTAAAGAAAAAAACCGTTAATCAAAAAGAGTATTCCATGTATGAGTTTATCAAGGACTACCACGATAGGGATATGTATAAAAATCCGCCTGCGCCGCAGCCGTTTTTGACAGGCACAGAAGATGATATCCTTGCGGTTCTGGACGGACAACAAAGACTGACGTCACTGTATATCGCCCTTCAGGGAAGCATGAGCAGAAAACTGCCCAACAAACGCTGGAAGAACGACGATGCTTTCCCAAAAAAGGAGCTGTACTTTAATTTGCGCAGCGGCAAAACAGACAACGAAGAATTTTCATACGAATTCAAGTTTCTTACAAAAGAACGCGCCTCGGAGAACAAGGAGAACGCCTTCTGGTATCGGGCAAAGGATATTCTTCGGTATACTGCCGAAGACCTTTTTACAGAGGTCATCGCGCCCCTCGGGCTGGCAGCCGATAAGATTGCGACTAAAAACCTGTTTTTGCTCCATAAAAAACTGGTCAGCGAGGAAATCATCCACTATTTTGAAGTGGAGAAGGACTCGATCGACGACGTTCTGGATATTTTTGTCCGCGTCAATTCCGGCGGAACCATACTCTCAAAAACCGATTTGTTGTTTTCGACCATTGTTTCCCACTGGGACAGCGCCAGAGAGGAAATCGACCTGCTGATTTCCGAAATCAATCGGAAGGGTGAAGGCTTCAAATTCACCAATGATTTTATCATGCGTACCTGTCTGTGCCTGCTGGATATGCCGATATCGTTAAAGGTTGAAACCTTCAAGCGCGAGAGCGTTCTGAAAATACAAGAAAATTGGGAAGCCATTCAAAGTGCAGTCAGGGATACCGTGGATTTGCTGAGTGAATTCGGTTTCAGTTCGGAGAATATGATTTCTTATGTCGCAGTAATTCCCATGGTTTACTATCGGTTCTGGCACGGTTCTTTTGAAGCAACCAGCAAAGCCGAACTGAGAAAGTATATCGTTATCGCACAGGTCAAACAGATTTTCGGCGCAGCTACAAATTCTGCGCTGACAAGTTTGCGGGATGTGTTAAAGAAGTCGCCGAAGGAACCCTTCCGCATATCGGCATTGTACGATATCCGGTTTACCGGCAGCAGAACCCTTCGCTTTACGGAGGAAGAAATTGACGCTTTGTTTGACAGCTACGAAATCGGCGCGTATACGTTTATGATTTTGTCGTTACTCTATCCGAATCTAAAATACAGCCAGATGGGGTTTCACCAGGATCATATGCATCCGCATACCGGCTTTGAGGAGAAAAAAATTCAGAATCTGATACTTCCAAACGGACAGGTTATCGACGAAAACACCAAAGAAGAATGGCGAAGGCGCAGAAATACGCTGGCGAACTTGCAGCTGCTGGAAGGTCGGGAAAACGAAGCAAAAAACAGCATTCCGCTGATTGATTGGTTGAAAGCACCGGAAAACAAGGAGAACGTCAGGTATCTTCCCCAAAATGTTTCGTATGAGCTGTCTCACTTTGAAGAGTTCATGGAAAAACGTCAGGAAATAATGAGCCGTGCGTTAAAGAAGCTGCTCTTATCCTGACGACAAAAACGCGCTGTGAAGCATCAGCCCCACAGCGCTGTTTTCTTGTTTATCTCATCGGCATGCCGCCCATGTTGCCGCCGGGCATTGCTCCGCCCATGCCGCCGCGCATGCCGCCTCCCATCATCTGGTTAGTGATGGTGTTGGTTTCGGTGCCGTTGACGATGATTGTGCCGCCGGTGTAGCCGGACTGACCGTCAAAGTCGAAGGGTGACTGCGCGTTGATGTTGAGGGTGCCGCCCTTGACGTAGAGGTTGCCGTTGGAGTCGATACCGTCGGTGTCGCCCTGTCCCATGTTAATCGTAATCTCGCCGCCGGTAAATTCCGCTGTGACCGCGTAGGCGGAGGATTTGTTCGTCGCGTTGATGCCATCGTCGCTCGCATTGATGGTGATGGTGCCGCCGTTGACCTGAACATAAGTCGCCTCGATACCCTCGGCGCCTTCAATCGTCAAAGAGCCGCCGTCTATCTGGCAAACGGTCGTCGCGTGAACGCCGTCGTCTCCGGCAGTGATGTTCAGGGTACCGCCGCAGATATAGATATAGCCGGTAGAAGCGTCCTCGTCATTCTCGACATGGATGCCGTCCTTCTGGGTTTTGATGGTGATGGTGCCGTCCGCAACGGCGAGGGATTCGTTCGCTTCCAGACCGTCGGAGGAACAGGTGATGTTGATGGTGCCGCCGGTGACTTTGAGGTCGTCCTTGCAGGTCACGCCGTTGCCGGTGGACTGAATCGTCAGGGTGCCGGTTCCGTTGAGCACCAGATCGTCCTTGGAGAATATCACCGCGTCGGTGTTGGTCTCGCCGTCGGCGGTAAAGGCGCCGGTGACGGAAAGGCTGTTTTCGTTCTGTGTGGTGACGAATACCTTATCCGCGTTCTTCACATAAATGCAGGGGGCGCTTGTGTTGGTGATGCTCACGCCGTCGAGTACAATCTGGACTTTATCCTCGTCGCCTGCCTCGACGGTCACGGTGACGTTGCTCGCGGTGCCGCTGAGCACATACACGCCTGCCTTCGTGATGTTGACGGTCTGTCCGTCGGTAAGGCTGACCGCCTGCGCGTCGGATTCGTCGTAGTTCTGGGTGAGGTCGCGCTCGGTGAACAGCTCCGCGGCGTTAATCACGCCGGTCGATGTCACATTGGCGGTGGTGACAACCGCGTTAGAGTTGCCGCTCGATTTCTTGCTTGTCTCTACCGTGGAAGCCACCTCGCTCTGGGATTCAGACGCCTGAGAGCTTGCCGAGGAGCTTGCCGCTGAGGTTGCCGTGGACTGGTTCTGTGCAGTGCCGCATGCCGTAAAGCTCGCGGCTAAAATCGCTATCATAAACAACGCTGTAAACTTCTTTAACATAATGATTACCTCCGTTAGGATTATTCAGTGCTTTGTTTGACTGTGGCTATAGTTTACACGCGTTATCTTAAATGAAACTTAAAAATGAAAAAGTTTTTGAAAAAAACGCCCGGAAAATCCGGGCGTTTCGATTGAAGTTGTTGTTATCCCTTGACAGCACCGGCGGCAACGCCTTTGATGATGTACTTCTGGCAAATCAGATAGAACACGATAACGGGGATAATCGACAGGAGAATCAGCGCCATTGTCGCGCCGAGGTCGACGGTACCGTAGCTGCCCTTGAGGTACTGAATATGAATCGGGATCGTGCGGTATTCGTTGATGTCGAGCACGAGGTACGGAAGAAGGTAGTCGTTCCATACCCACATAATCTCCAGAATACCGACGGAAATCATGGTCGGACGAAGCATCGGGAATACGACCTTGAAGTAGGTTCTCAGAGGGCCGCAGCCGTCGATGGAAGCCGCTTCCTCAATTTCAATGGGAATCGACTTGACGAAGCCGACGAACATGAAGATTGCCAGTCCGGCGCCGAAGCCGAGGTAGACAATCGGGATCGTCCACGGTGTATTGAGATGGAGGGAGTCCGCAGTCTTGGAGAGCGGATACATGACCATCTGGAAGGGAACGACCATGGAGAATACGCAGAGGAAGTAGAAAATCTTGCACACCACGGAATTCACGCGCGCGATATACCATGCCGCCATGGAGGTGAACAGCAGAATCAGCGCGGTGGAAACGATGGTGATAAAGAGGCTGTAGAGCACGCTGTTGAGGAACGGATAGTTACCAAAGATCATGCCCTTGATAAAGTTGTCAAAGCCAGCCCACATTTCGCCCGTCGGCAGCGCAAAGGTATCCGTCTTGACGAAGGTGTTCTGCTTGAAGGAGTTGATGACAACAGAGAGCACCGGCAGTACGTAGATAATGCAGATAACAGCCAGCACGACCGAAAGCACGGTTTTTCTGCGCTTTTCCGCCTGAAGGGATTCCAGTCTTTTGTTTTTCGTTTGACTCATTACTGCTGAACCTCCCTTTTACGTGTGATGCCAAGCTGAATCAGACCGAGCGCCGCGACAAGAATGAAGAACAGCACTGCCTTCGCCTGCGCCTGTCCGGAGGAAGCGGAGTTGGAGCCGTAGAAGGTGTTGAAGATGTTCAGCGCGAGCATTTCTGTCGTCTTGATGGAAGAACCGTCGGGCTGAATGACAAACGGCTGACCGGCTGTCAGCGCGAGGTTCTGGTCAAAGAGCTTGAAGCCGTTGGTCAGGCTCAGGAAGGTACAAATGGTGATGGACGGCATGACGTTGGGAATGATAACCCTGAACAGCGTCTGCGTCTTGGTCGCGCCGTCGATTTTAGCCGCTTCGATAATGTCATCCGGCACCGCCTGCAGACCGGCGATGTAAATAATCATCATGTAACCGATTTGCTGCCAGCACATCAGGATAATCAAGCCCCAGAAGCCGAAGGTGGAGTCCATCAGAATCGAGGTGCCGAAGTGGGAGAGAATACCGTCAAAAATCATCGACCAGATATAGCCGAGGACGATACCGCCGATGAGGTTCGGCATGAAGAATACGGTACGGAACAGATTGCTGCCCTTGATGCCCTGGGTGAGCAGATAGGCAACGGTGAACGCGAGCACGTTAATCAGCACCAGACTGACAATTGCAAACAGCGCGGTGTACACGAAAGAATGCCGGAAGCTCTGGTCGCTGAGCGCCTTGACGTAGTTGTCAA
The DNA here is from genome assembly GCA_947170465.1 of uncultured Clostridia bacterium. Classification (GTDB taxonomy): domain Bacteria; phylum Bacillota; class Clostridia; order Oscillospirales; family Acutalibacteraceae; genus Ruminococcoides. The sequence continues at coordinate 35,408 of CAMVTS010000018.1, forward strand.
GGCCGATAAATTTTGCATTGGAGATGGTCTTGAACTGACACATGGACAGGTAAATACCCTGAATGAAAGGCCAGACAAAACCGATGATGAACGCCGCCGCCATGGGGCCCAAAAACAGCCAGCCCCAGCGGCGCAGCGGGTTCTTGAAGATTTTCAGTTTCGGTTTTTTGTTTTCCAAATCACTATCCTCCTAACCCGTAATAGTGTGAAAAAGCAAACGGAGGCGGAAGAAATCCTCCCGCCTCCTGAATCATTCGGTTATTTTACTGTATCGGTTGAATTATTTTGCGTTGGCAGCAGCGTACTGGGTAGCCCAACCGTCTACAAAAGCGGTCTTGACAGCAGCCCATGCCTCATCGGTCTGGTTAGCGTTGTAAGCGTTCAGAGCGGAAACGAGAGCAGCGCGATACTCGTCAACGTTGGGCTGATAGTTGGTAGCCCAATCCATGACATAGCAGCCGTTAGCGGTGTAATCAGCAGCGTTCTTGAGGAAGCCGTTCTTGGACTCGGCAGCCTTGGTGTAAGGCATAATGCCGAGCTGCTCTACCATCTTGGCAGAAGCGTCGGGATCGGTAACAAGCCATACCATGAAGTCGATGGTAGCCTTCTGATCGTCCTCGGAAACCTTTGCGTTGACCGCCCAGCAGTTCTCAGTACCGCAGTTGAGGCCAGCCTTTTCCTCGCCTTCAACACCGCAGTAGTACGGAATCATCACAGCGTTCGGAACAGTCTCGGAAACCGCAGCGTACTCCCAGGAGCCGTTTACAAAGAAGGCAGCCTTGCCGGTCTTGAACTCGTTTTCAGCGTCGTGACCGCCGGTAGCCAGATCCTTGGGAGAGGTCAGGCTGTTGTTGATGCAGAGGTCATACAGGTTCTTGTAGTTTTCCATGTACTTACCGGTGATAGTGGGAGGACACTCTGTCCACTGCTTGCCTGCTTCCTTCTCCTCATAGAAGTACTCGAGGTTTGCCATGTGACCGGTGAATCTCCAGGAGGAGCTGTCGTCCATGTCGGAGCTGGAGAACGCGTCAAAGCCGAGGGTGTCAGCCTTTGCGTGGATATCCTCCGCAACAGCCTTCAGACCTGCGAAGTTCTTGATTTCGTCCATCTTGTGACCGGCCTTCTCGATAAGGGTGGGGTTGGCGATGATGCCGTAGCACTCATAGCAGTAGCCGATGGATACGAGCTTGCCGTTTGCGTCGGTCAGGTTGTAAGCGTCGGTGTTGAGCTCCTTCGCGATAGCGGTATCCTTGAGGTCAAGCGCGTAGTCGCCCCAGTCCTTGACGCCCTGCTGGTTGCCGATAACAAACAGTGTAGGCGGATTGGACTTGTCCATCTCGGAGGTGAGGGTCTGGCTGTAGGTGCCGGAAGCGGCGGTGGTAACCTTTACCTCTACGCCGGTTTTTTCGGTGTAGGTCTTGGCAAGAGCCTGGAGGGTTTCGTCAATCTCGGGCTTGAAGTTGAGCCAGTAAACCTTGCCGGTGCCGGTAGATGCCTTGCTCTCGCTTGCCTGGCTGCCGGAGCTTTCAGCCTTGGAGCTGCTGCCGGAGGAAGCGTTGTTGCCGCAGCCTGCGAGTACGGCGCCTGCCATCAGGGTAGCCATAGAAGCAGCGGCGATTTTCTTGAAGAGTTGTGTTTTCACGTTAATCACCTTTTCTAAAATATTTGTCCGTCTGGCGGACATACTGAGGGACACTCCTGCCCTCTCTTATACTATAATATATCATCAAATCCGTTAAAAATCAAGGGATATTTTATGAATTGTGTTTTCAATTTTGAGTTATTTTGGAAAACTCCACCCAATAAAATGACAAGTTGTGACAACTCTGTCACCGGTCTGCATTTTTCCTCTTTTTTCACAAGGGCTTGCCAAGCCTTTGGCTTTTGTGGTATGATAAGGGTACTTTATTCAATGAGGTTTTGGTATGAAAGCTTCCTCTTCACGGCTTGCCGTGCTGCTCAGCGGCCTGCTGTTTTCTGTACTCAGCGCCATTGGCTTTGGCGTGTTCGCGCTGATTGGCAGGCTGACCGGATTCTTCAATATTCTGCTGCTGTTGGTTGGTATCGTGCCGTCGGTCATGCTGTTTTCCGGACTGCTCACCGTCTGCCGGAAGGCTTCGGACGGAGAAAATACGGTTGCCGCCGATTTTTTCAAGGCTGTCGGCAAGCACTGGCCGCGGTTCCTCTTTTTCGGTATCGTTGCCTGCCTTGTAACGGTCTGTATTTTGTTCGCGGTGCCGTATTACTTCACCCTGACGGGCGAGGATTTTTCCTTCGGCATTCTCACGGGAATCTATATTCTGTTCGCCTGCGTGATGCTGATGGCGCTGCTGTACGCTGCGTTTGTCAGCGTTTGCTATGACTGCCGTCTGCGTGACGCGCTGAAAAACGGCTTCAAATTAATCGTGAAAAACCTGCCGAAAACGCTGCTTGCGCTGTTGCTGCTGCTCGCTGCCGGCGGCGGTGTTTACGCGGCGCTGCATTTTACAGACGGCGCTGTCCGTATCATTCTGGCGGCGCTGTTCGCCCTTATCTGCCCGACGGCGTTGACGTATCTGCTGGTGCTGCTGTTCAAGGACGGCACCAAACGGCTGCTGGGCGAATACCTGCCGGTCAAAATAGAAAAAGCGCCGGTCGTCATCACAACCGGCAACACCGAGGACGACTATATCTTCATCGACGGCAAGATGATTAAAAATCCCAACAAGGAGTGACGAATATGTTCCGCAAAATGCGCCGTTTCAAGCAACAAATCAGCGAGGAAGCGTGCATAGAAATCCTAAAGCACGAGCCGCGCGGCGTGATGGCGTTCGCCGGTGACGACGGCTATCCCTACGCGATTCCGCTCAACTTCGTCTATGACGGCGGCAAGCTGTACTTTCACTGCGCGCCCGAAGGTCACAAGCTCGACGCGCTTCGCCGCTGTGACAAGGTGTCCTTCTGCGTGATGGACAAGGGCTTCCGCAAGGAGGGCGAATGGGCGCTCAACATCAACAGCGTGGTCGTGTTCGGCAGAATCGCCGAAATGACCGACAAAGAGCAAATCGTCGAAAAGCTCCGTCTCCTCGGCAACAAATACGCCCCCAGCGAGGAATATGTCGAGAACGAAATCAACAAATTCATTCACCGCGTCTGCATGCTCGAAATGACCGTTGACCACATGACCGGCAAGCTGGTGAACGAGTCGTGAAATGCGGCTCCGCCGCAAACGTTTTGTTCAGGAATGAATTGACCTGCGGTCATGAATTGGCGTTGCCGTGAATTGCCTGACGGCATGAATAGAGCGCTTTGCGCTCATTAGTATCACTAAAACAGACAGGAGAAGCGTCAGCCTCTCCTGTCCTTTTTATATGTGATTTACTTGTTCAGTCAAATCAGGTAGCGTCCTCAAAGCTAGCCATTCTCTCAAGGTGAGCGAACTTCTGCTCTGCGACCTTCTCCGCCTCGTTGAAGAGCTTCTCTGCTCTCTCGGGGAAGGAACGGGTGAGGGCATTGTAACGAACCTCGCCCATGATGAAGTCGCGGTAGGAAGCGGTCGGCGCCTTGCTGTCGAGCTGGAAGGGATTCTTGCCCTCGTCAGCCAGTCTGGGATCATAGCGGAAGAGATTCCAGTAGCCAGCGTCAACTGCCTTCTTCTCTTCGAGCTGAGCGATACCCATGCCGCCCTTGATACCGTGGTTGATACAGGGAGCGTAGCAGATGATGAGGGAAGGACCGTTGTAGCTTTCAGCCTCAACCATAGCCTTCAGAACCTGGTTGTTGTCAGCGCCCATGGCAACCTGAGCGGTGTAAACGTAGCCGTAGCTCATGGCGATTGCGGCGAGGTCCTTCTTTTTGACAGCCTTGCCGGCAGCCGCGAACTGTGCGACGGAACCGATAGGCGTTGCCTTGGAGGACTGACCGCCGGTGTTGGAGTACACCTCGGTGTCGAATACGAGGATATTGACGTTCTCGCCGGAAGCGATAACGTGATCCAGACCGCCGAAGCCGATATCATAAGCCCAGCCGTCGCCGCCGAAGATCCACATGGACTTCTTAGCCAGCTCGTCCTTGTCAACCAAGGTCTTCTTAGCCAGCTCGCCGACCTTCGCGTCGTCAACAGCCTTTTCGAGCTCTGCAATCAGGGCGTCGGTAGCCGGACGGGAGGAGGTGGAATCGGTGATGGTGTCGAGGTAGTTCTGGCAAGCAGCCTTGAGCGCCTCGTTGTCGGTGGTGTTGCCGATTTCGGTAACGTACTCAGCGAGTCTGTTGCGGATAGCGTTCTGACCGAGAGCCATACCGAGACCGAACTCCGCGTTGTCCTCGAACAGGGAGTTCTGCCAAGCAGGACCGTAGCCCTTCTTGTTGGTGGTGTAAGGAGTAGCCGGTGCGGAAGCGCCCCAGATGGAGGAGCAGCCGGTAGCGTTGGCGATGAACATTCTGTCGCCGAAGAGCTGGGTAACGAGCTTCGCGTAGGGAGTCTCGCCGCAGCCTGCGCATGCGCCGGAGAACTCGAGCAGGGGCTGCTTGAACTGGCTGCCCTTGACGGTGGTGAACTTGAACTTTTCAGCGACCTCGGGCTTCTCGTCTACGGTCAGACCGTAATTGAAGAGAGCCTGCTTGGGTCTCTGGCTGTCGATGGGCTTCATAACGAGAGCCTTCTCGCCCTTCTTGCCCGGGCAAACCTGTGCGCAGGCGCCGCAGCCGGTGCAGTCGAGGGTGGAAACAGTCATTACAAACTTGAGCTCCTTGAGACCAATCATCGGGATAGCTTCGGTGCCCTCGGGAGCAGCCGCAACCTCAGCGTCGGTCATGGGAACAGGACGGATAACAGCGTGCGGACATACAATCGCGCAGCGGTTACACTGGATGCAGTTTGCGCTCTGCCATTCGGGAACGTCAACCGCGATACCTCTCTTTTCAAAGGCAGCGGAGCCGTTCGGGCAGGTGCCGTCTACGTGATCCATGAACGCGGAAACGGGGAGCTTGTTGCCCTTGTAGCTGTTGACGGGCTTGAGGATGCCGTTGACATACTCAACCAGAGCGCCCTGACCCTCAACGGTGTCAGCAGCAGCATCGTCAGCGGCGTTGAGCCACTCGGCAGGAATATCAACCTTCTTGAGGTCTTCCATACCGCGGTCGATAGCGGCGTAGTTCATGTCTACGATAGCCTGACCCTTCTTCATGTAGGACTTCTTCGCAGCGTCCTTCATGAACTGCTTTGCTTCCTCAGCAGGAATGATGTCGGCAATCTTGAAGAATGCGGACTGCAGAACGGTATTGACGCGGCCGCCGAGACCGATTTCCTTACCAATCTGGATAGCGTCGATGGTGTAGAAGTTAATCTTTCTCTCCGCGAGGATTCTCTTCATCTTGCCGGGCAGGCGCTTGGAAAGCTCCTCAACGTCCCATGCACAGTTGAGCAGGAAGGAACCGCCTTCCTTGAGGTCCTCTACGATTTCGTACTTGTCAACATAAGAAGGATTGTGACAGGCAACGAAGTCAGCCTTGGAGATGTAGTAGGTGGATTTGATGGGCTGGTTGCCGAAACGCAGGTGAGAAACTGTCAGACCGCCGGACTTCTTGGAGTCATAAGCGAAGTAACCCTGCGCGTACATATCAGTGTGGTCACCGATAATCTTGATGGAGTTCTTGTTGGCACCGACGGTACCGTCCGCGCCGAGACCCCAGAACTTACAGCTGTGGGTGCCTGCGGGAGTGGTGTCGGGATTCTCCACAACCGGCAGGGACAGGTTGGTAACGTCGTCAACGATGCCGATGGTGAACCTTCTCTTGGGAGCGTCAGACTCTGCGTTTCTGTAAACAGCGATGATGTCTCCGGGGGTGGTGTCCTTGGAGCCGAGACCGTATCTGCCGCCGTAAACCTTTACGCCTGCAAACTCGGAATCGTTGAGAGCAGCCAGAACATCCAGATAGAGGGGCTCGCCGATGGAGCCGGGCTCCTTGGTTCTGTCGAGAACGGAGACGGTCTTGACAGTCTTGGGCAGCTCGGAGGTCATGTAGGAACCAACGAAGGGACGATACAGTCTTACCTTGAGCAGACCGACCTTCTCGCCGGCAGCGTTGAGGTAATCAACAACTTCCTCGGCGCAGTCGCAGACGGAACCCATAGCAACGATTACGTGCTCCGCGTCGGCGGCGCCGTAGTAGTTGAAGGGCTTGTAGTCGGTGCCGATTTTGGCGTTGACCTTGTTCATGTAGTCAACAACAACCTCGGGAACCGCGTCGTAGTATTTGTTGCAGGCTTCTCTTGCCTGGAAGAAGATATCGTCGTTCTGAGCGGTACCTCTGGTAACAGGGTGCTCAGGGTTCAGAGAACGACGGCGGAACTCCTCAACTGCGTCCCAGTCGAGCATCTCGCCGAGGTCAGCGTAATCCCACTCCTCAATCTTCTGAACCTCGTGAGAGGTACGGAAGCCGTCGAAGAAGTGGAGGAAAGGAACTCTGCCCTTGATAGCGGAAAGGTGAGCGACAGCCGCGAGATCCATACACTCCTGAGGGTTGTTGGAACAGAGCATCGCATAACCGGTCTGACGGCAAGCGTAGACATCGGAATGGTCGCCGAAGATGGAGAGTGCGTGGCTGGTGAGCGCACGTGCGGAAACGTGGATAACGCTGGGAAGCAGCTCGCCTGCCATCTTGTACATGTTAGGAATCATCAGGAGCAGACCCTGAGAAGCCGTGTAGGTGGTGGTGAGCGCACCGGCTGCCAGGGAGCCGTGAACAGCACCGGAAGCGCCGCCCTCGGACTGCATTTCAGTTACCTGAACTTCTCTTCCGAACAGGTTCTTCTGACCGGCTGCAGAGAATTTGTCTGTCAGGTCAGCCATAACGGAAGAAGGGGTGATAGGATAGATAGCAGCAACGTCGGTAAACGCGTAGGAAACGTGAGCAACAGCGCTGTTACCATCCATGGTTTTCATTTTTCTTGCCAATGGAATCGTCCTCCTTTTTAATCGAACGCGGCGAAAAAGGGAAACAATCGCCGCAACGTGTAAAAAATCACACGTTTCTTTATCCTTCATTTTATCACTTTTGACAACAAATGTAAAGGGGTTTTTGCCGGATTCACAGATAAAAGTTTGTGAGAAAATAAAAAACGGGCGCGAAATCTCACGCCCGTCTTGTTACAGAATGGAATTGATCAAGCCGCCCTTTTGGATGATGTTCTGGATGAACTCGGGGAAGGGCTCCGCCTGGTAGGTTTTGCCGGTGGTTTCGTCGGTAA
>CAMVTS010000019.1 GCA_947170465.1 uncultured Clostridia bacterium
CGTTTTCATCTCTATTTGTGCCGGTGCCGCACCGGCATGTGGATTAATATGAAAAAAATACTGGTCCTTCTGGGACCCAATCTCAATATGGTCGGTATTCGCGAAAAGGGCGTTTACGGCGTGGAAACCGCTGCCAGCATTGAGGAACAAATCAAGGAATATGCGATAAAATCCGGTTTTGAAGCAGAGGTATATCAGTCCAATCACGAGGGCGAATTAATCGACCTTATTCACGCTTCCAGAGAGGGCTATTGCGGCGTGATTATCAATGCCGGGGCGCTGACGCACTACAGCTACGCGCTACGTGACGCGATAGCGTGCGTCAATATCCCTTATGTAGAAGTGCACATGTCCAACATCCACGCGCGCGAGGAGTTTCGTCACACATCTGTCATTGCGCCGGTATGTGTAGGACAGATTGCCGGATTCGGCAAAACAAGTTATTTTCTGGCAATTGAAGCGATAAAGGAGCTTTGCAATGACTGATTACTATCAAAAAAGAATTGATTCCCTAAAAACCGCCATCAACAGCGTCGATGAAGCACTGTTGATTACAAACGAGGTGAATATCGGCTATTTTACCGGTTTCTTTCACAGTGAAGGCGCGCTGCTGGTAACGCAGGACAAGACTTGGTTGCTGGTCGATTTCCGATATCACGAGGCAGCGCAGAAGAAATCCCATGCCTGCGAAGTAATCTGCTTCCAACGGCTCAGCGATGAGCTGATAAAACTGATGAAAGAGGTACAGATTGCTTCTTTGCGTATCGAAATTGCTTACTTGTCCGTTGAACGTTATCTCTTCTTCAAAAAGAAGTTTGCAGAAGAGGGAATAGAGGTTTTGACGGACAATGCGCTGGATGAAAAAATCGCTTCTCTGCGCATCATCAAGGATGAAACCGAGATTGAGAAGCTGCGTAAGGCGCAGCAAATTGCGGAAAAAGCTTATCTGGAGCTGCTCAACGACGTCAAGCCCGGTATCACGGAGCGTATGCTCGCCGCAAAAATGGAATTCCTCATGAAAAACTACGGCGCTGAGGATAAATCCTTTGATTTAATCACCATCACCGGCAAAAAGACTTCGTTACCTCACGGTGTTCCGAGCGACGACGTTGTCAGAGAAGGTGATTTTGTCACCTTTGATTTTGGCGCTATCTATGAGGGTTATCACAGCGACACCACCAGAACCGTCGCAGTCGGACACGCAGACGATGATATGCAGAAAATCTATCAGATTGTTCTGGAAGCGCAGTTAAAAGCGCTCACGGTAGTGAAAGCAGGCGTTGCTGCAAGCGAAGTTGATAAAACTGCCCGTGACATCATTACTTCCGCCGGTTACGGCAAATATTTCGGACATTCCACCGGTCACGGCGTCGGTCTGGATATTCATGAGAATCCTGCTGTTTCCACCAGAAGCGAAGCCATTCTGCAGGCAGGAATGATTATCACCGATGAACCCGGCATCTATCTTCCAAATCAGTTCGGTGTGAGAATTGAAGATATGCTCTGCGTGACAGAATCAGGCTATGAGAATTTTGTCACGCTGCCAAAAGAGCTTATTATATTATAATCATTATAATCTGCAAAAACACTTGCTTTTTTCGGCAGAATTAGGTATAATGATAAACAAAGACCTACAGCACCTCTTGCTGTATGATAAAACTTAGGAGGTAATAACAATGATTTCAGCAGGTGATTTCAGAAACGGCGTTACTTTTGAGATGGATGGACAAGTAGTTTCCATCATCGAATTCCAGCACGTAAAGCCCGGTAAAGGCGCCGCGTTTGTAAGAACTAAAATCAGAAACGTCATCACTGGCGCTGTTGTTGAAAAGACTTTCAATCCCAACGACAAGTATCCCACCGCCTACATTGAGAGAAAGGATATGGAGTACAGCTACTCTGACGGCGATCTCTACTACTTCATGGATACCGAAACCTGGGAGCAGCTCCCCATCAACAAGAGCGTCCTCGGTGACAACTTCAAATTTGTGAAAGAGAACATGGTTTGCAAGGTGCTCTCCTACAAGGGCAATGTATTTGGCGTAGAGCCGCCTAACTTTGTTGAGCTTGTTGTCACCAAAACCGATCCCGGTTTCAAGGGTGATACCGCTACCAATGCTACCAAGCCCGCTATTCTTGAGACCGGCGCAGAGATTAAGGTGCCGCTGTTCATCGACGAGGGCGAAACCATTCAGATTGATACCAGAACCGGCGAGTACATGGGCAGAGCTTAAGCGTATAGGTGACAAATATGAACATTACTGAAAAAATTGCTTACATCAAAGGCCTCACCGAAGGTCTCAGTCTTGACGCCAGCAAGCCGGAAGTCAAGGTTATCAACGCCATCATTGATGTTCTTGAGGATATCGCGTATGACCTTACTGATGTTGAGGAGCTGTACGATGAACTCAGCGAGCAGGTCGACGAAATTGACCAGGATCTTGCAGACGTTGAGGACGAGCTCTTTGACGATGAATGCTGCGATGAAGATGATGACGACTGCGGCTGCGAAGATTGCGCAGACGAAGAGGATATGCCCTTTTACGAGGTAACCTGCGGCGCATGCGGTCAGAAGCTGAATGTTTCTGAGGACGTACTTGTAGAAGGCGAAATTGAGTGTCCCAATTGCGGCGAACTGCTTGAGTTTGATTTCTCCGGTCTGTTTGACGAGGAAGATAATTGCGACAAAGACTGCGACTGCTGCGACGCCGATTGCGACGAAAAAAAATAATTTTCACATGAATGACACCCTTCGTATATGATGTACGAGGGGTGTTTTTGTGTTATATCGAAAAAGATATAAGCGTTGGCGCTTTAAGAAACGCTATTTTATTATTCTTGTCACTGTAGTACTGATAGGGTATTGTATTCATGGTTTTGAGTCAAAAATCAGCACGTTTTCAAAATCCTATGTGCCTTCTTTTGCGAGGAGAAGCGCCACGGAAGCAATCAATGACGCGGTATTGCAAAAGCTGGATGAATTAGGGCTCGGTTACGCCGATTTAGCGACGCTGAAATACGGTTCATCAGGAGATGTCAAGGCGATTGAAACAAATTCTGCAACGATTAACCAACTGAAAGCCACTGTCACCAGAGTAGCTCAGGATGAACTGACAAAAATTAAGCACAGTGCCATTAAGATACCGTTGGGCGCCTTTACCGGATTGAGCCTGATTGCCAATTATGGACCTGATATCAAACTGACCTACTGTATGACCGGCAGCTTCAATTCCCGTCTGGAAAGCGTGTTCGAAAGCGCCGGTATCAATAATACGATTCATCATATTCGCCTAATAGTTTCTGCGGAGATTGTAACGGCTTCTGTCGATTATGAGGATACAATGTCTTTTGAAACTGACTTCGAGATTGCACAGACGGTCTTTACAGGAGATGTTCCCACAATATATGGTAGAAATTCCTCGGTATATTAACGAAATACCCCATTTTTTGGAAAGAAAAATATTGAAATTGATTTCGACTTGTGATATACTTAATGAGTTAATATATAATAGGACAGGAGGCGTTTGTTTGGCTCAACCTGTTATTGTTGCCGATCAACTGTCTGAAAAGCAGTCAGAGTATATGCAGCTGATTGCTGAAATTATGGAAATACGCAAGCGCGGTGAAAAACCGCTTGCTTACATACGTACCTACGGCTGTCAGCAAAATGTTGCCGACAGTGAAAAAATAAAGGGAATGCTGGTAAAATCCGGTTTTGATTTTGTCGACGCACCTGATGATGCGGACTTCATTTTATTCAATACCTGCGCTGTTCGTGAGCACGCCGAGGACAGGGTATTCGGCAATGTCGGCGCGCTTAAAAATCTAAAAAGAAAGCATCCGCAGATTCTCATTGCACTTTGCGGCTGTATGATGGAACAAGAGCATATCGCCAAACGCATTTATAACAGCTTTCCGTTTGTCGGTCTGGTATTCGGTACCCATTCGCTGCACCATTTTCCGGAGCTGATGTACAATTCTCTTGTCAACGGCAAGCGGATATTTGAGCGCGGAAATGACGATAATAAACTCTATGAGGGCATTCCAGTCAGGCGTGACGGTGTCTTCAAGGGTTGGCTGCCGATTATGTACGGCTGCAACAATTTCTGCACCTATTGTATTGTACCCTATGTCCGCGGCAGAGAACGCAGCAGAGAAAAGGGTGTTATTCTTTCCGAAGCCCGTGAAATGATTCACAGTGGTTACAAGGATATTACTTTACTCGGTCAAAACGTCAATTCCTATGGTAAAACGCTTTCGGAACCTGTAAGTTTTGCTTCCTTGCTTTCCGAGATTGACAGCATTGAAGGCGACTACTGGCTGCGCTTCATGACCTCTCATCCCAAGGATTGTTCCAGAGAGCTGATTGACACGATTGCGCTGGGAACACACATCAGCAAACACCTGCACTTACCGTTCCAGAGCGGCTCCGACCGGATTCTCAAACTGATGAACCGTCACTATGACCGCAAAAAATATATGGAGACTATTGAATACGCCAAAAAGCAAATTGACGGCGTGTCCTTAACAAGCGATATTATTGTAGGTTTTCCGGGTGAAACCTACGAGGATTTCAAAGAAACCCTATCCTTAATTCGCGAAGTGGCGTTTACCTCTCTGTTTACCTTTATCTATTCGCCGCGTGTCGGTACGCCTGCGGCGTCGATGGACGACCCGATTTCAGCTGAAGAAAAAGGAGAATGGTTCCGTGAACTGCTCGCCGTTCAGGAAGAAATCGCCGCAAAGCGTTGTTCTTCCATGGTCGGTTCGACTGAGCGTGTCCTCGTTGAAGAAGTTAAAGAAAAAACCGGAGAGTTAAACGCCCGTACAAGCGGCAATATCATTGTTGAGCTGACAGGCGACAAAAGTTTAACCGGCACATTCCAGAATGTAAAAATCACACAAGCCCGCAACTGGATTTTGAAGGGTGAAATCATATAAAAGGAGTCATCGAAATGGATGTAATTACACTTGCAAGAGAATTAGGAAGAGCTATTCAAAAGGAAGAAAGCTATCTTCATCTGCACGACGTACAGGCAACCGCGGACGCGGACGCAGAGCTGCAGGATTTAATCGGACAATTTAACCTCAAAAGACTTGCCATCAATGAAGAAGCCGGCAAAAAAGAAAGAGATCAGGACAAGCTGACCACCCTGAATAAGGAAATGCGTGAGGTTTACTCCAAAATCATGTCCAATGAAAACATGATTGCCTATAATGAAGCCAAGCAGGAATATGACAAGGTTGCCAACCGTGTGCTGGCAATTGTTCAGCAGAGCATTGACGGCACCGATCCGGAAGTTGCCGATTATGCCGAAAACTGCACCGGCAGCTGCAGCACCTGCGGCGGATGCGGCTGATTAACTGAAAAAGATTACCAGGGAGTGTGAGAACATGGCGGAGCTTTCTCCGATGATGAAGCAGTATTTTGAAATTAAAGAAGCGAACAAAGACAGCATCCTGTTTTATCGTCTGGGAGATTTCTATGAGATGTTCTACGATGACGCCATTCTCGCATCCCGTGAGCTTGAGCTAACACTCACCGGCAGAGATTGCGGACAGGAGGAACGCGCACCGATGTGCGGTGTTCCGTTCCATAGCTGTGAAGGTTACATAGCTAGGCTGGTTGCCAAGGGCTACAAAGTCGCTATCTGCGAGCAGACAGAGGATCCAAAAGCTGCTAAAGGACTGGTCAGGCGTGAAATCATCCGTGTGATTACACCCGGTACCGTTATGGAGCAGAGTATGCTCGATGAAAGCCGCAACAATTACATCTGCTGTATGTTTGCACTGGAAAAGCATATCGGATTGTGCTTTTGCGATATTTCCACAGGAGAATTATACGCAACGGAAATCAGCGGGAAGGATTACTATAACATTTTGATTAATCAGCTTTCCGGCTATAGTCCGCGCGAAATTCTTCTGGGAGGCGATATTGTTAGAATCAAGGCGCTGCCTGAGTTCATCAAATCCAAGCTCTCCGCAGGTGTGGAGATGCTGGAGGATGAGAAGTTCGGCGACGCGCTATGTTACCGCACGGTTCAGCAGCAATTCAGCGAGGACGAATTTAAGCAGCTTTCTGACAAGACGATACTTCTTTGTGCAGTTGGTGCGCTGATTAATTATCTTAAAGAAACGCAGATGAGCGGTCTTGAGCGCATCAACCATATTGAACTTTATAGCGAAGCGCAGTATATGCGCCTTGATTTCAATACCCAGCGCAATCTGGAATTGACGCAAACCATGCTTACCAAAGAAAAGCGCGGTTCTCTGCTCTGGGTGATAGATAAGACAAAGACGGCGATGGGAAAGCGTTTGATGCGTTCATGGCTTGAACATCCGCTGTTGAACATCTCCAAAATCAACAACCGCCAGAGTGCTGTGGAGGAGCTTGTCAACGATACCGTCTGCCGTCTGGAAATCACGGAAACGCTCACCGGCATTTACGATATTGAACGTCTGATGACAAAAATTGTCTATGGTTCAGCGAATGCCCGTGATTTGCGTTCACTATGCTCCGCAATTAAGGATTTGCCAAATATCGCCGGATTAATCGAAAATTGTCATTCCTCACACATGAGAATGATTTATAAAAATATGGATTTGCTGGAGGATATTCATACACTGATAGACAACGCGATTGTAGACGATCCGCCGTTTACTATCCGAGAAGGCGGCATGATTCGCCAAGGCTTCAATGAGGAACTGGATGTTATCAACGGCGACATGAATAATTCCAAGGATATTCTTGCGCAAATTGAAGCACAGGAAAGAGAAAAAACCGGTATTCCAAAACTTCGCGTCGGTTACAATAAGGTTTACGGCTATTATATCGAGGTCACCAATTCTTACAAAAATATGGTGCCCGATTCCTATATTCGCAAACAGACCTTAACAGGCAGTGAGCGATATATCACACCCGACCTCAAAGAACTGGAGGGCAGGATACTGGGCGCAAAAGACCGCGCTGTCTCTTTGGAGTATGCTTTATTTGATCAGGTGCGCACCACTGTTGCCGATAATTTGGATCGCATCCAGAAAACCGCAAAGGCGATTGCTGCCCTTGACGTCATTACTTCTCTGGCAAATGTTGCTTCCGATAACCGCTACATACGTCCGGAGGTTAATCAATCCACCGCGATTGTCATTAAGGATTCCCGCCATCCGGTTGTCGAAACGCTGTTGAAAAACGCGTCCTTTGTACCGAACGACGTACAGCTCGACAATAAAGGCGACCGCGTGGCAATTATCACCGGTCCGAATATGGCGGGTAAATCCACCTATATGCGTCAGATTGCACTGATAGTCCTGTTAGCGCAGATTGGCAGCTTTGTTCCGGCAACCTCCGCGAGAATCGGTATTGTTGACGCTATTTTCACACGCGTCGGCGCTTCTGATGACTTAGCGTCAGGCCAGTCCACCTTTATGGTTGAGATGAATGAAGTAGCAAATATCGTCAAAAATGCCACTTCCAAGAGTTTGTTGATTCTGGACGAAATCGGCAGAGGCACCTCGACCTTTGACGGCATGAGCATTGCCAGAGCGGTGTTAGAGTATTGTGCCGACAAAAAGAAGCTTGGCGCCAAGACGCTGTTTGCCACGCATTACCACGAACTCAGTGTCATGGAGCAGCTGATGGAAGGCGTGAAGAATTACAGCATTGCCGTCAAGAAGCGCGGTGATGATATCACCTTCCTGCGCAGAATTGTTCCCGGCGGTGCTGACGACAGCTATGGTATTGAGGTAGCCAAGCTCGCTGGTGTTCCCAATTCCATCATCAACCGCGCAAAGGAAATTCTTGCCGATTTGGAAAGCGGCAAAGCGGAAACCATTGTCGAAAAAGTCACGGTTGACGAGGACACGCAGTTATCCCTGATGGGTGTCGCGAGTAGTCCTGTCATTGACCGTATAAAATCCGTTGATTTGAATACACTCACGCCGATTGAGGCGATGAATTTACTATATGAACTCAAAAATATGATTTAACAAGGAGGTGACAGCATGGGTGTGATTAATGTGCTCGACAAACACGTAGCGGAATTGATTGCCGCCGGTGAAGTGGTCGAGCGGCCTGCTTCTGTTATCAAAGAACTGATTGAAAACGCCATTGACGCCGGCGCAAAGAATATCACGGTTGAAATAAAAAACGGCGGAACCACCTTTATGCGCGTCACCGACGACGGCTGCGGCATTATGCGTGAGGATGTCAAAACAGCTTTTCTTCGCCATGCCACCAGCAAGGTCAGGGAAGAGAACGATCTCGACAGAATCGCCACCCTGGGATTCCGCGGTGAAGCGCTGGCTTCCATTTCCGCAGTGTCGCGCTTACAGCTGATTACACGTCACGCAAGTGAAGATATCGGCACCTCATACTGCATTGAAGGCGGCGAAGAGATTTCCTTGGAGGACGCCGGATGTCCGGTTGGAACAACCTTCATCATCCGTGATTTGTTCTATAACATTCCGGCGAGAGCAAAGTTTCTCAAAAAAGATGTTTCCGAAGGAATCAACGTTTCCAATATTGTTGACAAGACAGCGTTATCTCATCCAGAAATCTCATTTGCATATATCCGCGACGGCAAGCAGGTTCTGAAAACTGCAGGAGACGGAAAACTCCTGTCAGCTGTTTATGCGGTTTTCGGCAGAGAGTTTGCGACTTCCCTGATACCGGTTGACTATCAGCTGGATAAAATCAGAGTATACGGATTTGTTTCCAAGCCGGTCAACGCGCGTCCTAATCGCAATATGCAGAACTTCTTTATTAACGGACGTTTTGTCAAATCGCGTACTGCCATGGCAGCAATGGAAGAAGCCTTCAAAGGCTCGGTCATGGTCGGAAAGTTTCCTTCCTGTGTGCTGAATCTTTCACTGCCTTACGATATTATTGACGTCAATGTTCATCCGGCGAAAATCGAGGTGCGTTTCACCAATGAACGCCCAGTTTTCGAGGCAGTATACCATGCGGTTAAAACCGCGCTGATGAAGTCGGATACGAAAAAGCAAGCTGCCTTCCGGCAGAATCCTGCACCGGCAAAGCCTCCTTACATAAATGCCCAGGCAGTATTCCGCAAAGCGGAGCAAGAAAGAAAACCGGCGCCCTCTGTACAAAAAAAGCCAGAAGACGAATTTAATCCCTTCACTTCTATTCCTATGCAAGAACCGCTGTCCAATCCTTTAGATGGATTGAAAGTATCGGACAGTCATAATCCCTTCTCTGTCTATACAAAAGAAGCGGTTAGCACCTCAAAACGAGAGGAGCAATATAAGAAAGCTGAACCTCCGCGGTCTTCTGTCGTCCCCACAGTCCCGGAAAATGAAGAAACTCCGGCAATATCTCCACCGCTGCAAGAAGAAATTACCATCTCCGTAAAAGAAAACTCCGAACCGGTTGTTCTTTTTGAACAGCAGAAGGACGAGCTGACATACATCGGAGAATTATTTGACACTTATATCATCGTTGAAAAAAACAAAAAGGAAATGATGCTGATTGACAAGCATGCTGCCCATGAGCGAATCATTTATGAACGTCTCAAGGCAGAGAAAGCCGGCGCTTCTGCGCAGATTCTTTTACAGCCCGTTACCGTCACCCTCGGCAAGCATGAATACGACGCGGCAATCAGTCATCTGGATATGTTTGCGCAGTGTTCTTTTGAAGTGGAGGATTTTGGCAACAGTACTGTCATTGTACGTAGTGCGCCACAGTATATTGACGCGGCGGAAGTAGCTGACTGTATCGCGGAAATGGCAGATTATATTTCCATGGGCAAAAACGATATTTTCACCGAAAAGATGGACTGGTTCTATCACAACGTCGCATGCCGGAGCGCTGTGAAAGCAGGCAATAAAAATTCCGCAGAAGAATTGATTGATATTGTAAAAACACTGGAAGAAAATCCGCAAATCCGTTATTGTCCTCACGGCAGACCGATTTGCATTGTGATGAAGAAGAGCGAAATCGAAAGACAATTTGGCAGGGCGTGATAGGTTGAAAGAAAAAATCAGACTTATTTCTGTTGTCGGACCGACCGCTTCCGGAAAAACCCGGCTGTCGGTAGAGCTCGCGAAGCATTACAACGGAGAAATCGTATCTGCCGATTCCATGCAGATTTACCGGGGAATGCAAATCGCTACCGCCAAGCCCGCAAAAGAAGAAATGCAGGGAATCCCTCATCACCTGATGGATTTTCTGTCGCCTGAACAGACATATTCCGTAGCGGCATTTGTTCAGGATGCTCGCGCGGTAATACAGGATATAACTTTACGCGGCAAACTCCCGATTATCGTCGGCGGAACGGGACTGTATGTTGATTCTCTCCTCAATCACGTGCAGTTTTCCGAACAGCCTGCCGATAAAAAATATACGGACGCGCTTTGGAAGGTTTACGAAGCCAAGGGTGTAAACGCGCTGCTTGCAATGCTTGATGAAGCCGACAAGCCTTCCTGTGAACGTTTGGCTAAAGAGAGAAATCCCAAACGCATTATCCGTGCGCTTGCCTTCTATCAGTCAACCGGCATTACCATGACAGAACAGATTTCCAATTCCCATCCGGAGGAATCTCCGTACGCGCCTGTCAAGCTGGGGTTGAACTTTATGGACAGAGAAAAACTCTACGAACGTATCAACGCCAGAGTGGACATCATGCTTGAACAGGGACTTTTGGAGGAAGCCGGACAGGTGCTGCAGTCACCTCTTGGCCCTACGGCGGTGAAAGCGATTGGTTATAAGGAGCTTGCCCCTTACTTTGAAGGGAAAGCCACCTTGGAAGAATGTATTGATAAGCTTAAACGAGAAACCAGACGCTACGCAAAGCGTCAGCTCACCTGGTTCAAACGCGATGCAGAAATTAATTGGCTGTATGTCGATATGACAAACAGCTTTGAAGAGCTGCTGCTGCAGGCAGTCAGCGTAATAGATAAAGGATGAGTATATGGATAAATTGCTATTTAAGCGTATACTGGTAGCGGCACTGACGTTATTGGCGCTTGTATATGTCGCTTATTTGCTGATCAGTGCGAATTTCGATATGTATCCAACTGAAAATGCCGTTCAGGTAACCGTTACCGATAAAATACAATCCAATGCGTTTATCATCCGGGATGAGAACATTCTGAACAATTCTCAATCCGGCGTTCTGTCCTATTCCGTGGCAGACGGAGAAGCGGTTAACGCTAATGGAGAAATCGCTGTGGTGTATTCAAGTGAACAGGACGCGCTGGCGCATACTAACGCCGAAACTCTGCGTGCAAAAAAGGAATCGCTGGAATACATTCAGAAGAACACGATTTCCGGCACCATGAGTATTGACATTATCAACAGTAACATAAAAAATAAGCTGATTGCTTATCTGGATGACTGCAATAACCGGAATTTCACGAAAGCAATTCAGGATTCGGATAACCTCCTGACTTCTGTTAATCAGCGCCAGCTTTATACCGGAAAGGTTACTAACTTCAATGAGGAAATTGCTCAGCTCCAGTCTGCCATTGATTCGCTCAACAGCTCGGCAGGAGCCGGAACCGGCTCTATCAGAACGGATAAAGCAGGTTATTTCACCAAATTCTGCGACGGTTATGAAAACGCCATTCCTTACGCTAATATCGACAAAATAACGCTGGATGACTTGAAAAATATCCAGAAGAAAGAAACGCCCAAAAACGCTGCAGGCAAGGTGATCAGCAATGTCAAATGGTATGTCGCCTGTGAGGTATCCGCAGAAGAGGCAACGCGTTTGAATATCTGGGGGGCGCCTGTTACGGCACTGCTTGCTGAGGCTTCATCCGAAGCAGTTCCTGCGGAAATCTATCGCGTTTATCAAAAGGATAAAGATCACAGCGCTCTGGTGCTCCTGCGCTGTGATTATATGGACGACAGTATTCTTGACGCGCGCTTTGAGCCTGTTGAAATAGGTATGGGACGGTATTCCGGCTTGCGCGTCAGCAAGCGGGCGGTTCATGATGACTTTGTCACAAAGACCACCTACGACGACAACGACAATCCGCACAAGGAGCAAAAGAAGGTGCAGGGAGTCTATGTCCTCTACGGCAGCGAGGTACAGTTCAAGCAGGTATCCATTCTGTACGCGGATGACGACTATGTTATCTGCGACACCGAGCCGCCGGAAGGCGTTCTGTTTAACGGCGAAACGATTTCTTTATACGATAAAGTAATAGTAAAAGGAGACGATTTATATGACGGCAAGGTCATTCACTGACGTCGAGTACAATTACAAGCTGATAAATGAACGGATAGCTGAAGCTGCTCAGAAGGCCGGCAAAAGGAGAGAGGATATTACCTTTTTGGCGGCGACTAAAACAGTTGATGCACAGACCATCAATCACGCCATTTCGCTCGGACTTGACCATATTGGTGAAAACCGCGTGCAGGAGCTTCTCTCTAAATACGAGGATTACAATCTTTCCGATTGCTCCCTGCAATTCATCGGTCATCTCCAGACAAATAAGGTGCGTCAGATTGTCGGAAAGGTTGACTTGATTCAGTCGGTTGACTCTCTGAAGCTGGCACAGGAAATTGCTGCCCAGTCCTTAAAAAGAAACCTTGTCACGAACATTCTGGTTGAGGTCAACATTGGAAGGGAAGAGAACAAGTCAGGCGTTTATGAAGAAAATCTTGAAGAATTACTCACTCAGATTGCTCAGATTCATGGGATTTCTGTACAAGGATTGATGACAATTCCGCCGATTTGTGATAATAAACAGAAAATTTCTGAATATTTCAATAAAATGCACAGGTTATTTATTGACATATCGCAAAAAAAATTAGATAATATAAATATGAGTATTCTTTCCATGGGAATGTCTGACGATTATTATGAGGCAATCATGGAGGGCGCTACAATGGTAAGAATAGGTTCCGCACTTTTCGGTGCGAGAAACTATACATAATTAGGAGGAAAAGAAAATGGCAGGAATAGTAGATAAGTTCAAGCGCATGTGGGATGCCCCCGACGACGAGTACGAGTACGACGAATACGGCTATGCCGATGAGGAAGAAGAAGAGTATGAAGAAGAGGCTCCCCGCGAGAAAGAACGCGAGAGACAAACTACATCTTCCGGTTCTTCACGCAACAAGGTCGTTAACATTCACGCGACCGCCAAGCTGCAGGTTGGTATTTTCAAGCCTGAGCGTTTTGGCGAGGAAACCCGTGCTATCGCAGACGAGCTGACCAAAACCCATACGGTTGTGCTCAACCTTGAGGACACCAACAAAGAGATGGCAAGGAGAATTCTTGACTTTCTCAGTGGCGTCGCGTATGCTAACAAGGGCAAAATCAAGAGAGTTGCCTCCAATACCTATATCATTATTCCCAGCAATGTCGATCTCACCGGAGACGATCTCCTCGATGAATTAGAGAACAGCGGTGTATATATCTGATAATGACGATAAACTGTTTCGTTCACAGATAGACGACGCCATCACTCTATGCGAAAAACGGCAGAAGCCTTATTTCTTCTCTTTCCTTAGTGAGCGACAGCAGGCAATCGCGCGGCAGCACCTTGATTCAGTTTATTATCCCAACTACCGTTTTTTCGGCGGTTATGATGATTGCGAGCGCGCTGTATTAGGCCTGTGGTTTTATGACGAAATAAAAGAGTTCCCTGTTTCCGCTTTGGAAATCACCTTCCGCAAGGCAGACAAGCTCACGCACCGTGATTTTCTCGGCGCTCTGATGTCGCTTGGAATTGAAAGGGAAACCATTGGCGATATTCTGGTCGGGGATGGCAGATGCGTTGTCTTTGTCAAGAGCGAAATCAAGGATTATATTATGTCGCAGCTGTTCAAAATCAGAAACGCTGGCGTTAAGATACATGAAGTGGAGCCTGATGAGCTGCCTCAGGGCAGAGACTTTGACGAACTGAATCTGACCGTTTCGTCCTTGCGATTAGATAATATCGTCGCTGCAGTTTCGGGCTTGTCGCGTGACAAAACAAAACAATTGGTTTTGTCCGGTAATGTAACGCTGAACTATTTACCGTGCGACAATGTCAGTAAAAGCATCTCTGACGGAGACAGCTTGAGTATACGTGGAAAGGGAAAATATAAAATCGGCGGTGTGTTAGGAGAAACAAAAAAACACCGCATCAGAATAAAGGTTATTCATTTTAGATAAGGAGTGCAGAACATGCTCACAATTGATGAAATCAAGAATATAAGTTTCAGAAAAGCCGGTTTTGGCGGCGGATATAACGCAGATGATGTTGACGCTTTTATTGACGATGTCATTGCTTCTTTTGAGCAGCTGAAAAAGGAAAAGACCAATCTGGTTCACAAAATTGACCGTCTTGCTACTCGTCTGGAGGAATACAGAGCGGACGAAGAAACCGTCAGAAACGCACTGCTGACCTCTCAGAAGATGTCCGACGCGTGCATCAAAGAAGCAAGAGAGAAAGCAGCCCGAATTGTCCGTGACGCGGAAGAAAAGGCGCAGACCTTGTTGGTAGAAGCAAACAAAACCACCGCGCAGGAAAAAGAGAATTATCTGCAACTGCAGGCTGATGCTGTCAACCTCAGAGCAGAGATTATTGAGCTTTACAGAAGCCACATCCAGGCGATTGACGACCTGCCTACTTCTGTTGACCTCGAAAAGACTAAAAAAGAACTGGATGAAAAATATCCTACCGATTCGGTTGAGGAATCACCTGTGGTTGAGCGTGAGCCGGAGCCTGTACAGGAGGAAGTGCCTCAGACAGTACAGCCGGTTGAGCAGCAGCCCCAGCCTGTTGTTCGTCCGAAGCCCGTTGCGCCTGCGATTGGAACCGAGGATGATACCAAGGTTGCTCCCAGACGTCCGAGCAAATTTGGTCATCTGAAATTTGGCGACAACTATGACGTCTCCGCTGAATAACGCGTTTTTATTAACTTAACTATATTGGAGAGAAAAATACAATGTCTCAGGATTATAATGCTACACTGAATCTTCCGAAGACTGATTTTCCAATGCGTGCCGGTTTGCCGAAAAGCGAGCCGGTTACGCTTCAGAACTGGGAAGATGAAAAACTCTATGATAAGCTCATGGAGCTCAACGAGGGAAAACCTCAGTTTGTTCTCCATGACGGACCGCCCTATGCTAACGGCGATATTCACCTTGGTCACGCACTCAACAAGATTCTGAAGGATTTCATTGTCCGCTATAAGAATATGGCCGGATTTCAGTCCCCTTTTGTACCCGGCTGGGATACGCACGGCTTGCCGACGGAGCTGAAGGCAAGACAAAAGGCGGGTATCGGCAATTCCGCTGATATTTCCGTTGTTGAGCTTCGCAAGCTTTGCGAGGAATTTGTCACCGGATATATCAACGACCAGCGCGAACAGTTCAAGCGCCTGGGCTGTATCGGTGAATGGGATAATCCCTATGTCACTTTGAAACATGAGTTTGAAGCTGAGCAGATTAAGGTGTTCGCTGAAATGGCGGATAAAGGCTATATTTACCGTGGTCTGAAGCCTGTTTACTGGTGTCCGGAGTGTAAAACCGCCTTGGCGGAAGCAGAAATTGAATACGCCGAGGATCCATGTCATTCTATTTATGTAAAATTCAGAGTAACGGATGATCTGGGTAAATTCTCCGCAATGGGAATTGACCCCGCGAAGGTCTCCTTTGTCATCTGGACTACCACTACATGGACACTGCCTGCCAACGTGGCGATTTGCGTCGGTCCGCGTTTTGAGTATTCCGTTATCAAGTGCGGTGAAGAGTACTATGTCATGGCAACTGAGCTCTATCAGTCTGCGATGGCAGAAGCCAATCTGACCGATTATGAAGTGGTGGCAACCATTCAGGGCAGCGAGCTGGAGTATATGAAAACTCAGCATCCGTTCCTGGATCGCGAATCCCTGCTGATTGTCGGTGAGCATGTTACGCTGGAGAGCGGCACCGGCTGTGTTCATACTGCGCCCGGTCACGGTGTTGACGACTATAACGTCTGCCGCAACTATCCTGATATTCCCGTTATCTGTCCTGTCAACGGCGATGGCGTGCTGACCGAAGAAGCTGGTCAGTTTGCCGGTTTGACGACCGATGAAGCCAACAAGAAAATCGCGGTTCACCTTGATGAAACCGGTTCTCTGTTTGCATTGAAAAAGATTATTCACCAGTATCCTCACTGCTGGAGATGTAAATCTCCCATCCTGTTCCGCGCAACTAACCAGTGGTTCTGCTCCGTTGACGACTTCAAGGATGCCGCTGTCAAGGCTATCAATGAAGTGCAGTGGATTCCTGCGTGGGGTCAGGAGAGAATCACCTCCATGGTTCGCGAGAGAAAAGATTGGTGTATTTCCCGGCAGAGAAAATGGGGTGTTCCGATTCCGATTTTCTACTGTAAAGACTGCGGTAAGCCGCTGATTGATAAAAAAGCGATGCTCGCTGTGGCGGATGTATTTTCCAAGGAAGGCTCTAATGCTTGGTTTGATCACGACGCGTCGGAAATGCTTCCGGAAGGCATCAAATGCACCAAGTGCGGCTGTACTTCCTTTGATAAAGAAAAAGACATCATGGATGTCTGGTTTGACAGTGGTTCTTCTCATACCGCTGTTGTCAGACGCCGCGGATACCTGAACTTCCCGGCTGATTTGTACCTGGAAGGCAACGACCAGTACAGAGGCTGGTTCCAGTCCTCATTGCTTACTTCTGTTGCGACAATGGGTGTTGCGCCTTACAAGGCTGTGCTTACTCACGGCATGATTCTCGACATGGAAAGAAGAAAGATGAGTAAGTCACTGGGCAACGGTATCAGTCCCCAGGATGTTATCAAGCAGTATGGTGCCGATGTACTCAGACTGTGGGTAGCTTCCTGCGACTATCAGTCCGACGTCAATATCTCCTTTGATATTCTCAAGCAGACCTCTGAATCCTACAGAAAAATCAGAAATACCGCCAGATATATTCTCGGCAATCTGTCTGATTTTAATCCTGACACCGATATGGTGACTGCTTCCGAGCTGACCTCTATTGACAAGTGGGCAATCGCCAAACTGAACGCCTTGATTGACAAGGTGCGCAAGGCGTATGACAATTACGAATTCCACATTGTCTATCACAGCATTCATAATTTCTGCGTTGTAGATATGTCCAACTTCTATCTGGATGTTCTCAAGGACAGACTGTATTCCGAAAAGGCAGACAGCAAGCTGAGAAGAGCAGCCCAGACCTCCGTCTACCTGATTCTGAATGCGATGACCAGAATGCTGGCTCCTATTCTCGCGTATACTTCCGACGAAATCTGGAAGTTCATGCCTCATGCGGCTGACGAGAAAGCTGACCACGTTATCTTCAATGACATGCCTGAAAAGGTTGAAATCGCTGTTGATGACAGCTTCATGAGCTTCTGGGAGAAGATTCACGAACTCCGAGATGAAGTCAAGAAGTCCATTGAACCGGTGGTCAAAGAGAAAACAATTAAGAGCTCACTGGAAGCAAAGGTAACTTTATCTGCCGGTGGTGAGAAGCTTGCATTCCTCAAAGAAGCAGAGACTGAGCTTGCCGACGCGTTCATCGTTTCCGAGGTTGTTATCAACGATAACGGCGGTGAGCTTGCCGTCACAGTAGAAAAAGCGGAAGGAGAAAAGTGCGAACGCTGCTGGGCAGTGCGTAAATCTGTCGGCGCGAGCAGCACTCATCCCACCTTATGCGCACGTTGCTGTGAGGTATTAAAATAATATCAATTAATCAAATCGGTGTGATTTCGGTTGCACCGATTTGTTTCTATTCGCAGGAGGTATAGGATGCGGAGACGGAGAAATAGAATGCCTTTTGTCGCACTGCTGATTGCAGCTGGTATCATGCTTGTTGATCAGGTAATTAAGTTTGTTATTATAAATACATTGAAACCATTCGGAAACGTTGCGGTAATCAACGGTTTGTTCAATCTTACTTATGTGGAAAACCGCGGTGTTGCCTTTGGCATTTTTCAGGATATGCGCTGGATATTTGTTATTGTCACCAGCATTATGCTGTTTCTCATGATTTTTTACATGTTCAGGAAAAGACCGAAAGGAAAACTGTTCTATATCTGTGCAGGATTGATTATCGGCGGCGGTGTCGGCAATCTGATTGACCGTTTAATCCACGGATATGTTGTCGATTATTTGGCGCTTTCATTTTTTCCGCCTGTCTGCAATTTTGCGGATTATTGCATCACGATTGGTGTTATCCTTCTCGTGATTCATATTATCTTTTTCTCGGATATGCTGAAATCCAGTAAGGAATATGAGGAAAAGGATGACTGAGCATATTCTTGTATGCCGTCAGTCAGGTGTGCGGTTGGATAAATTTCTTGCAGATTCCGGTATAGAACTATCCCGAAGCGCTGCTGTTACCCTGATTGAAAACGGTGGCGTAACGGTCAACGGGCAACAACAAAACAAAAAATTTAAGTTGAATGAAAACGATAAAGTCATTATCCGCGTTCCTGACCCTGTACCGTATGAAGCAAAGGCGGAGAATATTCCGCTGGACATTGTCTATGAGGACGCAGATTTGCTGGTTGTCAACAAACCTAAAGGAATGGTTGTTCATCCCGCAGCCGGGAATTATGAGGGGACGCTGGTGAACGCCTTGCTCTATCACTGCGGCAACAGCCTGTCCGGTATCAACGGCGTTCTGCGACCTGGTATCGTTCATCGTATTGACAAGGACACAAGCGGACTGCTGATTGTAGCAAAGAACGACCACGCACATAAGATTCTGGCTGAACAAATCAAGGCACATTCTTTTACACGAGAATACGAAGCGATTGTATTCGGCAATCTGAAGAACGAAAACGGAACCGTTGACGCACCGATTGGCAGACATCCGGTTGACCGCAAGAAAATGTGTATCACCCAAAAGAACAGCAAAAACGCCGTAACACACTATCAGGTGTTGGAAAATCTGAAAGGGTATACCTATATTCAGTGTATTCTGGAAACAGGAAGAACACATCAAATTCGTGTACATATGGCGTCATTGGGGCATCCGGTTGCCGGAGACATGGTCTACGGTGTCAAAAATGAAAAAGTACCTTTTACCGGTCAGTGCCTTCATGCGCGCAAAATTGGATTCATACATCCGTCATCAGAACAATATATGGCGTTCACCTCACCGCTTCCTGACTACTTTGAACAGTTTCTGACAAAACTGCGCCGTCAGACGTATTAAGGCAACCTCCCGCAATCCGCACACCAGCATTGAACGGTATTGCCTTAAAATATTTTCGTAAAAACACTTGCATTATGACTTTGTTTGTGCTATAATACAAAAGAATTTGGTTCCGTCGTTCCAACGACGTGGTCAAATAACGGCTTTTGCCGTCATTTTGAAACTGGTAGTCCGCTGCCCATGGAAGGTATGAATATCGGGTAAATAATTAGGAGGATTAAAAATGGACGCACTGAAAACAATTGCAGCCAGCTCAGTAAAAGATTCTACTCCTGAGTTCGGCATTGGCGATACTGTAAGAGTATCCGTCAAGATTCGCGAAGGCGAGAGAGAAAGAATCCAGATGTTTGAAGGCACTGTTATCGCCAAAAGAGGCAGCGGTGTCGCAGAGACCTTCACAGTAAGACGTGTCGCTTACGGCGTTGGCGTAGAGAGAGTATTCCCGCTCCATTCTCCCAACGTACACGACATTAAGGTCGTTCGTTATGGTAAGGTTCGCAGAAGTAAGCTCTACTATCTCCGCGACAGAGTTGGTAAGGCCGCCAAGGTTAAGGAACAGATTCGTAAGTAATTCTCGAATAATAGTTAAAGGGAACTTGCTTAAGTTCCCTTTTGCTTTATGCTTAAAGGCAGGTGACAGTTTTGAGCGACATTTCAAAGAAAAACAACGACTCAGAAAAAGCTTCTGACATAGACCTTGCAATGGATATCAATCCGGATTTGTACAGTGCTGAAAACGCTCCGCAGCCAGGCCGCGAAAAATTCTATGTTTATCGTGCCGCTGAAGAATTTAAAGCTGCTGAGGAAGCTACCGCTATTGCTGACGACCGGGCATCAAAGCAAGATGGTTCCAAAGGCTTTGTTACAGCAAAAGCAGACGGCGCGATGGCAGGAATTTATGACTGGGTAAAATGTATCGTTTTCGCCATATCCATTGTTGTCGTTTGTCTTACCTTTGTGTTCCGTCTGGTTGACGTTGAAGGCACGTCCATGAACGATACCTTGGAAACTAACGATAAGGTCATTGTAACCAATATGATGTATACGCCCCGCAACAATGATATCGTGGTTATTTCCCATGGTGCTGAATATGAGAAGCCTATCATCAAGCGAGTTATCGCGACTGAAGGACAGACTTTGCAGCTTGATTATGAAAACGACAGAATTATTGTCGATGGTATTGTCATCGAGGAGAATTACATTAAGGGAACCACTTTCTCCAACCGTTTTGGCGACTACAGCGTTCCGGAGGTCATTCCGGAAGGAAAGGTTTTTGTCCTCGGCGACAACAGACTTGTTTCTCTGGACAGCCGTTATGCCCAGATTGGATTAATTGATGTCAAGAATGTAATCGGTAAAGCGCAGTTTGTGGCGTTCCCCTTCAATCACATCGGTTATCTTTATTAAACAAAGCGTATTAGGCCTATTTCTGATTGATTTTGGAAATAGGCTTTCTTTTATTAAGAAAGAGGATTAATATGAGTGAAATGCAGAATATCCAATGGTTTCCGGGTCACATGACCAAAACAAAGCGACAGATACAGGCAAGCCTGAAACTTGTGGACGCTGTCGCGGAAATCGTGGACGCCAGAATACCCGTCAGCAGCCGAAGCCCCGATTTGGACAAGCTTATTCAAAATAAGCCGCGGGTGATTCTGTTGAATAAGTGCGACATGGCGAATCAGACGGCGACAAAAATGTGGATTGATTATTACGCAAAGCAGGGAACAACTGCCATCGCGGTGGACTGCAGAAGCGGCAGAGGATTGAATAAATTCCCTCAGGCAGTCAATACTGTCATGAAATCCAAGATTGAGCGGATGAAAAGTAAAGGTATGAAAAATCCTATGATGAGGATTATGATTGTCGGTATTCCGAATGTCGGCAAATCGTCCTTTATCAATAAAATATCCCGTCAGAACAGAGCCAAGGTAGAGGATAGACCGGGCGTTACACGAGGGAATCAGTGGTTTACTATCAGCAACAACCTGGAAATGCTCGATACCCCCGGCGTATTATGGCCAAAATTTGACGACCAGATTGTCGGTGAGCACCTGGCGTTTACCGGAGCAGTCAAGGATCAGATTTTGGATGTTGAACTGTTGGCAGTCAGACTGCTTGATTTTCTCAGGCGACTGAAACCTGCCGAGTTTATCAACCGTTTCAAACTTGAGGAACTTGAGTTAGACAACACAGATTCCTACGATTTATTACAGATTATCGGAAAAAAGCGCGGCATGCTGATTTCCGGAGGAGAGATAGACACCGGGCGCGCAGCGGTGATGCTTCTGGATGAGTTCCGCGCCGCAAAGCTCGGAAGAATTACGGTAGAGATGCCGAACGGAGAATGGCAATGAATTGGCTTGAATTTGAAGAAGCGGCTAAATCGCGCGGTTATCAGCATATCTGCGGTGTTGATGAAGCCGGCAGGGGACCGCTTGCGGGTCCTGTATGTGCTGCCGCAGTGATTCTGCCGGAGCATATTATCATTGAAGGCGTCAACGATTCCAAAAAGCTGACCGAAAAAAAGCGCGAAGCTTTGTTTGATGTAATCCGAGAAACCGCTGTCGCTTACTGCGTGGCATATGCAAGCGTAGAGGAAATAGAGGAAATGAATATTCTCAACGCCACTATGCTTGCCATGAAACGTGCCGTGGAAGGCTTGAAGGTTCCTGTGGATTACGCGATGATTGACGGCAACAAGCTGCCTGAGTTAAGCATTGACGCGGAATGTATTATCAAAGGCGACGCACGTTCCATGTCGATTGCCAGCGCTTCTATCTTGGCAAAAGTATCGCGTGACCGTCTGATGTACGAGTACGCCAAGGAATACCCACAGTATGCATTTGACAAACACAAAGGATACGGTACAAAGATACATAAGGCGGCATTGCTGGAATACGGTCCATGCCCTTATCACCGTATGAGCTTTTTAAGAAAGATTTTGCCAAAATGATGAAACATACCACAAAACAAACCGGAAGCCAGGGCGAGGATTATGCCGCTGAATATCTCAGAAAGAAACACTATATAATTCTTGAACGGAATTATCGAAAGCGCACCGGTGAAATTGATATCATTGCCGAAAAGAAGGGTGTGGTTGTGTTTGTTGAGGTCAAAACCCGACATTCAACAACACTGTCACAGCCATTTGAAGCAGTCGATCGCCGGAAGCAGGATAAAATCATCCAGACAGCTATCATTTACCTTTATGAGAAAAAGCTGGAATGTGACTGTCGGTTTGATGTCTGCGAGGTTTTTGTGAATCAGGATACCCTCCGCTTGCATAAGATTCACTATATCGAAAATGCATTCATTATGGAGGAGAGTCATGGATATTTTTGATTTGCACTGTGATACGCTATATCGGGCTATAACTGAAAATAAATCCCTTAACAGTCAGGAAATGGAGGTTCGTCTGAATGACGATCCCAAACGTCACAAGCTGCAATGCTATGCAATCTGGATACCGGACGATCTCTCCGGTGATGAGGCGGAACGCTTGTTTTTTAAAGCAAGCGACAAAATCGTCAGAGAATGTGAGAAACACCATATTGCGCTGATAACGTCCGGAAAAGCATTGAATAAATTGTTCCGGAAGAAAAAGAACTCAGCTTTTTTCACGATTGAAAACGGAAAGGCACTCAACGGCAAAATTGAAAATGTTGCAAAATTCGCTTCTTTAGGTGTCAGAATGATGACGCTGACATGGAATGAACACAATAAAATCGGTGACGGTGCGATGGTCGAAAATCCAGCCGGACTGACGGCTTTCGGAAAAGAAGTCATCAGAGAGATGGAGACTAATCATATGGTCGTAGATATTTCTCACGCCTCACATGCATTATTTGATGACGTTGCTGCAGCAGCTTCCCGTCCGTTTGTGGCGTCTCACTCCAATTCCTTTTCCGTCACAGCACATCCGAGAAATCTGACCGATGAACAGTTTGGAATCATCCGCGACAGGGGAGGACTGGTCGGTATCAATTTCCACAACGCCTTTCTCAATCATAATCCCCAGCAGGCTTCCATGACCGATATTATCCGTCATATTGATTATTTTCTGGCTCTGGGCGGTGAAAATACGCTGTGCTTCGGCAGCGATTTTGACGGCGGCGTTTTGCCGTCTGATTTCTGCGACAGCCGTGTTTATGACACAATTTATGAGATTTTACTGCAAAATCATTACAAAGAGAGCCTTATCAGAAAAATATTTTGCGAGAACGCGCTGAATTTCTTTGAAAACTTTGACAATCCGTAAAATATGGTGTAAAATAAATTGTTGTTTAAAGCAAATTGAAAGGAAGATTGCAATGTTATATAACAGCACACAGAACGCAGCGGAAGTAGTATCGGCTGCTCAGGCAATTGCACAGGGCATTTCCAAGGACGGCGGACTTTTCGTACCGCAGGAGTTTCCCAAGTACACCGAAGAAACCTTCCGGGAACTTCTGAAAACGGATTACAAGGG
The DNA here is from genome assembly GCA_947170465.1 of uncultured Clostridia bacterium. Classification (GTDB taxonomy): domain Bacteria; phylum Bacillota; class Clostridia; order Oscillospirales; family Acutalibacteraceae; genus Ruminococcoides. The sequence continues at coordinate 23,623 of CAMVTS010000019.1, forward strand.
CAGAGCCAAAAAAGTATTTTCCGACTTTTTAACCGACTTTACCGCAGAGGAAATCGACGAATGTGTCGAGAAGGCGTACACCGCTGACAAATTTGGCGGCACCAATCCTGCTCCGATGGCTTACACAAAGCTCAACGGTGCGCCGCTGAACATTCTTGAACTCTGGCACGGTCCTACCTGCGCGTTTAAGGATATGGCGTTGCAGATTCTTCCGCATCTGCTGACAAAATCCCTGAAAAAAACCAACGATGGCAAGGACGCTGTCATTCTTGTCGCCACCTCCGGTGATACCGGTAAGGCAGCACTCGAAGGCTTCAAGGATGTCGATCATACCAAGATTCTGGTATTCTATCCTGTCAACGGCGTCAGCCCCATGCAGAAGCACCAGATGAACACTCAGGAAGGCAGCAATGTCAGGGTTTGCGCGATTGAAGGAAACTTTGACGACGCGCAGACCGGCGTTAAGAAGATTTTCACTACGCCTGAAATTGCGGAAAAACTCGCTGAGAACAACATGCTTTTCTCCTCGGCAAACTCCATCAACTGGGGCAGACTTCTTCCTCAGATTGTTTACTATATCTCCGCCTACTGCGACCTTGTCAATGACGGTAAAATTGCTTTTGGTGACAAAATCAATGTGGTAGTGCCGACCGGCAACTTTGGCAACATTCTCGCTTCCTATTACGCAAGCCTGATGGGACTCCCGATAGCGAAGTTTATCTGCGCTTCCAACGCGAACAATGTTCTGACAGACTTCATTAGAACCGGCGTTTATGATAAGAACAGACATTTCTATACCACCATGTCTCCTTCTATGGATATCCTCGTTTCCAGTAATCTGGAGCGTCTGCTCTATAAGCTGTCCGGCAACAGTGACGACACGACCAGAGAGTGGATGACCGCTTTGAAAACAACCGGCAAATATGAGGTTTCTGACGAGGTAAAGGCGTTTATGACAGACAACTTCTACGGTGGTTACTGCGACGATGCCAAGACACAGGATACCATCAGCAGACTGTTCAACGAGGATCATTACCTCTGCGATACCCATACCGCCGTCGCTGTCAACGTTTACGAGCAGTATGTTGCCGAGACAGGCGATACCACACCTTCTGTCATCGCTTCCACTGCAAGCCCCTATAAGTTCTCTAAGTCTGTTCTTGAAGCTGTCGCTCCTGACGCAGCGCTTCCCGAAACAGAATTTGATATGGTGGATATGCTCAACGAAAAAACCGGTATGCCTGTTCCCGCACCTCTGGCAGGTCTCAAAAACAAAGCCGCACGTTTCTCCGATGTGACTGCTTCAGAGAAAATGCCGGAATACGTGCTTAAGGCGCTCAACATTGAATAATGCCGCTCTACGTAATTGGTGATTTACACCTTTCGCTTGGGACCGACAAACCGATGGATATCTTTGCCGGTTGGAACGATTACGTATCCCGTCTGGAAGAAAACTGGCGTAAGCTGATTACGCCGGAGGATACAGTGGTGATTGCGGGAGATATTTCCTGGGCAATGAAACTCGAGGACACTGAAACCGATTTCCGTTTTATTGACTCCCTTCCCGGTCAGAAAATATTTCTAAAGGGAAACCACGATTACTGGTGGGGTACAAAAAGTAAGATTGACGCGTTTCTGGCTGAACACGGTCTGAATACGATAAAGATTTTGTTTAACAATGCCTATGTCTGCGGAGATTTCGCGATATGCGGCACACGCGGTTGGTTTTTGGAGAACGATACGCCTGAGGATATCAAGGTGCTCAACCGCGAGGTCGGCAGATTGAGGATGTCGCTTGACGCTGCCGTTCAAACCTGCAAGAAGCCTGTTGTATTCCTGCATTATCCGCCGTACTACAGGGGAATTGAGTGTGCTGAAATTATGGATGTTCTGTTGGAATATCAGATTGAGCGCTGTTATTACGGACATATTCACGGAAAGAGAAATTTCCGTCTTGCCTTTGAGGGAGAGTACAAAGGGATTACATTCACCTTGATTTCAGGAGACAGAATCGGATTCATGCCTCAATTAGTCAGATAACTTGATTTATTCTTTTTTTTGTGATATAATAAACCGATATACTTAATTCATGGAGGAATTCAAAATGGCACTGAAAGATTTTATTAAAAAAGAAGCAGCAAACACATACGAATTGGTCGTAAGTGTTGACGGTACGATTTTCGGAAAAGCAATTAACAAGGTATATAAAAAACAGGTAAAGAGCATTAATATTCCCGGTTTCAGAAAAGGAAAGGCTCCCAGACATATCATTGAGAGAATGTACGGCAAAGAGGTTTTTTATGATGATGCTATGCAGGAGTGCTATCCTGACGCACTCTACGAAGCTTCTCAGGAAAAAGGCCTGGAAATCGTCGCCGTAGAATCTCTTGAGGCTGTTGAGGCTGGTGCAGACGGTTTTACTTTCAAGGCTTCCATTATCGTCAAGCCTGAGCTTGAAGTAGACGGATACGAAGGTATCGAGGTAACCAAGCCTTCCACCGAAGTGACTGAGGAGCTTATTGACAAAGAAATAGAGAGCGTCAGAGACCGTAATTCCAGAATGGTGACAGTTGAGGACAGAGCTGCTGAGATGGGTGACACCACTGTTATTGACTTTGAAGGCTTTGTTGACGGCGTTGCATTTGAAGGCGGCAAGTCAGAGAATTTCAGCCTGGCACTCGGCTCCGGCAACTTTATTCCCGGATTTGAGGAGCAGATAGTCGGTCACAATGCCGGCGAGGAATTCACCATCACCGTCACCTTCCCTGAGGACTATCAGGCGGAAGAGCTGAAGGGTAAAGAGGCTGAGTTCAAGATTGTACTCCACGAAATCAAAACCAAAGAGCTCCCTGAGGTAGACGATGAGTTTGTCAAGGATGTATCCGAGAAGGAAACCGTTGCCGAATACAGAGAAGAGCTCAGAGAAACCATTGCCAAGCGCCTTGCTGATGAAGCGGAAAAGGATATTGACAATCAGATTTCCGAAAAGCTGGTTGAGCTTGCTCAGGGAGACATTCCGGAGGCAATGTACGAGCGTCAGGTAGATGAAATGATTCGCGATTTTGAAGCACGTTTGCGTTCTCAGGGGTTAAATGTCGGTCTCAACGAATACCTCCAGTACATGGGTATGGACATGGATTCCCTCAGAAATGTTTACAGAGCTGACGCTGAAAAGATTGTAAAGCGCAAACTGGTTCTGGAGGCAATTGCGAAGAAAGAAAACATCGAAGTAACCGAGGAAGATATTGAAAAAGAATATGCTGACATTGCTGAGATGTACAAGATTGAAGTTGCACAGGTTAAGGCGGCGATTCCTGCTGAAACCATCAAAGGCGATCTTGCCGTGCGTAAGGCACTTGAATTTGTTAAGGATAAAGCAGTCATTAAATAATCATGCATATTATCAGACTGGCTGCAAAAGAATATAATAGAAAGGGTATGATATTATGGCATTAGTACCATATGTTGTTGAACAGACAAACAGAGGCGAACGTTCCTATGACATTTATTCCCGTCTGTTAAACGATAGAATAATTATGCTTCACGATGAAGTCAACAGTGCAACAGCCAGCGTCGTTGTCGCACAGCTGCTGTATCTGGAAAGTCAGGATCCTACCAAGGATATCAGCCTTTATATCAACAGTCCAGGCGGCAGTGTAACAGACGGTCTGGCAATTTACGATACTATGCAGTATATCAAATGCGATGTTTCCACTATTTGCATGGGCATGGCAGCCAGCATGGGCGCGTTCCTGCTTTCTGCCGGTACAAAGGGAAAGAGACTGGCGCTGCCAAACAGTACCATCATGATCCATCAGCCGCTTGGCGGCTATAAAGGTCAGGCGACAGATATGGAAATCCATACCAAGTATATGCTTGACACCAAGGCTCGTCTGAACAGAATCCTTGCCGAAAATACCGGCAAGCCTTTAGAGGTTGTTCAGAATGACACAGAGCGCGACAACTTTATGACTGCCCAGCAGGCATTGGAATACGGCTTGATTGACAAGGTAATTGAGAGAAGATAAGGTGATTTTCAGTCATGGCTAACAAGAACAACGAAAAAGAAATCTATTGTTCTTTCTGTGGAAAGCCCCAGGATATGGTGGCTCGCCTGATTGCCGGAAACGGCGCGTATATCTGCGACAGCTGTGTTGAGCTTTGCATGAATATCATTAATCAGTCCGGCGACTATGAGCGTTCATCGCGACATGCTCCTGTCGCGCCTGATTATGCAGAAGAGGATTTCGATTCGCTTCTTAAGCCCAAGGAAATCAAGGCGATACTCGATGAATATGTCATCGGTCAGGAAGAAGCTAAGGTGACACTCAGCGTCGCAGTATATAATCACTATAAGCGCGCTTTCGCCGGCGATGAAACTATCGATTTTGCGAAGAGCAATGTCTTGCTGCTGGGTCCGACCGGCGTTGGTAAAACCTTGCTTGCACAGACCTTGGCAAAGGCGCTTGATGTACCGTTTGCAATTGCTGACGCTACCACGCTGACAGAAGCCGGATATGTCGGAGAGGACGTCGAAAACATCCTCTTAAAGCTGATTCAGGCGGCCGACTTTGATATTGAACGCGCTGAACGCGGTATTATTTATATCGATGAAATCGACAAGATTGCACGCAAATCGGAGAATCCTTCCATTACACGTGACGTCAGCGGTGAAGGCGTACAGCAAGCGCTTCTGAAAATCGTGGAAGGCACGGTTGCTAATGTACCGCCACATGGCGGCAGAAAGCACCCTCAGCAGGAGTTTTTGCAGATTGACACAAAGAATATCCTTTTTATCTGCGGCGGTGCGTTTGACGGTCTGGAAAAGATTGTTGAAAAACGTCAGGGCAGCTCCGCGATTGGATTTGGCGCTGAAGTCAAATCCAGGAAGGAGCTGGATCAATCCGACTGGATGAAGGACGTTGTTGCGCACGACTTGGTTAAGTTCGGCATTATACCGGAGCTTATCGGCAGATTGCCTGTCATTACCGCTTTGAGCGGCTTGGATACAGAAGCACTTGTCAAGATTCTCACGGTACCAAAAAACAGCATTGTGCAGCAGTACAAAAAGCTGTTTGAGCTGGACGGCGTTGAGCTCTACTTTGAGGACGAAGCGCTGGAAGCCATCGCCAATAAGGCGTTTGAACAAAAAACCGGCGCAAGAGGGCTCAGAGGGATTATGGAAGATATTCTCCGCGATTTGATGTTTGAGACACCTTCTGATTCAACGATAGAAAAGATAATTATCACCAAGGAAGTCGTCACTGAAAACGCTGCTCCTCAGATTTCCAAAAGGAAAGAGAAACTGTCGTTTCCGGTCAGGCTTCCGAAAAAAGAAAAGCGCTCTAAGCGCAGCTCTGCATCTTAAAAACTAAGCGGTAGGTATTTCATACTGCTTTTCAGGCAACGCCGCAATCACGATTACGCATGTTCCGTGGCGCTGCCTGATTCTTATTTGGAAAGGAAAATCAATGGAAATAAATACAAATGATACAATGATTGTGCCTGTTCTGCCTTTGAGAGGTCTCGTTGTTTTTCCTAAAGCATTGATACATTTTGATGTCGGCAGAAAAAAGAGCATTTCAGCCATCAACAAGGCAATGAAACGCGACCAGATGATTTTTTTGTCAACGCAAATCGACGCGACCTCCAACGAACCAAAGCTGAGTGATGTTTACAGTATCGGCGTAGTCGCAAAGATTGTACAGGTTCTCAAACAGCCTGAGAATGTGACGCGTATCGTTATCGAAGGCAAATATCGCGCGAGAATCATTACTCCTGTCTATGACAGCGGCGGACTAATGGCAGAAATTGAGCCTTTGCCGGAAACTGTTTCACCCCCGGATGACTTTGAACTGGCGTTAATGCGCTCAATCAAGAAGGAGTTTGAGGAATACATCGACATTTCTCCAACGATTCCTTCCGATATTATCTTCAAGGTTGCTCTGTGCAAAACAACCGGCGAGCTTGCGGATTATATTGCTGCAAATATGACGCTGGATTACCAGACAAAACAAAGTATCCTCGAAAATCTTAATCCGACCGAACGGCTCAAAGAAGTTCTTGATGTTCTGATTAATGAAAACTACATTCTCCGCTTGGAGGATGAAATCAACCGCAAGGCGCGCATGAGAATTGATGAAAGCCAGCGGGATTTCTTCCTTCGTGAACAGAAGCGTGTTATTGAGGAAGAATTAGGTGAGGACGACAATCCTTCTGAGGACGCAGAAGAGTATTCCAAGCGCATTAAGGAATTGAAGCTGGAAGAAAAATCCGAAGAAATGCTTCTGAAGGAATGTCGTAAGCTGATGAAAATGCCTTACGGAAGTCAGGAAGCCTCCGTAATCCGCACATATCTGGATACAGTACTGGACTTGCCGTGGAATACATCGACCAAAGATAAAATTGTCATCGCTAAAATCCGCAAGGAGCTTGACAAAACTCATTTCGGACTTGAAAAAATCAAAGACAGAATCATAGAGCAGCTCGCTGTCAAAAAGCTCAGTGAAAAGCAAAAGGGACAGGTGCTTTGTCTGGTCGGACCTCCCGGCGTAGGAAAAACATCTATTGCCAAATCTATTGCTGACGCCATTGGCAGAAAATGTCAGCGAATCGCGCTTGGCGGTGTCCGTGACGAAGCGGAAATCCGCGGACACAGACGCACTTATATTGGCTCCATTCCCGGCAGATTGATTGCCGCGATTCAGAACGCCGGCTCCAATAATCCGGTGCTTATACTTGATGAGGTTGACAAGCTCGCCAGCGACTACAAGGGCGACCCGACTTCCGCTTTACTGGAAGTGCTCGATATTGAGCAAAATAACAAATTCGTCGATCACTATATCGACATTCCGTTTGATTTGTCAAACGTCATGTTTATTACAACGGCAAATGATTTAGGCTCTATTCCGGCTCCTCTGAGAGACAGAATGGAGATTATCGAAATAAACAGCTACACGCGTGAGGAAAAGTTCCATATCGCGAAAAAGCATCTGATTCCAAAGCAACTTGAATTGTGCGGCTTTTCCGCGAAGGAAGTCAAGTTCAGCACCAAAGCAATTTATTATTTGATTGACTTCTATACTCGCGAAGCCGGCGTGCGTACACTGGAGCGTACCATTGCTTCTGTTTTGCGCAAATGTGCTGTCAAAAAGCTGGAGGATGAAGTCGACAGCTTTAAGATTGACGAAAAGCAGATTGAGGCATACCTCGGCAACAAAAAATATCTGCCCGATACTATCAGTAAAAAAGACGAAATCGGCATTGTCAATGGTCTTGCCTGGACGTCTGTCGGCGGTGAGCTGTTGCCGATAGAGGTAGCTTTGATGGACGGTACCGGCAAGCTGGAGCTGACTGGTTCGCTCGGTGACGTCATGAAGGAAAGCGCCATAATTGCCATTAATTGTATTCGCAGTCATGCGGATGTGCTTGGCATTGATTCTGATTTCTATAAAAACAAGGATATTCACATTCACGCACCTGAGGGGGCCGTACCGAAAGACGGACCTTCTGCCGGTATCACCATGGCAACGGCAATCTACTCGGCTTTGTCCTGTAAGGCTGTCAGACACGACGTAGCTATGACAGGTGAAATTACCCTTCGGGGCAAGGTTCTGCCCATAGGCGGCTTAAAAGAGAAGAGTATGGCGGCATATAAACACGGTATTTCCACGGTCATCATTCCAATGCTAAATGAAGCGGATATTGAGGAATTTGACAATGCTGTCAAGGAAAATGTCACCTTCGTTCCGGTTGAAAGCTTCCGCGAAGTGATTTCGCTGGCAATTCAGGATTCTGTCAAGGTGACGGACAGGGAATGGAACAAAATGCGTATGCCAGCCGCTAAATCAAATATGGCGCGCGTCACACAGTGAGGGGTTATCAAATGAACTTTAATGAAGTCAGTTTTGAATACGCGGCTGGAACCGTCAAGCAGCTTCCGGCGTCCGATTTGCCGGAAATCGTTTTCTCCGGTCACTCCAACGTCGGAAAAAGCTCGCTGCTCAATAAGCTGGTTCAGCGAAAGGCGCTTGCCAGAGTCAGCGCACAGCCCGGCAAAACCGCCACCATTAACTTCTATAAGCTCAGAAACTGTCGTTTTGTGGATTTGCCCGGTTATGGCTACGCAAAGGTTTCCAAATCGGAAAAAGAGCGCTGGGCAAGTCTGGTGGAGGGCTATTTATCCTCTGAGCGCCAAATCGCATTGATTATACAGATTATCGACATCCGGCACAAGCCCACCAAGGATGATTACGATATGCTTAACTTTCTTTATCACTGCAACGCGCCCTTTGTTATTGTCCTGACAAAGAAGGACAAGCTGAAAAAAACCGCTTACGAAAAGCGGATTGATGAAATCATGGACGAGCTGCAGGATTTTGAAGGAGTGGAACTGATACCATTTTCCGCGATAGACGGAAGTGGTCTCGATGGCGTTAAGGGGGTTATCGAGGAATATATTGAGGGTTTTGAGGAGGAATTAACCAATGGAGAAGAAACCGTTTCTGACGCTGGAACAGGCGAAGGAGATTATTAAGGACATTCCAACGCCGTTTCATGTGTATGATGAAAAGGGAATCCGCGAGAACGCCAGAGCGCTGAATAAGGCTTTCTCTTGGAACAAGGGCTATAAGGAATTTTTCGCCGTCAAGGCAACGCCGAATCCTTATCTCATGCAGATTTTGCATGAAGAAGGCTGTGGCATGGACTGCTCATCCTACACGGAATTAATGCTCTGCGAATCCTGTGGCATTACCGGTGAGGAGATTATGTTCAGCTCCAATGTGACGCCCGCGGCGGACATGAAAAAAGCATACGACCTCGGCGCTAACATCAACCTGGACGATTACACCCATGTGGAGTTTATCAAAAAGGTATGCGGTGTACCAAAAACAATTTGCTGCCGCTACAATCCCGGCGGTGTATTCCGTATGGCGGACAGCGAGGATAAGGTTCAGGTCATGGATACGCCCGGCGATTCAAAATACGGCATGACAGAGGAACAGATGGAGAAGGCTTTTATGGAATTAAAGGAAGCCGGGGCGGAGGAGTTTGGTATACACGCTTTTCTCGCGTCCAATACCGTTTCCAACGGTTACTATCCTGAGCTTGCAGGAATCCTGTTCAGACTTGCTGTCAGACTTCATGAGAAAACCGGCGTGCATATCAAGTTTATCAACCTCTCCGGCGGCATCGGTGTAGACTATAAACCGGAGGAGCCGAAAAACGATATCGCCATTATCGGGGAAGGCGTCAGACAGAAGTTTGAGGAAATCCTGGTTCCTGCAGGTATGGGCGACGTTGCCATCTACACCGAGCTTGGCAGATATATGCTGGCCCCTTACGGTGCGCTCGTCGCGACCGCTATCCACGAAAAACATATCTATAAGGAATATATTGGTCTGGACGCCTGCGCTGCCAATCTGATGCGCCCGGCTATGTACGGTTCTTATCATCATATCACCGTTCTCGGCAAAGAAAATGAGCCCTGTGACCATCAATATGATGTCACCGGCGGTCTTTGCGAGAATAACGACAAATTTGCTATTGACAGAATGCTGCCAAAGATTGACATCGGTGATATTCTCTATATTCACGATGCCGGCGCTCACGGTTTCTCGATGGGCTATAACTACAACGGAAAGCTGCGCTCCGCCGAAGTGCTGTTCTGTGAGGATGGCAGCCACAAGCTGATTCGGCGCGCAGAAGAACCGAAAGACTACTTTGCAACCTTTGATTTCTCTGATTTTAAGAACTTAACCAAATAAAATAATTGCTAGCTTCACAGCCGGTGTGATTATCTGTCACGCCGGCTGTTTTTTTGCAGAAAGATAGGGAAGAGGCTACCTGACAAATTTTTCTATCCCCAGCACATAATCAGCAGAAACGCGATACAAACAGCAGAGAGTAATCAAATGTCTAATCGGCAACTCGCGCTTGCCGCTTTCATATTTACTGTACTGTTCCTGACGTGTGTGCAGGATAAAAGCAATCTGTTCCTGCGTGTAACCGTTTTCGACTCGCAACGCTTTTAATCTTTTGCAATAATCCATGTCAAAACCTCACTATACAAATAGTAATAATCTAGTATTAACACTATTATAACATGTCAATATGTCTGTTTGCAACTAAAAATTATGTTGATAGGTGTGTGGAAACACGAAAAACGAACGATACAAAACGGCAAATGCATGTGGAAAATCAGAATCCTGCAAAAAACTATGCATAAAATATATAGAAACTGGTGCATAAATGCCGGTTTTTGCTGTTAAAAACGTAAAAACGCTTAAAATAATGAAGCCTTTTCAAAAAAACTTGCAAAAAACTCTTGCATTATTCTCAAGAATAGTGTATTATAGTAAAGTCGGTGAAAGAAAGCAATTTTGCTCCTGCAAACACACGGTTTTTTCATCGGCATCAAGTCTTTCAAATGTATAATTTATTCAAGGAGGATTTTTCAATGTCATACGTTAGCGAACAGCTTGAAAAGCTGGCAGCAAAAAATTCCAATCAGCCTGAATTTCTTCAGACGGCTACCGAGGTACTGACCTCTCTGGAGCCTGTTTTTGATGCAAATCCTGAGTATGAGAAGAATGCAATCATCGAGAGAATCACTGAGCCTGAGAGACAGGTTATCTTCAGAGTTCCGTGGGTAGACGACAACGGCAAGGTTCAGGTTAACCGCGGTTTCCGTGTACAGTTCAGCAGTGCGCTTGGTCCGTACAAGGGTGGTCTCCGTTTTGATCCCTCCGTTAATATCAGTATTGTTAAGTTCCTCGGCTTTGAGCAGATTTTCAAGAACTCTTTGACCGGTCTGCCCATCGGCGGCGGCAAGGGCGGCGCGGACTTTAACCCCAACGGTAAGTCCGACATGGAAATCATGAGATTCTGCCAGTCCTTCATGACTGAGCTTTACAGACACATTGGTCCGAACACTGACGTTCCTGCCGGTGACCTCGGCGTAGGCGGCAGAGAGATTGGCTACATGATGGGTCAGTACAAGAGAATCAGAGATTGCTATGACGGCACTCTCACCGGTAAGGGCACTGCTAACGGCGGTCTCGCAGGCAGAGCGGAAGCTACCGGTTATGGTATTGTATTCTACGCAAGAGAAATGCTCAAGCACTTCGGAGAGTCTCTTGAGGGCAAGAAGGTTGTTATCTCCGGCTTTGGTAATGTTGCATGGGGTACTGCTAAGAAGCTCGAGCAGCTCGGCGCTAAGGCAATTACTATTTCCGGTCCTGACGGCTATATCCTCGATGAGGAAGGCGTTACCGGCGAGAAGATTGATTACCTCCTCGAGCTCAGAAACTCCGGTAAGAACATCTGCGCTCCTTATGCTGAGAAGTATCCGAATGCGAAGTTCTTCGCAGGTGAGAAGCCCTGGGGCGTTAAGGCTGACCTCTACATTCCTTGCGCTACTCAGAACGAGATTCACGTTGCTGACGCTGAGAAGATGGTTGCCAACGGCTGTAAGTTCCTCTGCGAAGGCGCTAACATGCCTACCACCAACGAGGCTATCGAGTACCTCCAGAGCAACGGTGTTGTTGTTGGTCCTTCCAAGGCTGCTAATGCCGGCGGCGTAGCTTGCTCCTGCATTGAGATGAGCCAGAACGCTGAGCACGCAATCTTCACTGAGGAAGAAGTTTATGCAAAGCTCGAGACCATCATGGTCAACATCTTCAAGCAGAGCGTTGCCGCCTGCGAGAAGTATAACCTTGGCGATAACCTCATTGCAGGCGCTAACATCGCCGGCTTCGAGAGAGTTGCGCAGGCTATGCTGATTCAGGGTATCTGCTAATTCAGGTTTTTCCTTAATATCTTTTCCCATATTGAAACAGCAGTCGGTTTTTCCGGCTGCTGTTTTCCTTATTGACTTTTTCGCTGATTGCTTTATAATATTAGGTATGGACAAGTACTTGAAACGAATAATAAAAATTATAGCCTTTATAATACCGCTCATACTGGTGGTTTTTGCGCTGCAGGAATTTGTGCTGTGTCACATCGACCACAACAAGTTGCGTATGGATGGTTTCTATCTGGAAGATGAGAATTCCATTGATGTAGTACTGACAGGCGCCAGTGAGCTTTACAGCGGTTTTTCTCCGGGGTTAGCTTATGAAAAGTTTGGATATACAAGCTATCCATATGCCACTGCGTCAATTACGGCAGGCGCGTCAATTACGCAGTTCAGGGAAATCCTGCGCACGCAGAATCCGAAGTTGATTCTGGTCGAAATTAATCCATTTTTGTATCCTGATAATGAAAATGAAACAAACGAGGGAAGTATCCGCAATTTTATTGATAATGTTCCTCTGAATCAGAACAAGATTGATTATGTTGAGGAATTGAATCCGGAGCATAAAGAAGAATTTTATTTTCCTCTTATGAAATACCACAACTCTTGGAGTGAATATCCCGGCGGCTTGAAGTTTTTATTACCGTTAATCGAACAGCGTTTCCGAGGTTACACCTTGTTAAAAGGCTATAAGTCAAACACGAATACCTGTTCGGATAATGGCGGTTATATGAATAAACAGCTCGTCAACGACAGCAAAACATTGCCGTTGTACGAGGACAGTGAAAACAAGCTCAGAGAATTGTTAAAGTTTTGTCAGGAGGAAAATCTGAATGTTGTGTTTTTCAGAGCGCCGCATTTAACGCCGAAGAGTCAATATAATACATTTTGCCGTTCCAACAGAGCCGGAGAGATTATCCGGGAATACGGCTTTGATTTTCTGAATTTTGAACGTGACAGCGTGACAGCGAATTATCCGGCTGAGGATTATTATAATGTTCAGCATTTAAATATTTACGGCTCAGAGAAATTTACAGAATACCTTGGCGGTATCATTCAAAGCAAATACAATGTTCAGCCAAGTACATTAACAGATAATCAGAAGCAACAATGGAATGAAGCGGCAAACTATTATCATCAGTTTTACCGCTGCTGTGACGACAAGATTCAATCCGGAGTGAACATGGAAATTAATGAGGATTTGACCGGAATCAGAGAAATTGCGAAATATCAGTAAAGTCACAGGAAATCAGGCTTTTTCTGGTTTCCTGCGCTTTAGCCCTCCCCTCAATTATACAAAATACTCATTTTGTATAATTATTCTAAAATAGAATTATCCCCCTCTTGTTCTGTGCTATACTATAACTATCAAGATTAGGCAGGTGATTTTGTGTCAGTTCATTTTCAAGATGAAGCTTTCCCAATTTTGAAAGAATATCTTTATTATTTACAAACGATTCGTCAGAAATCTCTCAAAACTGTTGACGAATATTATATTGATTTGAGAACTTTTTTCCGTTACTTGAAACGCGCCAAAGGTCTGGTCAGTACTGATTTGGATTTCGACGAAATTAAAATTGATGATATTGACATGGAGTTGATTAAGACAATTACGCTGACGGACGCATATGAGTACATGAACTATCTGCAGCGTGAACGCAATAATCAAGCTGCGGCGCGTTCCCGGAAGGTTTCCAGTCTGCGCGGCTTCTTCAAGTATATTACCAATAAAAAACACTATCTCTCCGTCAACCCTATCGAGGAGCTGGAAGTACCAAAGAAGAAAAAGTCACTCCCAAAATATCTCACACTCGAACAAAGCCTCGAATTACTGAATGCGGTTGAAGGTGAATATAAAGAACGTGATTACGCGATACTGACGTTGTTTTTGAACTGTGGTCTGCGTGTGTCGGAAATGGCAGGCTTGAATTACACGGATATTCGCTCTGACAACACCATGCGTGTGCTCGGTAAGGGCAATAAAGAACGCATCGTCTATCTGAACGACGCGTGCATACGGGCTGTTCAGGACTATATGAAGATCCGGCCTGTCGATGGCGTCAAGGATAAAAAAGCCCTGTTTATCAGCAGGAACCGCAATCGCATGTCTGTCAAAACGATTCAGGCAATGGTGTATAAGTACCTGGAGAAAATCGGCTTGAATGCGCAGGGCTATTCCTGTCATAAGCTGCGTCATACTGCCGCTACGCTCATGTATCAGCACGGCGGCGTGGATGTGCGTGTGCTCAAAGAGGTATTAGGTCACGAAAATTTAGCGACCACCGAGATTTATACCCATCTCAGTTCAGAACAAATGAAAAAAGCCGCGGATCAGAATCCGCTGGCTC
>CAMVTS010000020.1 GCA_947170465.1 uncultured Clostridia bacterium
AATAAATGCAACAAAATATTAAACCATTCGTTTGATATTTTTTAGTTGCCAATTTTCGGAGTTTTTGGTATAATAAATAATTAGGGCAACACCGCACAATTTGCGGCGCACGCCTTGCTTGAATATTATTCCGTCAGCTTGCCCAAAAAAGTCTCGGCAAGGCGTCAGCCTTACCTCGATTTTTTGTCCCACCTAACGAAAAATCTTACTGCGCAATCCGCACACCAAAATTATGCGGTATTGCCTTGGTAAACTGAAAGAAGGTATGCTTATGGTACAGTTTGAAGAATTAATGCTTACATTACAAGCCCTCAAGCCGGAAATCGACGATTTATCCGACGCGCTGGGCATGAAAGCCATGCGCACGGAAATCGAACAGCTTGAGCTGAGAGCGACTGAGCCGGGCTTTTGGGATAATGTTGAACAATCGCAGGAGGTTCTGCAAAAGACCGGCGCCCTCAAAGGCAAGGTAGAAGCGTACGAAGCGCTTGTCTCCAAATATGAGGACGCGGCGGCGCTGATTGAGCTGGCGAATGAGGAAGAGGACTTGTCTCTCTTTGAGGAAGCGCAGAGCGAGGTTGACGGCGTACGCGAGACAATGGAGAAAATGCGCCTGCAAACCCTGCTCACCGGCGAATATGACAGCCGCAACGCGATTCTGACCTTCCATGCCGGCTCAGGCGGTACAGAGGCGCAGGACTGGGCGGAAATGCTGTACCGCATGTATACGCGCTGGGCGGAAGCGCACGGCTTCAAGGTTAAGGAGGTTGACTACCTCGACGGCGACGAAGCCGGACTCAAAAGCGCCGTGCTGCTGATTGAAGGCGAAAACGCTTACGGCTATCTCAAAAGCGAAGCCGGTGTTCACCGGCTGGTGCGCGTATCTCCCTTCGATTCTGCCGGCAGACGTCACACCAGCTTTTCCGCGCTGGAGGTCATGCCCGAAATGGACGACAACGTGGAGGTACACATTCCTCCCGAGGATATTAAGATGGACGTGTACCGCGCAAGCGGCGCGGGCGGTCAGAAGGTCAACAAGACCTCCTCGGCTGTCCGTCTGACGCATATTCCCACCGGTATCGTTGTCGCTTCCCAGGTAGAGCGAAGCCAGTACCAGAACCGCGACGTGGCAATGAAAATGCTGATTTCCAAGCTCGTTGAAATCAAGGAGCGCGAGCACCTTGAAAAAATCGAGGATATCAAGGGCGTCCAGAAGGAAATCACCTGGGGCTCCCAGATTCGCAGCTACGTGTTCATGCCCTATACCATGGTCAAAGACCACCGCACCGCTTATGAAACCGGCAATATCCAGGCAGTGATGGACGGCGACCTCGACGGCTTTATCAACGCCTACCTCAAATGCGCCAGCCAGGGCACATTGCTCAAATAAGTTCATTTTCCAATCAGAAAGGATTGATTCAAATGTATATCACATGTCTTGACCTCGAAGGCGTATTGGTGCCTGAAATCTGGATTGCGTTCGCGAACGCAACCGGTATTGAGGAACTCAAAAAGACCACCCGTGACGAGCCCGACTACAACAAGCTCATGCAGTACAGAATTGCCATCCTCAAAGAGCACGGCCTCGGTCTCAAGGAGATTCAGGATGTCATCGCGACGATTGACCCGATGCCCGGCGCCAAGGAGTTCCTGGACGAGCTGCGCTCCTTCTGCCAGGTCATCATCATCAGCGACACCTTTACACAATTTGCGACGCCGCTGATGAAGAAGCTCGGCTGGCCGACCATCTTCTGCAACTCTCTGGTTGTTTCCGAGAGCGGCGAAGTGACGGATTTCAAGATGAGGGTCGAGCAGTCCAAGCTCACGACTGTCAAGGCGCTGCAGTCTATCGGCTACGAGACGATTGCTGCCGGCGACAGCTATAACGACCTCGGTATGATTCGCGCGAGCAAGGCAGGCTTCCTGTTCAGAAGCACCGACAAGATTAAGGCGGACAACCCCGACCTTCCCGCGTTTGAAAACTATGACGAGTTTCTTGACGCTATCCGCAGCGCGATGGATTAAGAAACACAACACGGAATCGAGCCGACGCTTTGTCGGCTTTTTTCTTTTATAATTCTAAAAACAGAAAACAAAACCCGAATCATGTGATATACTAATTAAACCACTATTAGGAAGCGATTACCATGTCAGTTACAATCAATCTAGGAGCGTGGCGCTCCGTTTTCGCGGTACCCTCTCAGATTGTGGACGAGGGCTTGAAATACTCGGACGGCGTCAAGCTCAAAGTGCTCCTTTATGTTCTGCGTCACGCGGACGGGGAGCTGGAATACAAAGCCATATCGCAGGGAACCGGTGTGAATGTCACCGACATTCCCGAAGCGCTCGATTACTGGGTGAGCCTGGGTATTCTGCATAAGGACGGCAGCCATTACGCGCCGCCAAAAGCGGAAGCCCCGCCTGTGCCTGCCGCGGAACCTGAGCCGGTCATAGAGCCGGAACCCCGGCAGGAGGAAGTGTCAAAGCCGCGCTTCACCGTTGCGAAGCCGCAGAAGCCGGACTATGTGTTTACGGCGCAGCAGCTCGCGGTTGACGAAGAACTGAAGTATCTTGTCAGCGAGGCGCAGAGCGCCTTGGGCAAGGTGCTCTCCAACGCGGATGTCAGCACGCTTTTAATGCTCAAGGATACCTGCGGATTACCGCTTGACGTGATACTGATGCTGATTCATTATGCCGTCAGCATCGACAAGGGCAACATGCGCACCATCGAGAAGCTCGGCGTCAGCTGGGCTGACGAGGGTGTGAACTCCGTGGAAGCCGCTGATAACAAAATCCGTCTCGCGACACAGCGAACCAAATGCTATTCGATTGTCGCCACTGCTTTTGGTTTGAAAAACGCGGGTTCTCCCAGCAAAAAGCAGCTCGATTACTGTTCCACCTGGGTTACCGAGTGGAAATTCTCACCGGAAATGCTTCGCGAAGCCTATGAGCGTTGTGTAGACGCGAAGGGCGAGATGAAGTTCAATTATATTGACGGCATACTCCGCCGATGGCACGCAAGCGGTATTCGCAACCTGAAAGAGCTGAGGGAATCCGAGCAGAAAAAGACGGCGGAAAAGAAAGAACCGCCGCGCAGCCAGAGCTACGATATTGACCAGCTGGACGAAATCAACGAGATGTAAGAGGAATCATCATGGGTTACAGTAAAAAGGTATTCAGAGCCGCCACGGCAAAGCTATCCGGGCGCAAGCAGGACGCGGAGCGTGCGGCGGAGGAGAGAAGACGCGCGATTTACCGTCAGCTTCCGCGTACCGAGGAGCTGGTGAAGGGAATCGGCAGCAGCGGCATACGCGCGGCGAGAGCCGTTGTTCGCGGCGGCAACGCGGCAGAAGAGCTTGAGAAGCTGCGTGCTGATAATCTGCGTATGCAAAATGAGCTGAGAGCGCTGCTGCAGGCAAACGGTTACACGGAAAATGTATTTGAGCCGGATTACAGCTGCAAACGCTGTAACGACACCGGCTACTACGAGCAGGACAACATCACGCTGATGTGCCCTTGTCTTAAAAAGGCGCTCTCCGAGTGCGCCTGCGAGGAGCTGAATCGTTACGCGCCGCTGTATCAGTGCACCTTCGCGAATTTCTCGCTCGATTATTACCCGACGGAGCCGAACGAGCACAATATTGTTCCGCGCAGTCACATGGAAAAGGTCTGCCGTTACTGCAGGGAGTACGCCGACAATTTTTCGCTGCATTCCCGGAATTTGCTGTTCTTTGGCGCAACCGGACTGGGCAAAACGCATTTATCACTGGCGATTGCCAACGAGGTGATACAAAAGGGCTTCGGCGTCATCTATGTGTCGGCACCGTCGCTGATTCAGCAGTACGAGCAGCGCATGCGTTATGGCAGCTATGACGAGGATTTGCTGGACATGGTGACCGACTGCGATTTGCTGATTATCGACGATTTGGGCAGTGAGTTCACCAACCAGTTCACGGTGCCGCACATTTATAACCTTATCAATTCACGTCTGCTTCTGGCGCGTCCGATTATCATCAGCACCAACCTCACCATGAAGGAGCTGGAACGTCAGTATTCTTACCGGATGGTGTCCCGTTTGAGCGGCGAAACAGAAAAACTGAATTTCTTTGGAAACGATATTCGTATCGGGAAAAAGAGATTGAAAAAAGTTCAAAAAAATCCTTGACAAAACGGTTGAGTTATAGTATAATAATCAACGTTGCATGAGAGTGCAGCGGATATTGCGGAATAGTGTAACGGTAGCACGACAGACTCTGACTCTGTTTGTTGGGGTTCGAATCCCTATTCCGCAGCCATCAGCCTCGAATCGTTTCGGGGCTGTTTTTTCGAGGTGTAGCGCAGTTTGGTAGCGCACATCGTTCGGGACGATGGAGTCGCAGGTTCAAATCCTGTCACCTCGACCATGCCCTAGTTTGATACTAGGGCTTATTTTTTTTGCACAAAACAAGCCATAAAAAACAGTACAATCTGCCGTTTGGCAGAAAAACAAGTACACAAACATCAAAAAATATACATCATCAGAAAAACGACTTTTATTACTCAAGAAAAGGCGCTGCATATTTTTGCCTGTATTTTTTATCGAGACCTCCGTATTTTTGCGGAGATTATATGGACAAAAGATGTTTTTTCTGCTATCATTAAGAAAAACACAGTCTGCGTTATCAGTTATCAACTGAAGAATAAACGACAAAACAACAACAGAAAGGAATGTGTGATATGAACAAAGTAAAAGCATTTTTGTTGGCGGCGGCAATGGTGCTGTCCTTGGCGGCTTGCTCCGCGCAGCAGCCCGAAACCGCCAGAGAAACCATCTACCAGGTAGCGCTGCTGCAGTCGCTGACGCAGGGTTATTACGATGGAATCATAAAGGTGAGTGACCTTAAAAAGCACGGCGATACCGGTATCGGTACCTTTGAAGGTGTCAACGGCGAGATGATTGTCCTTGACGGCAAGGTGTATCAGGCGCTTGGCGACGGAAGCGTGCAGGTTGCGGACGATAACGAGACTATCCCGTTCTCCAATGTAACCTTTTTTGACAAAGACCTTTCCGCGACGCTTGCCCAGACAAATGACATCAATAGCCTCAAGGAAACCCTCACGAAAACCGTCAGCGACAACGGAAAAAACCTGTTTTATATGGTAAAAATCACCGGCGAATTCAAGAAGATGAATGTGCGCAGTGAGCTCAAGCAGGAAAAGCCGTACAAGAGTCTTGACAAAGCCCTTGCGACAGACCAGAGAGAGTTCAATTACGAGAATATCAAGGGAACAATTGTCGCGCTGTATTGTCCTGATTACATGGGCGGTCTCAATACGCCCGGCTGGCATTTCCATTTTATTTCGGAGGACAAAACAAAGGGCGGTCATATCCTGGAGCTGGCATTTGATTCCGCTCAGGCGGAATTTGACGCGACGCAGGGCTTTGACATGGTTTTGTCAGAAAACAATGAGTTCCAGGGAATGGAGCTCTCAAAGGACGTCAGCGACGCCATCAAAAAAGTAGAAACCAACGAGAAATAACATCAAAAAGCGCAGGGTGTGCAGCGTTATACCCTGCGTTTTTTTTTGCAAAATTTAAATTGCTGCTTGACAAAACTTGAAAAGTATGATATATTACTGTTGTTCAGTTAGCAACAGGTAACTGAATGAAGATAACATCCGGCAAAGGATGTTTGTTTTTTGAAGCGTAGTTAGCAACCGCTAACTAAATAACGCCACAAAGGAGTAAAAGATGTCGGATGATTTGATTATTAAGCATTGTTCTCCCACTCTCGCCGGACTGAAAACGGCAAATCTATTTTCCTGTGTTTATTCCAAACGACAGGAAATCATACAATTCGTTCAGAATTTCAACTGTCGTTTCAGCAGCAGGGGAGTGAAAATGTTGCCATTGGATTTTGGCAAAACACGCGCACTTATCTATGTATTTCGTCCGACAGAGCTGAAAAAAGATTTATCCGATACACAGGCAAAAAACATTCTCAAAAACATGGGCTATGACAGCTTTGACAGCCGGAATTGTCTGAACCGGCTCAGAAGGAGAGTGAAAGCGTGCCCTCAGTTTCCGCACGAAATAGGATTGTTTCTGGGCTATCCGCCGGAGGACGTCCGGGGCTTTATTCTTCATAAGGGAAACTGCTGTAAATGCTGCGGTTGTTGGAAGGTTTACGGTAATGAAGAAAAGGCCGTCCGCGAGTTTGCCAAGTATAAAAAGTGCTCCGACATCTATTATTCCAAATGGCTGCAAGGCACATCTATTAACAAATTAATTGTCAAAAAAACAGCATAGAAAGGAAAATTCATCATGAGTAAAATTGCAATCGTATTTTGGACCGCCACCGGCAACACAGAAGCCATGGCGGACGCTGTCAAGGCAGGCGCACATGAAGCCGGTGCGGAGGTGAGCACCTTTATCGCATCCGATTTTTCCGCTGATAAAGCAGCGGAATTTGACGCAATCGCGTTTGGCTGTCCGGCAATGGGCGACGAGGTGCTGGAGGAGGAAGAATTCCAGCCGATGTTTGACGCGGTTCTTCCGGCACTGGGTGACAAAAAAACGGCGCTTTTCGGCTCCTACGGCTGGGGCGACGGACAGTGGATGCGCGACTGGGAAGCGGCTTGTAAGGAAGCCGGCGTCAATCTTGCCTGCGGTTTTGTCATAGCAAACGACGCTCCCGATGATGAGGCAGTCGCTGCCTGCAAAGCGCTCGGCGCTGCGCTGGCGTAATTATCACATTGTTTTTCTCTGAAGGTTGTTATCTCAACCAGTCAATACCAATTTCATAATTTTTCCCAAGAAGCGCTCGCCTTTTGTGCGGGCGTTTCTGCATTTCTCGATAAATGGCGGCAATGTCACTTGATACTACTCTCTAATAAAAACCTTTAACATCTGCCGTGTAAAATTCTGTTTTTAAGTCTTTTAATTAAGAATAGTATTACCGCGCAATCCTCACACCTGAATGATGCGGTATTATCTTAAAAATATTTTTTCAAGTTTTTTTAAGATTAACGTACTATAATCAAGGCGAAACAAGATTCTAACTGTTATTTTCTGGCAGTTGAATCAAAAAAACGAGAGGAGTGTACATATGACAAAAAAATTCCTATCCATCCTGCTGGCGCTTTCACTGTTGCTCACCTTCACGGTTTCCGCAGCGGCGGCATCGGTTGACGCCGCTTCGTCTGCCGGCGTAGCGGTTGAGCAGAGCGCGGCGCTGACCTTTTCAGACAGCGGCATTACCGAAACATCTTCCGGAAGCGGCTATACCATCGACGGCACAACGCTGACGATTACAACGGCAGGCACCTACCGTATCAGCGGCAGCTGCTCCGAGGGCGCGGTGATTGTCAGCAAGGGACTGAGCAACGTCACACTGATTCTGGACAATCTGACGCTTGCTTCTTCAACGACAGCGCCGATTGTCGTAAAAAAGACGGCGACGGCCAACATCCATCTGGTGGGAACCTCAACACTCACCGATAACGAGAATCCGGCAAATGAAACATCCACAGACGTTACCGTTTCCGAAGCGTTTGAAGGCGCGGCGGTCAAGGTGAAAAGCGGCTCTGTTGTTACCTTCTGCGGCGACGGTAATCTGAATGTCGTCGCCAACGCGAAGAACGGCATCAAGGGCGGCGCAACCGCTTCCCTCATCTTTAACCAGAGCGGCACGGTTAACGTCAGCGGCAACGCGAAGTATTACGGCACAACCACTTCCGGCGCGGCGGTCAACAACGGCATTGCCTGCGACGGCAGTATCGTTTTTAATCAGGGAACCTATATTGTCAAAGCCGCCAACGACGGCATTAAGAGCACGCCCGACGCGACGGACGAAACCGAGGGAACCGTGATTGACACCGAGTCCGCAGGTACGGTTACCATCAACGGCGGCACCTTTGATATTGACGTTGACGGAGACGGCATTCAGGCGGACACCGCGCTGAACATCAACGGCGGCACCTTTGATATCCAGACCTGGAAGGGCTACAGCATGTGGAACGACACACTTGCCAACGCCTACAGCTGCAAGGGCTTGAAGGCTTCCGGCGACCGGGCGGAGGAAGCAGGGCTGGAGCCTGCCATTAACATCACAGGCGGTACCTTTACACTGAACACGGGCGACGACGCGGTACATTCCGATGCAAACGCGACCATCACCGGCGGCACATTCACCATCCGGACGGGCGACGACGGTATGCATGCGGACACCTCGCTGACACTCGGAACCGAGAACGGCTTTGAGCGCGACCCGGATATTACCATCAACAATTCCTATGAGGGCTTGGAAGGCGGCACGGTCTATATCTATTCCGGTCGTCAGTATGTCGTTGCAAGCGACGACGGCGTCAACGCGGCAGGCGGCAGCAGCAGCGGCTCTGACCCCGGAGCGGGCGGCGGCAACACCTTCAACCCGGGCGGCGGTCCGGGAGGCCGTCCCGGCGGCGGTGGCGGCTTTAACCCGGGCGGCGGTTCTTCTTCCACAGGCAATTATAACATTTATATCTACGGCGGAGATTTGTATGTCAACTGCGACGGCGACGGTCTGGATTCCAACGGTGGACTGTATCTGTACGGCGGTACACAGGCGGTATTCAGCATGAAATCAGGCGGCGACAATTCCGCGATTGACGCGGACGGCACCGTTTCCATTCAGGGCGCTTCTGTTTTCACCGCAGGCACCACCGGTATGGACGGCAGCGCGCAGTCGGGGTGGTTTGGCAGCAATCAAAAATACACTGCTTCCAGAACAAGCTATACCGCCGGCAAAATCATCAATACCAAGGCAGGCAGCAGCGGCAGCGTAGTATTCAGCTACGCGCTCCCGAAAGCGGTCAACTACGTCATGGCATCCTATCCTTCAACAGTATCCTCCAATACGCCCTCCATCGCCACCGCGACGAGCGTAACAGCCTGCAAGGGCGGTTCATGGAGTCACAGCTGGAATGCCGGCACCATCTCCAACGGCGTCAAAACCTATACCTGCACCAAATGCGGCGAAACCGAAAGACAGACGATTCCCACAGCTGTTTCTGTTGAAGCCTGCGACCACTCGGTTGATCAGGAAGCCGTTGCGGACGAAGGCTATACGGTTACCTTCTCAGGCGACAGCGGCGTCAGCTCTGTTACCGTCTATCAAACACAGGACTACACGGGCGCAAGCGAAGCGGTATCAGCCACCGGCACAACCGTTTCACGCAGCAGTGCAACAGGCGAGCCCGATTCCACGGGAGACGGTCAGGTGAATTTCACCATTGCTTTGGCGGACGGCTACGCGCTTGACAGTGTCTCAGTGACCGCCGGAACCTATAAGAACATCAAGGGACCGACCGACACCGGACTTGCCAACACCTACCGTGTCACCAAAATCAGCGCGGACACCACCATCACCATCACCACCGTACAGTGCGAGCACGGCACCGTCGCGTCCGGCACAACCCCTTCATGGACTTGGAGCGACGGCTATGACACAGCAACGCTGTCCTATACCTGCGCGGACTGCGGCAACTCCGTCTGTTTAGACGGCACGGTGACAAGTGTACTGACGTCTTCTGATTTGATTACCTTCACGGCGAAGGCGACCATCGGTTCGACGGAATATACCGACACCAAAACAGCGGCACCCTTTACCGCAGCCTTTGCCTGCGATGAGGGCGTTGAATCCATCAATGTTTACCACACACAGGACTACACCACCGCCGACGAAGAAAATGTCACCACCGCTGTAGCACGCGACAGCGCTTCCGGCAATCCTGTTGTCTCCGGCGACGGACAGATTAACTTCGTTGTCGTTCTCAAGGACGGCTACACCCTTGATTCTGTCACTGCTTCGGGTGCATACAAGAATGTCAAGGACACCGGTGTTGCCAATACCTACCGCGTCACAAAGGTATCCGGCGCGCTGACCATTACCGTCACGACGGAAAAAGAACAAACGCCTTCAACGGTAGAGCTTCTGATTGGCGACGCCAATCTCGACGGCACAATCAATATCAGCGATGTCACCGCTATTCAGTGCTATTGTGCTGAGTTGGAGACACTCAGTGATAACGCCCTGATTGCGGCTGACGTAGACGGTGACGGCACTGTCAATGTAAAGGACGCGACATGTGTACAGATGTATCTTGCGGAGTATGAAGAAAGCGCCGGAAACTGCGGAGCAACCGTAACGGTTTAAGCACGGCTCAAATTACCTAAGTAAGGGCAGAGCACGGAGAGAAATCTTCGCGCTCTGCTTTTTGCTCGTTATCGAAAAGACAAGTATTTAGCAGTTTTCTGAATTTGTTTCAGAAAAAAACTGCTTTTTTGTAAATAATACTTGTTTTTTGAGCTCGTGTGATGTATAATGATATAAATATTGAGCGTTTTTAGAATATCGCTTTGTGTAATCTTACTGCAAACGGCATTAGACAACAACGCTGTATTCTGGCAATATCTGGTTATTAACGGCAGCCTTGCCGTTATAATATGCACTATATTATTTCAAAAGAGGGGATGTCATGTTCAAATTACTCTTCACAAACATGAAGGCTAAGAACTGGGTTTCAGTCGTCTCAATTTTCCTGCTGACGCTGGGCGAAGTTTTCTTCATGATGCAAATCGTAAGCTACATCAGCTTGCTTACCGGCGCAGTGCAAGCCAGTAGGGAAAAAGGTGTAGCTGAAATCTGGTGGTATGGCCTGTACATGGTTATATGCGCAATTCTGATGGCGGCAATCGAGGTTGTCATCCGATTCGTAGCCAGCTCGACTGCCTCCAGCTGTGTTACCGGTATCAGACAGAGAATGTATGAGAGAGTCAACGAGTTCGCTATTTCGGACTTCGCTTCCTTCTCTACGGAATCTCTGATTACCAGAACCACCAATGACATGCAGAATGTCCATCTTGCATGGCTCACATTTTTAAAGACAGCGTTCCTGGCTCCTGTCGTTATGGTATGGTCAGTCATTCTTTTACTGCAGTACGCAAACACTTCTCTGACAATCGTCACCGCAATCTGGCTGGTAGTTCTTGTCGTTTCTGTTGTTGTTCTGCTGGCGATGCTGACGCCGAAGTTCAGAATTGTCCAGAAGCTCACCGACGCACTGAACGTCGCTTCCAGAGAAAACTTGACCGGTGTAAGAGTTGTCAGAGCGTTTAACGCGGAAACCTATCAGGAAGGCAAGTTTGAAAAGGTCAACGCTTCCTTTACCAAGGTGCAGATTTTCGCCGGCAGAGTGCTGTCCGTCTTTACACCGCTTGTTATGATGGTTATGACCGGACTTTCCCTGTCCATTCTGTGGGCAAGCGCCTATGTACTTAACGGTATGGATATGGAAGCTGCCAAGCAGGCATTCAGCGCGACCAACGCGTTTGTCATGCTCGCGAGCCAGATTATTATGTCCTTCGTCCTGATGGTTACGCTGATTGTTATCTGGCCGAGAGCCAGCGTCAGCGCAAAGCGTATCCACGAGGTCATTACTCACGAGGTTTCCGTACTGGATACCGATAACCCCGTTGACTTCAAGGAAAAAGGCACCATTGAGTTCAAAAACGTCGGCTTTGCTTATCCCGGTTCGGATAAAGAGGCTGTTTCCGATATTTCCTTTAAGGTCAGGCAGGGTGAGACCATCGCGTTTATCGGCGCCACCGGCAGCGGTAAAACGACGATTATCAATATGATTCCCCGTATGGCTGACTGCACCAGAGGTGAAGTACTCGTCGATGGCGTCAACGTCAAGAACGTGCTCCAGAAGGATCTGAGAGACCGCATCGGTTACGCGCCGCAGAGAGGCTTCCTCTTCAAGGGTATCATCAAGGACAACATTGCGTTCAAGAATCCCGAAATGTCTCTTCAGGACGTCAGATGGGCTGCTGAAATTGCGGACGCCGACGGCTTTGTCATGAAGAAGAGAAACGGCTATGATTCCGAGGTTGCTCAGGGCGGCTCCAACTTCTCCGGCGGTCAGAAGCAGAGACTCTGTATCGCGAGAGCGGTTGCCACCAAGCCTGAGATCCTGATTTTCGATGACTCCTTCTCGGCGTTGGACTACAAGACCGACAAGACGGTCAGAGGCCGTATTGCGGAGCAGCTTCCCAACACCACAAGGGTTATTATCGCACAGCGCGTCGGTACCATCATGGATGCGGATCAGATTGTTGTATTGGATCAGGGCAAGATGGTCGGTATCGGCAAGCACTATGACTTGGTCAGAAATTGTCCTGTATATCAGGAGATTGCATTATCACAGCTTAGTAAGGAGGAGTTAGGATTATGAGTACAAACACCACAGCTCCTGCTAAGGAAAAGAACAAGCTCGGCAGCCTTGTAAAGGCGTTCCATAATTATTACGCCCCCTTTATCTTTTCAATTATCCTGCTGATTGCGTCAGTTATCTTCACCATTTTAACGCCCGGCACTATCCGCAGTCTGACCAATGAAATTTCACCTGTCGGCAAAACCGCAGTAAACGGCGCTTTTGTCGTCAACATGGACAACGTGCTGACCTACGCGCTGACGCTCGTATTCTTCGTCGCCACCGCGTTCATCACCGGCTTTATTTCCGGCTTTATTCTCAACACCATCATTCAGAAATTCTCAAAGGATTTAAGAAGGCAGATTTCTGTTAAAATCAACAAAATGCCGCTTAACTACTTTGATACCACCCAGACCGGTGATATCCTCTCCGTTATCACCAACGACGTCGATATTCTCAGCACCTCTCTGCAGAACTCCGTGAGTATGCTGGTTCAGTCCGGCGTCATGCTCGTCGGCGTATTTGTCGCGATGTTCATCGCCTGCTGGCAGATGGCGCTCGTTGTCGTTTGCTCGCTGCCGCTGATGCTGATTATCATCGGTCTTACCTTCAAATTCGCCCTTCCGCTGTTTGACAAAAACCAGAAGCTCCTCGGTGACGTCAACGCGACCGTTGAAGAAAACTACTCCGGTCAGCTCGTCATCAAGGCGTTCAACGCGGAGGATATGAAGATTAAGGAATTCAAGGAGAAGAACGATTTGTTCGGCTCCATTCTGTACCGTTCACAGGCTATCGGTACCCTTATCGAGCCTGCCATGCAGTTTGTATCCTACCTGACCTACGCGGCGGTTCTGATTGTTGCCGGTCTGCTCTTTGCCAACGGCGCTATCTCTGATATCGGCGTTATTACCGGCTTCATCGTATACGTATCGCTGTTCCAGGAGCCTCTGGCACAGATTGGTCAGGCGAGCTCCACCATTCAGCTCGGTACCGCTGCCTGCAACAGAGTGTTTACCTTCCTCGAGCAGGAAGAGCTTCCCGACGAGGGCGACAAGAAGCAGCTCCTCGACCATGACCACATCCGCGGCGAGGTTGAATTCAGGGACGTATGCTTCGGCTACGATCCCCAGAAGCTTACCATCCGCAACTTCTCCGGTAAGATTAAGCCCGGCATGAAGGTCGCCATCATCGGTCCTACCGGTGCAGGCAAGACCACGCTGGTCAACCTGCTGATGCGTTTCTATGAAATCACCAGCGGTGATATCCTCGTTGACGGCGTATCCATCAAGGATATGTCCCGTGCAGAGCTCCGCGACATCTTCGGTATGATTCTGCAGGAGACCTGGGTTATCAACGGTACCCTCAGAGAGAACATTGTTTACAACCTGAAGAACGTTGACGAAAACAGACTCCAGGAGATTCTTGAGGAGACTAACCTTAGCCACTATGTTTCCACACTGCCCGATGGACTTGACACCGAAATCCAGAAGGAGAGCGCTCTCTCCGCCGGTCAAAAGCAGCTCGTTACCATCGCGAGAGCGATGACCGAGAACGCACCGATGCTGATTCTTGACGAAGCGACCAGTAACGTCGATACCAGAACGGAAATTCTGATTCAGAAGGCGATGGATTCTCTGACAAGCGGCAGAACAAGCTTTGTTATCGCACACAGACTTTCCACCATCAAGAACGCCGACCTCATCTTTGTTATGAAGGACGGTAACATTGTAGAAACCGGTAACCATGACTCCCTGATGGAGCTCGGCGGTCTCTACAGCGAAATCTACAACTCTCAGTTCAACTGATAGCAGTAGCACCGTCGTTTATGCCTGCTGCAGCCAAACCAAAACGGAATGGCTGCAGCAGCTTTCTTTTGCTTGACAATCATACCATTCATGATAAAATGAAGATAGAGAAAAGATAAAAGGGGGTGGGGTTATGCACGATATATGGAATCCCTGGCACGGCTGCAAAAAATGCAGCGAGGGCTGCCAGAACTGCTACATGTTTTTTCTGGATGAACAGAGAGGGAAGAACGGCGCGGATATCTACCGTACCAAATCCGGCTTTAATTATCCGATTTCCAAAGACAGGCAGGGGCGCTATAAGGTGAAAAGCGGCGAACAGCTCCGTGTGTGCATGACCTCCGATTTCTTTTTGCCCGAAGCCGATGCATGGCGCGATGAAGCGTGGCGCATTATCCGCCAGCGGCCGGACGTCGTATTCTTTTTGCTGACAAAACGTCCTCAGCGCGTCAGGGAATGTCTGCCTGACGATTGGGGAGACGGCTGGGAAAATGTATTTTTCAACGTCAGCTGTGAGAATCAGAGACGGGCGGACGAGCGTATTCCTATCCTGTTGGAGCTGCCCTTTAAGCACAAGGGGATTATGTGCGCGCCTTTTATCGGCGCGGTGACGCTAAGGGAGTATTTGCCAAGCGGACAGATTGAGCAGGTGCTTTGCGACGGCGAGAATTATTCCGGCGCGCGTCCGTGTCATTACGAATGGGTAAAGCAGCTGCGTGACGAATGTGTTGAGTATGACGTTACCTTTGTGTTTTGCGGAACAGGCAGGCGCTTTGTCAAGGACGGCAGAATGTACCGGATAGAAAGCAGCGAGCTGCAGTCCGGTCAGGCGTTTAAGTCAGGACTGAGCTATCAGGGAAAGTCCATTCAATATCAACTTACTAATTTGCTTGGTATGCCCATTTCAGAAGAAAAACGCTACAAGCCCTATTTCGGCGAGAAGTGCCGGACCTGCGGCATGAAAATGATATGCAACGGCTGTTCCAAATGCGGAAAGTGCCAAGGTAGATAAATGACGAAAGGACAACAAAATGAATCCGAAACCGTTTCAGCTGGGAATTATCGTCGGAAGATTCCAGACCTTCCATACCGGTCACCTCGACATGGTAAACAAGGCATGCGCTGTCTGTGAAAAGGCAGCTGTTTTTGTCGGCTCCTCACAGGAATCCGGCACGCTCAAAAACCCCTTTACCTATGAAGCGCGCTATGACATGCTGCGGAAAATATTCGGTGAAAAGGTGAAAATCTATCCGCTGCCCGATATTGGCGTCGGCAACAATTCGAGATGGGGAGAATACGTCCTGCAAAACGTCCGAGAGCGTTTTGGAAAAAATCCAGATTTATTAGTTTCCGGCAAGGAGGAGCGCCGTATCAGCTGGTTCGACAGCGAGGAAGGCGTGTCAGTGGCGGAGCTTTACATTCCCAAAACCATCGATATGTCAGCCACCCGTATGCGTGAATTTTTTATCGCGGACGATGTTGATTCCTGGAAGCAGTACACGCCCCCTGTGCTCTGGGACGACTACGAAGTGATGAAGCAAACAGTGCTTGCCTCCAAGGACAACCTGGATACCAACAGCATTTGAAACAGAAAGGAAGATAAAGAAATGGAAATTACCCGTACGACCAAGCTTGCCGACATTCTCGCCGCCTATCCATGGCTGCCGGACGAACTGGTAAAAATCGACGGCAGGTTCAAAATCATCAAAACACCCATCGGCAAAATGATGATAAAAAACGCGACCATTGCCGACGCTGTTGAAAAAACAGGACTGGAGGAAAACGTCCTGATAACAGAACTGAAAAAAATGATAGACGCTCACCGGTGATAAACATTAAAGCAGCCGTTTGGAAAGTCCATGCGGCTGCTTTTTACGTTTTTGGGTTTTCGAACAAAAGGGGAACGCGGTTTCACCGCTTCAGGAGTGACGGAAGGCATTTGACTATCAGCAACTCAGCACAATCACAATTAATTGTAAAAAACTATCAGAAAAATCGTGACAATCGACGATATTTGTGGTATGATAAAATTGGAAATCTATAGAACACCGAAGAAGGGATGATTGCCATGAATGATTTAGTCAGTCAGATTCAAAAGAACGTCAAAGAGTTACCGGATTTTACTGTTATCGTCGACAAGGGTGAAAATAACGCCTTCACCTATCGCGAACTCGATGCATATGCACGCAGGATTGCCGGAAAGCTGAGCCGTACAGGGGTCAGACGACGCGATTTTGTCACGATAGAACTGCCGCGCAACAAGGAATATATCGCCTCTATGTACGCGGTATGGATGGTGGGCGCCGCATTCGCGCCGTTATCGCCGGCCTATCCGGCGGAGCGCCTGGCATATATCCGTGAAAACTGCGACGCGAAGATTGTCATCAACGAAAAATTCCTGCGCGGTATAAACGGGGAAGCACCGATTGAAAACCCGGTCATACCCAATCCGGAGGATCCTTCTTTGCTGATTTATACCTCCGGCTCCACCGGAAAGCCCAAGGGCGTGCTTCATTCTCACGCCAGCATCACGGACGCGGTCAACCGGTACAATGATTTCGCCCAAGCGCCAAAGGCATCCCATGTCGCAATAGGAGCGCCGTTTACCTTTGTCGCCTCGGTTCAGGGTATTTTCGCGCCGTTATGCGCGGCGCTGAGAGCGTATCTCATGCCCTATGAAGCCATGCGCGATCCGGTGCTGCTGGCGGATTTCATTGAGGAGCACCAGATTAACCGAACCTTTATCAGTCCCAAAATGCTCAAGGTGTTCAAGCAGAAGGGCAATTGTCTGAAAACAGTCGCCACCGGCAGCGAGCGTATCTCCAACACCTACAGCGAAGAATTTGAACTGGTTGTCTATTACGGACAGACAGAGTCCGCTTCGGCGGCGCTTGCCTTCAAAATAGACAAGCCCTATGACAACACGCCCATCGGTAAGCCCATCGGCGATATCCGCACCCATATTCTTGATGAAGCGGGCAACGAAGCCGATGAAGGCGAGCTGTGCCTTGCCGGTATTTTTGCCGACGGCTATCTTCATCTGCCGGAGCAGACAGCGAAAACCTTTGTCGACAATCCCTTTGCGGAGCAGGACGGTTATCCCAAGCTGCTCCGAACCGGCGATATTGTCCGAAAGGGCGAGGACGGCAACATCATCTACCTCAACCGCAAGGACTGGATGGTCAAAATCAACGGTCAGCGTGTTGAGCCGGGTGAGATTGAAGCCATCATCAAGCAGAGCGACGGTATTCATGACGCGGCGCTCAAGGATTTCAAAAACCAGTACGGACAGGTCTATCTTGTCGCCTATTACGTAGAGAATAAGCCGGTTGAGCCGGAGGACCTCAGGGAAGCCATCGCGCAGAAGCTGCCGCCGTATATGATTCCGGCTTTCTTTGTCAGGCTGGACAAGCTGCCTGTCAACGCGAACGGCAAGCTCGACAGAGGCGCCTTGATTGCGCCCGAAGCAGGCAGCTTCAAGAATGATTATATCGCGCCGGAAACCGATATGCAAAAGACGCTCTGTTCCGCGTTTGAGGAGGTTCTCGGCGTAGAGAATGTCGGCGTGGACGACGACTTCTTCGCCCTCGGCGGCGATTCAATTAAATGCGCCATGGTATCGGAGAAATGCGGCGTATACAAGATTACAACCGCCGATATCTTCAGCGGCAAAACGCCGCGCATGATAGAGCGCCTGCTGATTCAGAAGGCGAGTCAAAAGGTGCGTGTCAAGAAGGAGAAAAAGGTCAGGGTTTATCCGCTGACGCCTTCCGAGCGCGGCATGTACTTAGAGCAGAAGCTCAATGAAAACTCGACCGTTTACAACCTCAATATCGCTGCCATTATCAAGGGCGCGGACATGGAAACCATCAAGCAATCCCTGACGGCGGTATTCAAAGCGCACGAGGCGTTCACCTCCTATTACGGCGAGGAAAACGGTCTGCCGGTGCGTATTCTGACCGACAAAATACCCGTAATCGCGGAAAAGACGGCGGCTTCACGCGAGGAAGTGATTGCCGTTATCGACAACTACGCCGAGCCCTTCAACCTCAACGCCGCGATTCCTGTCCGTCCGACTCTGTATGCGGTTGCGGACGGCAGCGTGATTCTGCACATGGCGATTCATCATATCGCCTTCGACGGCGGCTCCGCCAAGACCTTTGTCAAAGAGCTGATTGACGGTCTCAACGGCGTCGAGGTGACCGCCTCCGAGATTGATTTGTCGGATTTATACGATGACAGCCTGAACGCGAAGTACGAAAGCGGCATGGCGTTCTACCGTGAGCTGTTCGCGGACGGCGTTCCGGTCAATGAAATGCCCGTCAAGGGCAAGCGCCCCAAGGTGCATCCGCTTTCCGACAGAGAAATTACCTTTGATTACGATAACGAACTGCTGAAATCCATCGACAACACCGCGCGTCGTTTCAGCGTGACGGAGTTTGAGCTGATATTCTCCGCTGTTTCCATGGTGCTCGGCAAATACACCGCCTCCGAGGACGTGGTTCTCGGTATTCCAACCAATATGCGCCCCGGCGAAGCGGACAACGTAATTGGTATGTTCGTCAATACCGCTCCCGTCCGTGTGAAGCCGCAGCGCAAGGCGGAGCTCAGCGAATATTTACAATCCGTCAGCACAGCTGTGCGCAACGCCACCTACGGCGCGTATCTGCCGTTTGAGGACGTTGTCGGCGAGTTTGTCAAGCAGCGCGACGAAAGCCGCAATCCGATGTTTGACGTGAGCGTCAACTTCATGTGGAATCCGCCTGCTTACGACAAGGGCGGTCTGAGCGTCGAGCTGTATTCACCCCTGCAAAAAATGAGCCGTGACATCGGCATTGTCATCCGCAAGGGCGCCAAGGGACTGCACTTCATGGTGCAGTATTCCTCCGAGCTGTTTGAGGACGCGGTGATTGAGAACTTTATCGGTCAGCTGCGATATACCCTGGAGCTGCTCGGCAAAAATGTCAGAACCGTGCGCGACGCGCTGGCTTTGCCCCAGGCGCAGCAAGAGACGCTCGACCGGTTCAAGACCGAAGCGACCGAGGAGCCGGACGTCACCCTGCTGCATAAGCTGTTCGAGCAAAACGCAGCTGAAAACGCGGACAAAACCGCCCTGATAGCCAGGGACGCGACGCTCACTTATCGCGAACTCAACGAGAGAGCCAATGTCGTCGCCCATAACCTGATTGACAAGGGCATCAGGACAGGCGACAGCGTTGCGCTGCTGCTGCCCAGAGAGAGCTGCTTCTTTGCATGCATGTTCGGTGTGAACAAGGCAGGCGCGGCGTTTATTCCGTGTGACCCGCAGTATCCTGCCGACCGCATCAACCATATTATCGCCGACAGTGAGGCTTCCTTCATCATCACCACCAAGGACAAGCTGTCCGACTATCCGGCGGACAAGGCGATTGACGTGGAGGACATTCTTGACGGCAATCAGACGGATAATCCCGATGTAGCGATGAGCGACAGCGAGCTCAGCTACATGATATATACCTCCGGTTCCACCGGAAAGCCCAAGGGCGTTATGCTGCGCCACAAGGGTATCTGCAATTACCTCAAGCCCCATCCTGCCAACTCACACATGTACTGTATCAGGCATAACGTGACGACCTATCTTTCCGTCACCACCATCTCCTTTGATATGTCCTTCAAGGAGCATACGGCGGCGTTCTGCAACGGCAAAACGCTGGTATTTGCCGCCGAGGACGAAATGAACGACCCGAGAGCACTCGCGGAGCTGATGGACAAATACAGCGTCGACTGTATCAACGCTACGCCATCGCGCTTGCAGCAGTACATGGATTACGAGCCGTTCCGGAACGCGCTCGCGAAGTGTCATCTGGTGATGTCCGGCGGCGAAGGTTATCCGATAGCACTCAGAGATGAAATCCGGAAGTGCTCGCGCAATATCCGCATTGTCAACACCTACGGACCGACGGAAATCACGGTTTCCTGCAACGCGGCGGACTTGACCGAAGCGCCCTATGTCACCGTCGGCAGACCGCTGCTCAACTACCATGAAATCATTGTCGATAAATTCGGCGACCCTGCGCCCTACGGTGTGATAGGTGAGCTGTACATCGGCGGTATCGGCGTGGCAAAGGGTTACAAGAACCTGCCCGAGAAAACCGACGCGGCGTTCGTGGAGTATGACAACGCGCGCATGTACCGTTCCGGTGACTACGCCAAATGGGACAAGGACGGCAACGTGCATATTCTCGGCAGACTGGACAATCAGGTCAAGCTCAGAGGTCTGCGCATCGAATTAGGCGAAATCGAGGGACTGATAGCCGCTCAGCCGCACATCAAGAAGGTCGCTGTCATTATCCGTAAGCTCAACGGTCAGGACAACCTCTGCGCTTACTTCACCGCTGACGAAGAAATCAACATTGACGCGCTGCGCGACGAGCTGAAAAAGCACCTGACGCACTATATGGTGCCAACCGCCTACCTCCAGCTCAACGAAATGCCGATGACCGCCAACGGCAAGACGGATATCAAGCTCCTGCCCGATCCGGTACCGGTCAGCCTGGGCGAATACGTCGCGCCGGCAAACGCCACCGAGAAATTCTTCTGCGAATCCTTCAAGAAGGCGTTGAAATTGGAGCAGGTAGGCGCCACGGACGACTTCTTTGAAATCGGCGGCACCTCGCTGGTCGTCACCTCGGTCGTACTCGACGCTTCCGAAAACGGCTTTGAAATCACCTACGGCGACGTGTTCAAATACACCACGCCGCGCGCCCTTGCGGAACTGTTCAAGGACGGCGAGGTCAACGATACCAACAAGCTCTTTGACTTTGACGATTACGACTATACCAAAATTAACGAACTGCTTTCCAAAAATACCGTGGAAGCCTTCCAGGCCGAGCCGCTTCGTGACCTCGGCAACGTGCTGATTACCGGCGCGACGGGTTACATGGGCGCGCACCTCCTGGCGGAATTCCTTAAAAATGAAACCGGCAAGGCGTACTGCATGATTCGCAAGGGCAAATTCGACACCGCACGCGAGCGCCTTGAAAATATCATGTTCTACTACTTCGGCACCGATTATGAGGAAGAATTTGCCCGGCGCGTAGAGGTTCTGAACGGCGACGTGACGGATTACAAATATTTTGAGTCGTTTGAAGCGCTGCCGGTCAACACGGTATTCAACTGCGCGGCAAACGTCAAGCACTTCTCAAACGGCACCGATATTGAGGATATCAACGTCGGCGGCGCGGTCAACTGCATCAGCTTGTGCAAAAAGATTGGTGCGAGACTGATTCATTTCTCCACGGTTTCCGTATCGGGTACCACAGACGACGTGACAAAGCTCAGCCGCAGAGACCTTGACGAGCAGTCTCTCTACTTCGGACAGACGCTTGACAACAAATACACCTCCTCCAAGCTGATGGGCGAGCGCAAGGTGCTGGAAGCGGCGGCTGACGGTCTTGACGCAAAGGTCATCCGCGTCGGTACGCTGGCGGCGCGTGAGTCGGACGGAGAGTTCCAGATCAACTTCCTCACCAACAACTTCATGGGCAGACTGCGCTCCTACAGCCTGCTGGGCTGTTTCCCTTACGCCATGATTGAAAATCAGGTCTGCATGGGACCGATTGACCGTTCCTGTGAAGCCTTTGTCAAGCTTGCTAAAACGCCGCAGGCGTGCTGCGTATTCAACGCGGTCAACAATCACACGCTTCCGCTGGGCGATATCATCCGTCAGATGAACGAGAACGGCAACCACATTGAGTTTGTCGAATACGACGTCTTTGCTTCAGCGCTCAATGAAGCGCAGAAGGATCCCGACAAGGCGGCGATTCTCTCCAGCATGACCGCTTACATGAACACCGCTCACGGCAAAAGGATTGTCGCTTTGCCCTGCAGCGCTCATTTCACCACGCAGATTCTCGCGCGTATGGGCTTCTTCTGGAACGCGAGCAACGAACGGTATGTCAACGACTTCATCAATGTACTGCGCGGCTTCCTGTTCTTCCGCAGGGATAACCTGAAGCGATAAGAAGGGGAGGACCATGAAACGAAAAGGAACGCTTCTGAATAAAAAATACCGCAGCCTTCTGGTTGCGACACTGGCGATGACGGCTTCCAACTATCTTTCCAGTATTCTTGACGGCATTATGGTCGGTCAGATTCTGGGAACAGTGCCGCTATACGCCATCAACCTGACGACCTCCATTGTATTCTTGCGCAGTATTCCGATAGCGATGTTCACCTTCGGCGGTAACACGCTGTCCGTTATCCACAAGAGTAAACGAGACCAGCAATCCGCCGATACGGTCTTTACACTGTCCTTCTGGGCAGGCGTGCTCTCAACGGTGCTGATTTCCATTGTCGGTATCGCGACCATCTTGCCGACTGCCCAGCTGCTGGCGCAGGGCAAGGAGGAGCTTGTCGGTTTGGTTGTCGATTATCTCCTTCCGCTCTGGGTGCTCACGCCTCTGGTCGCGGTTGTCAACCAGACAGCCGCCTACGCGAGAACCGACAGCATGCGCAAGCTGGCGACAGCATTGCCCATTGTCGCCAATATCATCAACCTGATTTGCGACTACATCTACATGGCGATTTTCGGCTGGGGCGTTGCAGGCGCCGGCTGGGCAACCGTCACCGGTTATGTCGCCGGCGTATTCCTGACGCTGATTTACTTCAAATCTAAAAAACGCACCGTCCGCTTTACCAAGGCGGCGCTCGGTCAGCTGAAAGCGCTCGCCAAGATTTTCAGCGTCGGACTTCCTTCCGCGCTGATTTATGTGTGCAACTTCCTGCGCCTGTTCTTCACCAACGCGATTATTTTGTCCTTCACCGGCGTGATGGGCGGCAAAATAGCTTCGGTGTCCTTCTCGCTCAACAGTCTGGCGTTTATTCTGGTGGAAGGCGCGTCAATGACGCTCCTGCCGATTCTCGGCGCCCTGTACGGCGAAAAGGATTCCAACGGGCAGCGTCTCACCCTGAGGTACGGCATGCTTGTCACCGTCGCGCTTTCCATTCTGGTGCTGATAGTCTCAGAGCTGATTCCCGTACAGCTTGCGGCGCTCTACGGCTTGACAGAGCCGTCGGTAACAGAGATATTCGCGGTCACCTTCCGCATTTTCTCCATCAATATCCCGATACTCGCGGTTATTTATGTCATGAGAACGTTTTTCCAGGCGACCAAACAGCGCGGTCTCGCCAACCTGCTCGTCATGCTCGACGGCGTGCTGACGATAGTGCCGCTGATGTACTGGTTCGCGCATTACGATATCTACTGGCTCTGGGTTTCCTTCCCGGTTTCCAAGGCGGTAACGGTGCTTATCACCTTGATTGCCATGCTCATCAGCAAAAAGGTGCAGCACAAGAGCAATATTCTCGGTATTGAGGAACAGGGAGGTGTTGTGTACGATTTCTCCATCAGGAATGAAATCAGCGAAGCCATTCATGCCTCCGAGGAAGCGATGGCTTTCTGTGAGAAGAACAGCGTGCCCGAAAACACCGTCAACGCCGTCGGCGTGACGGTTGAGGAGCTGTGTCACAATATCGCCGTATATGCCGCGTCGAGCAGCAACAACGCCGTAGACGTCTGCGTGCGTGTATTTCCGGACAAGGTGAACGTCCGGCTGCGCGATAACGGCACGGAGTTTGACCCGACCGATTACATTGACAACAGCGGCAAGCGCATCACCGGACTGGAGCTGGTGAGAATGCTCAGCTCCACCATCAATTACAATCGCGTATTAGGCTTTAACGTCACCAATGTCGCTATTAATTACGGCTAAGGCGGTGAACAGCATTTTTAAGTACAGAGAACAAACGAAGCAATCGGAGTATGTGACAAAATTACTCCGCGCTGCCGAGCAGCGCATCAATTTTGTGTATATGATTATCATGATTGCTTTTGAAGCGGCGATACTGATATATATTCTTCTCAACTCATGGGACGATACGCGGTTCTTTTTCGGAGGAGTTGCGGGTGCCTCCTTGCTGGCAGGCATTCTCATCAATATGGTTTTCCGCAGACGGACGTATCCGTGGATAAAATTCGTCAACAATTTGGTGATGATTTTTTCCATCTTTGTGTTATGCGGATACACCGACATTATCGCGCTGTTCCTGATACTCATTCCTTTTATTAACAGCTTTTATTTCCGGCCGCGGTTTACAGCGCTGACAGGACTCATTTGTCTGCTGATTATGTACATAGGACTGATGAGCGTCTTAATGCCTTTTTATGACATGGACGGAATATTTGACGTGAACCCCTTCTACGCAATCGCCTCTGCGTTTGATTTTACAGATGAAACCCTACTCATTGTCTTAGGCGGAAAGAGCTTTTTGGTTGTTGCAGGCGCAGCGCTGGTGGTCGTGTCGGTCTATTTATCCTTCAGCGGCAGAAGCTTCACGATTAGTCAGGGTATACTGATGCAGAAAACCCTCGCGAACGAAACCGAGCTGAATGTGGCAAAAAATATTCAGGAGGGTATTTTATCAGCCGATTTTCCCGACAATGAATCCTACGCCGTCTATGCCGATATGACGACGGCGACAGAGGTTGGCGGCGATTTTTACGACTACTTCCTGATAGATGAAACGCACCTGGCAATCGTTATCGGCGACGTGTCCGGACACGGAATGGCGGCGGCATTGTTTATGACGCTGTCCAAAACGCTGATTCAAGTCTACGCGCAGATTCACAGCGCGACCGACAAAACGTTTGAGCTGACAAACCGATACCTGCAACGCTCCAATCCGGCAAAGTTTTTTGTGACCGGCTGGATAGGTATTCTTGATTTGACGACAGGTACGTTGTCCTATTCCAACGCCGGTCACAATTATCCGGTGCTCATCCGCAGCGGCAAAGAGCCGGAGTTTCTTAGTGATAAACCGAATTTTGTCCTCGGCAGAAAGCGGTTGGTGCGGTACCGTGAAAAGCGTACGAAGCTCAGACCGGGAGACAAGCTGGTGCTCTACACCGACGGCGTGACCGAAGCGCAGGATGCTGAGGAGCGCTTTTTCGGAGACGACCGTCTGCTTGCGGTTATCTCGCGTGAAAAGGAGCGCGGTCAGGAGGAGATTGTCACGGCCGTCAGACAGGCTGTGAATGATTTTGAGAACGGAAAAGACCATTATGATGACGCGACAATCCTGGCGCTGTCCTTCAAGGAATATTTACAGGTGGAACCCATGGAAAGCAAGCGCTTTTATCTGACGGTTGAGACCTTTGACAGTGTGACCGCATACGTCACCGAACAATGTGAAAAAGCCGGCTGCGACAGTGATACTGTCGGAAAGATTGAGATTGCCACGTCCGAAATCCTCGCCAATATCGAAAGCTATGCCTACGAAAACGGCGGCGAAATCGAAATTCTGACGAAGTGCCGCGACCACCGTATGACGGTTGTGTTCAAGGATCAGGGCAAGCAGTTCAATCCGATGCAGGTGCAGGAGCCGGACGTCAATATGCCGCTTTCAAAGCGAAAACCCGGCGGCTTGGGCATCTTCATTGTCAAAAAGCTGATGAGCGAAATCGGCTATACCTACGAAAACGGTCAGAACATTTTAACGATAGAAATGGACTTTTGAGGTGGAAATATGAAAACAACCAGAATCATGATTGCCGGCGATTTTCTGCCCATGCCCTGCAACTATGATTTGTTTTCGGCAGGCGATACGCAGGCGTTGTTCGGCGAAAAGCTGTGTGAGCTGTTCGCCTCGGCGGATTATCGCGTATGCAATTTTGAGGGCTGCTTTACTGACAGCGACCGGCCGACAGAAAAAATCGGACCGAGTATCAAGGCGCCAATCGGTACGCTCAAGGCTATCAAGAACCTCGGAATCAATTACGCCACGCTTGGCAATACCCATTCCATGGACTACGGCAGACAGGGTTATCTCGACACCTGCCGATTGCTCTCAGAAAACGCCATCGGCTTTTTTGGCTGGGGAGAAAATGCCGCTTCTGTCAAGAGCTATGCAGAGATAGAGGACGGCGGCAGAAAAATCATCCTGTACAATACCACCGAGCGTTTTGAGAACGCGCCGTGTGAGGACTATCCCGGCGTGAATCTCTACGACGAATACCGGGTATGTCATGAAATTAAGGCGCTGAAAGCGCAGAGTGATTTCCTGATAGTGCTGTATCACGGCGGCATTGAGGGCACGCATTACAACAGTGCAATCATGCGCAGACGGTTCCACCGCATGGCGGACAACGGCGCGGACGTGGTGATTTCACAGCACACACACGCCGTCGGTGAAGAGGAGCATTATAAAAATGCCTATCTGCTTTACGGTCAGGGCAATTTCTGTTTCCATTTCCGTCCGGACGTGACGCCGCTTCTGGCGGAAGGCTTGGTGCTGGAGCTGGAAATCAGCGATTCAGGCTTTACTGCCAGACCACATCGAATTCTACGCACGGAGAAGGGCTGCGTCTATGATGACAAGCAGGATTTATCTGCCTTTTATGCGCGCAGCCAAACGCATGAAGCGCTGCTGCGGGGTGACAGGCAGGCGCTCAGCGCGTTTGAGGAAGGCTTCGTCAGGGATTGCGACAACTGGGCAATGCTCTTTTTCTCGCTGATGCGCGGCGTGAATCCGGATGACGCGAAACAGCGCAAGACGCTCAGTGCGGCGGAAATGAAAACATATTTAAAGAATTGCTATACCCGGCAACAGCTGTTGGGCATACAGATGTTCATGCGCAACGAGGAATTCAATGAAATCGGCAACCAAATCCTCAGCGACATGCTGAGAGAATCAGATACAAAGGAGAATACACAATGACAATTAAGGTTTATGAGGAAAACGGAACAACCGTCATCGCGCCCGAAGGCAAAATTGACCATATAACCGTCAAAGATTTTGAAAGCCAGATGGACGCCCTGTGCGAACAGCATGACACGCTCACGCTGGATATGGCAGGGGTTGAGTACGTCAGCTCGGCGGCATTAAGGGCGATTTTGAACGCGCATGATTTGCTGGAGGGCAAAAACGGACTGGTGCTGAAAAACGTGAACAAAAAGGTCATGGAGATTTTCAACATCACCGGTTTCGCGGACTATCTTGATATCCGTTAAATAATAAACCTCAAAACTTTTCTGATGAAATCGTATAAAAAATCCGCAGCATCCATCGCCGGTGCCGCGGTTTTTTTGCTTTATTTTTGCTTATACTAATACCTAATAAAAAGTAGACAATCTTTGCGGTCTATTTTCCGCAATACTGCGTTGTCGTCCTTGCAAGGCGCCAGCCTTGCCGCGTCCTCCGCCTTGTCTTGCGAAAAATATCCTCTCAAAATATAAGTCTACTTTCTATCAGGAATTAGTATTAAAATGAATACTTTGCAGCAGGATACCGCCGACAATCAGTACCAGCGCGATGACCGCGTTGACGGTGATACTCTCATGCAGAATGACAGCAGAGAGAATAATGGACAAAAACGGCACCAGATAAGCCAGATTCGCGATTTTCGCGGAATCGGCGGCGCCTTTCAGAGCGATAGCCCACAGCAGATACGCCACGGCGTTGACAACCACGCCGAGCCACAGCAGACCAATCCACTGCACACCCCTGATGGGCTGCCATGTTTCAAACAGCAGACCGGGCACCAGTGAACAAACTGCCGTTGTCAGCCAAATCCACATCATCGTGATATTTTGATTGAGCTGGTGCTTTTTGTTGAGCACCGAGAACAGACCATAGCAGACGGCGGCAATTACACACGCGGCAATACCGAACAGGCGGTTACCGGAGGCAGTATCCTGTCCGCCGAGCGTAAGCACGACAATACCGGCGAAGGAGAGTAGCATAGCAATGATTTTTCGGATGGTTATTTTCTCTTTTAGAATAATACAGGCAAAAAAGACAATCATAATCGGCCACAGATAATTGAGAATGCACGCTTCCTGCGAGCCGAGTATGCCAATGCCATAATAATAGAGCGCTGAATACACAAACAGTCCCAAAAAGCCCAAGCCTGCCATAGTAAGGTAATCGCGCGGGCGGTAATGCTTCATCTCCTTGATGGAGCCGTTGATGATATTGAGAATCAGTAAAAAGACAAAGGCAAAAGCGCTGCTGATGGACAGCGCCTGAAAATTCGGGATATCCGTCAGAACGAGCTTGACGACCGTTGCCAGCGTCGCCCATATCAGCACGGTGATACCCGCATAGAGGTAGTACTTTTTCAATGTTCTAATTCCTCGACAAAAAGATTGACCGGAAAGCAAATCCGGACTATAATGATATCTATCAGAGACAAAGGGGGAGAAGCATGAAACTGACCGTAAGACGCGCAGCAGAAAAGGACATTCCGAAGATTCTTGATTTACTCACGCAGGTGGACATGGTTCACCATAACGGACGTCCGGATATTTTCAAGGGACCTGCGACCAAGTACAACGCGGATGAGCTGACGCATTTGCTGCGTGACGAAAAGACACCGGTGTTTGTCTGCACAGACGAACACGATATACCGCTTGGACACGCCTTCTGCGTTCATCAGCAGATAACCGGCAGCGCGGTTTTAACCGATATCCGAACGCTGTATATCGACGATATCTGTGTGGACAGCGCCGCAAGAGGACAACACGTCGGCACAACGCTCTATCAGTCGGTGATAGCTTATGCTAAGGAACAGGGTTTTTATAATGTCACGCTGAATGTCTGGAGCTGCAATCCGACAGCGCTGAAATTCTATGAAGCGATGGGACTGGTGCCGCAGAAAATCGGCATGGAATTACTATTGTAATTGAAAGTCAGATGATTATCTCGGACACGAGGATATAGTTCTCTCTTAACACAAGCCGGCTCATAATTCAATAATACCAGGCAAAACAGCTTCCGCGGAAAACCTGCGGAAGCTGTTTGCTATCTTACTTTAACTGTAAACCGTCCTTGAAGGCGTCTCCGACACGTTCGCTGACTTTGTAATACCCGTGCGTGTAGGGGTCAAACGCAATCGCGTTCACAGCGGAGATATCCACCTTGCCGTCCTTCATCACGCTTTCGTCAGCCGTCACATTGACAACTTTGCCGATAACGCCGCAGCCGTACTCATTGTGCTGGTATTCAATAAACTCACATTCCAGACAAAGCGGAAATTCGTTGATAACCGGCGCGTCAACCGTTTCTGCCTTTTCAGCGGTAAGTCCGCTTTTGGCGAGTTTATCCGCTGCCTTATGACCGGATTCTACGCCGAAATAATCCGCTTCAACAACGTGCTTTGCGTCGGCAATGCTGACGGTGAAGCCGCCTCTTGCTTTGATGTTCTCAACGGTTTTGTGGCTTTCTGTCAGGTTCAGGGCGACAATCCCTCTTGATTGCATGGTGCCCCAGGCGGCGTTCATCACATTGACGCTGCCGTCCTCATTATAGGTGGCTACCATCAACACCGGCATCGGGAAAATGCCCTCAGTGAGCTTTAATTTTGTTCTCATATTGACACCTCTCTATTAAACTTACGAGTCGTAGAAATGCTTTCCGTCGTCCGTGACGAGTCTTTCCGATTTCGGATATTCAAAGATTTCCGGATTGCCGGCGTTTGCTTCCAGATATGCGGCAAATTCTGCCGCATACCATTTTGCCATTCCGAGATTATGCATCAGGTAATGACCGCAGTTCACCGCCGTTGCGCCGGGCACCTCGTCTGCATGCTCAACCGATTTGAAAGCGCGCAGGAGCAAATCATAGATTTCCCTTGGAGCGCGGTTTCCCTTGAGTATCAAATAAAAGCCGGTCAGACAGCCCATCGGTCCCCAGTAAATAATCTCGTCCTTCCAGTCTTCGTCGTTTCTGAGAAAGGTGGCAATGATGTGTTCGAGCGAGTGCATGGCAGCGACGTCGATGACAGGTTCCCGGTTTGGCTTTTTCAGCCGGATATCATAGGTCGTCACGGTACCCTGATCTACTGTGTCCACACGGCTTGTAAATATGCCGGGGATGATTTTTGTGTGGTCAACGGAAAAGCTCTGAATCAGTTCCATATGCATATCTCCTTTCAGCACTTATAAGTTTAACTTAAAACGGAAAAAATATCAAGGCATAATTGCATTTTTTGTGATTTCAAGCTGAAATACCTTTGTATCTGAGCAACAGACAGTCATAACGCTTTTACAGAAACAGATTGTGAGGCTCTGAAATGTGTCAGATGCGGTTCCGCATTGCCGTACATTCAGAATTCTGATAAAATCAGACAAATATCTATTGAAACAAAAGAAAAAATATGGTAGAATTATTCGTATAAAAACTGTCAATTAGGAGGAAGTGCAAATGAAATCCAATAAGATTTATCAGGTTTCCACACTGCAGGCGTTGGCGCTTGGCTATACAAGACCGGTTGTTAACGTGCAGGAGCTGCTTGAGCACGGCGATACTGGACTCGGTACGTTTGAAAATGTAGACGGTGAGATGATTGTGCTGGACGGAATATGCTATCAGGCAAAGCCGGACGGCAGTATTGTCTGCTCAGAGGACGACGCGGGGGTGCCTTTTGCGGTATCCGGCTTCGTGAAGGACGGCAGAAAATTCAAAATAGATGAAATGAAGAGTCTTGACGCCATCAAGCTGGAGCTGACGGTGAGAAT
The DNA here is from genome assembly GCA_947170465.1 of uncultured Clostridia bacterium. GTDB lineage: Bacteria > Bacillota > Clostridia > Oscillospirales > Acutalibacteraceae > Ruminococcoides. The sequence continues at coordinate 30,596 of CAMVTS010000020.1, forward strand.
CGAAGAAGATTTTGGTCTGAACAGTATTCACATCGCGCGGATAGACGGATGGTTTCACAACATTCACGCGCGTGCGGGAGCGCCATACCGTTCCCAACACGTATCCCTGAAGGATATTCTCTCCAAAACACAGAAGGATTTTTGCTTTGAGCAGCTTCACGGAACGCTGGTGTGCGTCTATTATCCCGATTATATGGACGGTATTAATGCGTCGGGCTGGCACATGCACTTTCTATCCGAGGACAGAACGCTCGGCGGTCATGTCTTTGAAGCGTCCCTTAGTGAAGGTGAATGCACCCTGCAGAAAATGGACAGAATTGAAATTCAGCTGCCGAGAGAAGCGGCTTTTGATACTTATTCTCTCAAAGAAGCGTCACGGGACGAGATTGAAGAAGTCGAACAGGGAAACGGCTGAACAGCATCATACAAGAAAACGTCGGTGTCAAATTACACCGGCGTTTTTCTTATGTCGCGCGGCTGCGCTTTTGATTTTTTAAGGCTTGGTGTATTCAAACTGCAGCTTGTCGCTGAACTTTCTGACAAGGAAGAGTCTCGGTTCGCCTTCTTTGCGCGTTTCAGCGTTCTCAAGAGCAGGTTCGGGCATATTCAGCGGATTAAACGGATGTTTTATCTATGGACAGATGATTATTATTTTGGTATAATTATAAATCAAAAAGGGGGAATAGCCATGAACAGGCTGCAGGCGAATATCTGCCTTATCTGTGTAACCCTCTGCTGGTCGACAGAGGTCATCATTTTCTCATGTATTCCTGCTGATGTTTCACCGTTTGCCACCACTTCTATCTGTAACACGATTGCAGCGCTCATACTGACCGTCTGTTTTTTCAGGCGAATCCGAATGGTTTTGAGCTGTTACGGAAGAAAGATACTGCTGCGGTGTCTGTTGTTAGGGGTTCTCAACTGTGGTTATAACACGCTGTATCAGTACGGCTTGAATTACTTTGATGTGTCATCGGGCGCATTTACCTTTTCTATGACGGCAGTCATATTGCCGGTTGTGCTGATTACTATGAGAAAAAACGTTGCCGTCAAGACATGGGTCTCCGTTGCGCTGGTCATGACGGGAATCGTCGTTGCACTTGGCGGCAGCATGACATCCATATCTCCCGTTGGACTGCTTCTGATGGTAGTCGGCTGCGTGCTTCGCGCAATATATATTGTCAAGCTGAACGATTTTGCGCGGGAATACGACCCTGTCACGCTTTCTGTTTTCGTTTCCGTGTTTGTCGCGGTGATCAGCTTTGTTATCTGGCTGATTGTTCAGCCCGCAATCTTCGGCGCGATTCATTGGTCTGGCACGATTGTCGCAAGTCTGTTTATTCACGCGTATTTTATCATTGTGTTTGCGCAGACCTTGAATATTTTTGCGCAGAAGCGCGCTACAGCGACGGAGTCAACCATCATTTATACGCTTGAAATTGTGTTTTCACTTATCTGGGGAGCGGTGCTGCCGGAAACGCTGATTGAGAGAGCTGTTCCTACGCCGTTTCATATCATCGGCGCGGTGCTTATCGTGATTGGCAGCTTGATAGAAATCGTTGAATTGAAGGGGAAAGGGAGGCTGAAAAATGGCGCTGAAAACCGGTAAGCTCCCCAAGTCAGTAAGGTTTTGTCTGATGACCTTGCTTCTTGTATTGGTGTATCTGATAATCGCGGTTCCCTTTAAGGTGATGAGTGTGATACCGGGCTTTACCGACATCCGTCCCGTCATGTTTCTCAAGCCGGTCTACGGCATCTTTTTCGGGATTCCCGGCTGTATAGCCTTTGCAGTAGGCAATCTGATAGGCGACGTCATGAGCGACAGTTTGAGGTGGAGCTCAATCGCCGGATTTGCGGCAAATTTTCTCGGACCGTTTGCGTTCTATTTGTTCTGTGTGAAGCTCTCCAAGACATCATTTTCATTGAGGACTGTCAAAGAAATACTGAAACAGCTCGCAGTCATTATCATTTCGTCTGTGACGGAAGCGGTCGTCATAGCGCCTGCTGTTAAGCTGCTTTATCCTGATGTAGACTTTCTGCTGTTAGCGTTTACCATCTTTCTCAACGGAACAGTGTTTCCGCTGCTGCTGGGGATTCCGCTGATGATACTGATGCAGGAGGAGCTTGGATTTAAGCCGCTGACGCAGAAAAAGTGAGTCTGTTCTAATACTGCGTGAGCAGCTTGAAGGCGTAAGTCCGTCATATCGGACTTACGCCTTTTTTATGCTTGTTAGAAAAATGATGGACAGCAAAATGGCAACAAAGCCTGTCAACAGTCTCGTGTTAGATTGAATCAAAATTCTTCATTGCTTCAACGCCTGTCTGACCGGTTCTCACCTTGACAACCTCCTCCACGTCGTATACGAAGATTTTGCCGTCGCCGATGTGTCCGGTATACAGGGTTTTCTTGGCGGCTTCAATCACCCTGCCGACAGGCACCGTGCAGACGACAATGTCCACCTGCACCTTGGGCAGCAAATTGGCTTCAATCTGCACGCCGCGGTAGTATTCGGGCTTGCCCTTCTGTGTGCCGCAGCCGAGAACATGCGTGACAGTCATGCCGGTGATGCCGATTGCCATCATCGCGTTTTTCAGCGCTTCCAGACGCGCCTCCTTGCAGACAATTTCCACCTTGCTGATTTTCGGTCTGCCGTCGTCAAAGGAAGACATTTTCTTTACCTCAACCGCTTCGGCTACAGGGGTATCGCCGCTGACAAGCACAGGCGCGCTGCCTTCTTCAATATATTCGGGAACCATGGAAAAGCCTGCATAGGCAGAGGGCATACCGTGTTCGGTGACGTCCAGACCGAGGGTTTCTTCCTCACGTGATACGCGGAGACCGAAGATTTTCTTGATCAGGAAGAATACGCCGGTCATGGTGACGGCTGTCCAGCACGCGACCGCGCCAAAGCCGAGCAACTGCAAGCCCATCAGTTCAAAGCCGCCGCCGTAGAAAAGTCCGGTCAGCGTTTTGCCTGCTGCGTTGGTGATGGAATAGCCGGGAGCGGAATCGGTCGCGAACAGACCGACGGCGAGCGTGCCCCAGATACCGTTGAACATATGCACCGCAACCGCGCCAACCGGGTCGTCGATATGCAGCTTATAGTCGAGCAGCCACACGCCGAAGCAGACCAGCAGACCCGACACTGCGCCGATAGCAATGGCACCGAAGGCGTCGGTGACGTCACAGCCGGCGGTAATGGCGACCAGACCGGCGAGGGAAGCGTTCAGGCACATGCTGACGTCGGGCTTGCCGTATTTCAGCCATGTAAAAATCATACACACCACTGTCGCGATCGCAGGGGAAACCGTCGTCGTCAGGAAGATGGAACCGAGCTGTTCGACAGAAGTCGCCGCCGCGCCGTTAAAGCCGTACCAGCCAAGCCACAGGATAAACACGCCCAGCGCGCCGAGCGCGATATTGTGACCGGGAAACGCGCCGACCTTGACGTTGCCGTTTTTGTCCTTCTTGAATTTGCCGATACGCGCGCCGAGCATTTTTGCGCCGATTAACGCGGAAATGCCGCCGACCATGTGGATCGCGCAGGAGCCGGCAAAGTCGTGGAAGCCGAGCTGACTGAGCCAGCCGCCTCCCCAGATCCAGTGCGCTTCAATCGGATAGATCACGGCGGAGATGATGCCGGAATACACGCAGTAGGACAGGAATTTGGTACGCTCCGCCATGGCGCCGGAAACGATAGTCGCCGTCGTAGCGCAGAACACAAGGTTGAACACAAAGCTCGAAAAATTAAAATTCGCATAAGCGGTAAACAGGTCAAAGCCGGGTTTTCCGATCAAGCCGACCAGATCCTCGCCCATCAGCAAACCGAAGCCGATGAGAATAAAGGTGACGGTGCCGATGCAAAAATCCATCAGGTTTTTCATAATGATGTTGCCGGTGTTTTTGGCGCGGGTAAAGCCTGCCTCAACCATGGCAAAGCCTGCCTGCATCCAGAACACCAGCGCCGCGCCGATCAAAAACCAGACAGCGAATAGCTGTTCGTTTGTCAACTGTGTGACAAGTTCTCTGATTGTTTCGTTCATAATGATTACTCCTCTTTAACGACACAACGGCGCGTCCCTTTCGGAAACGCGCCGTTGCGTTGTCATATGTTAGCCTATCGGATGATAGCGTGTTTGGCGTTGAGCAATAAGGGTGCGTGCGTAGTTCATTTTAAGCTCAACGTTTGGTTCCGCCGTTTCGGACGTTTGCCGAAAAACAGAACGTTTCAAAAGGCGGACTGGATGCAACGTCACGTTGCCGCCGTTGCGTTGTCATAAGTTAGCCTATCGGATGATAGCGTGTTATACACCAAAAAGCAAATCGGTGTAGGAAGGATAAGGC